>JBKJZR010000211.1:0-18751 GCA_046715035.1 Burkholderiales bacterium | reverse complement strand
TTGAGCGAGAAAATGCCCGTCGCGGTATTCAGCATGGAAATGGCGGGCACGCAGCTCGTCATGCGCATGCTGGGTTCGGTCGGCAGGCTCGACCAGCACAAGCTGCGCACCGGCGCATTGAGCGACGACGACTGGCACAAGCTCACCGCAGCCGTGGGCAAGCTCAACGACGCGCCCATCTATGTCGACGAGAGCGGCATGTTGAACCCCACCGAATTGCGCGGCCGCGCGCGTCGCCTCTACCGCCAATGCGGCGGGCCCGGGCTGGGCCTGATCATCGTCGACTACCTGCAGCTGATGGAGGTCGGCAACAGCAGCGAGAATCGCGCGACCGAAATCGCGGAGATTTCGCGCTCGTTGAAGGCCGTGGCCAAGGAGCTCAACGTGCCGGTGATGGCGTTGTCACAGCTCAACCGTGGCCTCGAGCAGCGGCCCAACAAGCGGCCGGTGATGTCCGACCTGCGGGAATCCGGGGCGATCGAACAGGACGCTGATCTGATCCTCTTCATCTATCGCGACGAGGTGTATAACCCGGACACGGCGGACAAAGGCACCGCTGAAATCATCATCGGCAAACAGCGCAACGGCCCGATCGGCACAGTGAAGCTCACGTTTCTGGGCCAGTACACCAAGTTCGAGAATTTCGCCGCGCCGGGCCGGTTCTGACGGTCGTCCGGGGCATTGTCCCCGCCGAGCCCAACTCTCTCACACGCTCACGCGGCGAGCACCTGGGCATGCGCGCGGCTACAGCAGTTCGGCCGCGTAATCCGCCAGCCGCGAGCGCTCGCCGCGCTGCAGCGTGACGTGCCCACCGTGCGGCCAGCCCTTGAAGCGATCGACGACGTACGTAAGCCCGGAGCTGCCTTCCGTCAGGTACGGCGTATCGATCTGCGCAATGTTGCCGCAGCAGACCACCTTGGTGCCCGGGCCGGCACGCGTGATCAGCGTTTTCATCTGCTTGGGTGTCAGGTTCTGCGTCTCGTCGATGATCAGGAACTTGTTGATGAACGTGCGGCCGCGCATGAAATTGAGCGATTTGACCTTGATGCGCGAGCGGATGAGATCGCGCGTCGCAGCGCGCCCCCATTCCCCCGCTTCATCGTCGGTTTTGTTGAGCACGTCGAGATTGTCCTCGAGCGCGCCCATCCAGGGATTCATTTTTTCCTCTTCGGTGCCGGGCAGGAACCCGATGTCCTCGCCGACCGGCACGGTGACGCGCGTCATGATGATCTCGGAATACGTCTTGTGCTCGAGCGTCTGCATGAGGCCTGCAGCGAGCGTCAGCAGCGTCTTGCCCGTGCCGGCCTGACCGAGCAGGGTAACGAAATCGATTTCCGGATTCATCAGCACGTTGAGCGCGAAGTTCTGCTCGCGGTTGCGGGCGGTGATGCCCCAGACGTTGTTGCGCTGGTGCGCATAGTCCTTGATCGTCTGCAGGATCGCCGTCTTGCCGGCGATTTCCTTGACCTGCGCGTAGAGCGGCCGGTCCGCTTCCTGATAGACGAATTCGTTGACGAGCAGGCTGGAGCACAGCGGACCCTTGACCCGATAATAAGTGTGTCCGGATTGCTGCCACGATTCCATTTCCTTGCCGTGACGTTCCCAGAAATCCGCAGGCAGCTCGCGGGTGCCGCTGTAGAGGAGATCGGTGTCCTCGAGCACTTTGTCGTTGAAGTAATCTTCGGCGGCGAACCCCAGCGCACGCGCCTTGATGCGCATGTTGATGTCCTTGCTGACCAGGATCACCTGGCGCGCGGAATGCGCCTCCTGCAGGAACTTGACCACCCCGATGATCTGGTTGTCGGCCTTGCCGCTGGCGAGCCGCGCGGGCAGTTCACCGCTGATCGCCTGGGTCTGCAGGAACAGCCGTCCCTTGGCATCACCACCCTTGTGCGCCTGCAGATCGATGCCGTGCTCGATATTGTGCTCGCTGCCGGTGACGATTTCGTCGAGAAAGCGGCTGGCCTGGCGCGCGTTGCGCGCCACTTCCGTCATACCCTTCTTGTTGCCGTCGAGCGCTTCGAGGGTGGCCATGGGGATGTAGACGTCGTGTTCCTCGAAACGAAACAGACTCGTGGGGTCGTGCATCAGCACATTGGTATCGAGTACGAACAGCTTGACGTGGGCGGGCAGGCGCGCGACTACGGGCGCGGATTTACGCTGTGACATGGCACTCCTGAAACGGGAAGTAACAGTGGGAACGATCGAGCGTTACGTACTCAGTGCGCAAGCGTCTTCACGAAGTCGAGAACTTCCTGAGCGTGACCGGGGACTTTCACGCCGCGCCACTCGCGCTGCAACTCGCCGCCGGCGTCGAATACGAACGTGCTGCGCTCGATGCCGCGCACTTTGCGCCCGTACATGTTCTTCATCTTGATGACATCGAGCAGCCTGCACGCGGTTTCGTCGGGGTCCGACAGGAGTTCGAACGGGAAGCTCAGCTTGGTCTTGAAGCTGGCGTGCGACTTGAGGCTGTCACGCGAGACGCCGAACACCGGGCACTTGAGCTTGTCGAACTGGGGATAAAGATCGCGGAACTGCTGACCTTCGGACGTGCAGCCCGGAGTGTTGTCCTTCGGATAAAAGTAGATGACGAGCGGATGACCGCGCTGTTCGGAAAACCTGAAAGTACCGTTGGTGGAGGGAAGTTGAAAGTCGGGCAGTGAATTTTTTGGCATGGAATACGCGGGAGGACGACTCGAATCTATTGTCGGGCAAATGAATCAACTAGGCAAGGGCGCACCCGGTGCTACGAGAAACTCGCCGCCCTGCTGCGCGAGAGTTCCCGAGCGGCCGGGAACTGGCGCAAACTTGAGCGTATGCCGCGGCAGCACCCTCGGCTCGAGCGCAGCAAAATAATCCCGCAGCGACACGAGCTCGAAACCCGCAGCGCGCCAGCCGTGCAGCAGGCGCGTAAACACGGGCGCAAGCTTCATGCCTTCGAGCTCGGCGTGCAGCGTGTAGACGTGGCCGGTCGCTGGAGCCGGGGTGCTCAGGTCCAGCAGGTGCTCCGCCACGTTATCGGCGTGCAGCCCATCGCGCCCGAGCAGCTCGTCCAGCGTCGGCAACGTCGTAGGCAATTGCGGGCAGGCGATGATCTCGGCGTTGTAGACGGGAATGAAGGGACAGCTGCCGCGCGTGTCCGAGCAATAATCGTAGCCGAGCTTCTGCGTGAGGCGCCACGCGTGGCGATTCATCTGCCATCCCGCGGCGCCGTGCACGTGCGCGGGTTCACCAAAAATTTCCTCGAATCGCGCGCTGGCGAGCTGCATCTGGCGCTCGGTCCAGTCAGCGCGCGCTTTTTGCACGTTATCCTGCCAGGCGACGTGGTCCCAGGTGTGTATGCCGGTTTCGAAGCCCGCTGCGCGCACGCTGCGCAGCGTGTCGGCGCAAAGCCGGCCGATGTCGGGGCCGGGAAGCAGCGTGCCATAGAGCAGCGTCATCAATCCATAATGCTCGAGCACGGAGGTACGCGCGACTTTGCGGACAAAGCCCGGACGGAACACGCGCTTCAAGGCGCGCCCGGTATGATCGGGGCCCAGGCTGAACAAAAAGGTGGCGCCGGCGCCATGCTGCCTGAGCAGTTCGACGAGGCGCGGCACGCCATCGCGCGTGCCGCGGTAGGTGTCGACGTCGATTTTCAACCCTAACTTCACGAGCCCGAGTCGACAAGTATGAAGGACAGGCCGGGCATCCGGCCGCTGCAGCGGCGCGCCGAAATCATTCCATGAGGCGCCGCGCATCCCCTACGTTAGCGCGATAGGCGTCGAAAATATGCTTGAGCGCGGCGTCCATGTCGACGCGCGGACGCCACTTGAGGTCAGCGCACGTGTTGGTGATTTTCGGCACGCGATTCTGAACATCCTGGTAGCCGGCCCCGTAGTAGCGTGCCGATGTCGTATCCACGAGCTTTACTTTCTTCGCGCTGCGCCGGTACTCGGCATAGGTGAGCGCCAGCTCGAGCATCATCCGCGCCAGATCCTTTACGGAATAGTTATTCTTCGGATTGCCGACGTTGTAGATTTTCCCCGTCGCGATCCCCTTTGCGTTATCGATGATCTTCATCAGCGCGTCGATGCCGTCGCTTACGTAAGTGAAAGCGCGCTTCTGATTGCCGCCATCGACGAGGCTGATGTTTTCGCCGCGCACGATATGGCCGAGAAACTGGGTTATCACGCGGGAGCTGCCTTCTTTGGGCGTGTTTATGCTGTCCAGTCCTGCGCCGATCCAGTTGAACGGGCGGAACAACGTAAAGTCCAGCCTGCCTTCCGACCCGTAGGCCCAGATGACCCGATCCATCAGTTGCTTGCTGCACGCGTAAATCCAGCGCTGTTTGCTGATCGGACCCAGTACCAGGTGCGAGTGCTCGGCGTCGAACTCGCTGTCGCCGCACATCCCGTACACTTCCGAAGTCGAGGGAAACACGATGCGTTTGCCGTACTTCACGCACGAGCGCACGATCGGCAGGTTGGCCTCGAAATCAAGCTCGAACACCCGCAGCGGCTCCTTGACGTAGGTGGCAGGGGTGGCGATCGCCACGAGCGGCAATACGGTGTCGCACTTGCGGATGTGGTATTCGATCCATTCCCGGTTGATCGTGATGTCGCCCTCGAAGAAATGGAAGCGTGGGTGCTCGAGCAGGCCGGTGACGCGCTCGTCCTGCATGTCCATCCCATAGACTTCCCAGTCGGAATCCCGGATGATCCGCTGCGAAAGATGGTGGCCTATGAAACCGTTGACGCCGAGTATGAGGACTTTCTTCATCGCGCTGATGCCTTCGTAAATACGGCTTTGCTGCCGAATCGACTGCGAAAATCCTGCGGCCGCAGCGCAGCGCCGTCGAGTTCCATGGCCAGAATCTGCAGGGTGCTGCCGTGCGCGCACGACGCGAAACAGTTCTCCCCGCTGACATAAATGGCGGGCGGCCCGCTCACCTGCCGCTGCTCGCGCGCCACCCGGGTCCGCAGGATACGCAGTTTTCTGCCCGCAAGCTCGGTGAACGCTCCCGGGTAGGGCGGGGCGACGCCGCGCACCAGGTTATGGATCTCCGCGGCCGGCCGTGTCCAGTCGATGCGTCCGTCCTCGGGTCGACGGCCGCCGAAGTAACTGCCCAGTGCCAGGTTCTGGGGGATGCGCGGGGCATTGCCTTCGACCAGGCGCGGCACGCTGCGGTCCACTACGGCGCCGGCGGCCGCGGTCACCTTGCCGAAAACATCGAGCGCGGTGTCGTCCGGCAGAATAGCGACGCGCTGCTGATCGACGATGTCGCCCGCGTCCGGCTTTTCCACCATGTAGTGCAGCGTCGCGCCGGTTTCGGTCTCGCCTTTGATAACCGCCCAGTTGACCGGCACCCGGCCGCGATACTTGGGCAGCAGCGAGCCGTGCATGTTGAGGGCGCCGCGGGGCGCGATCCCCAGCAGCGGCGGCTTGAGCATATGTCGGTAATAGAACGAGAACAGAAAATCGGGCTCCGCCGCCCGCAGCTGCGCCACGACGTCCGGTGCATGCGGATCGCGGGGCGCAATCGTGGGTATGCCGTGCTGTTGGGCAAGATCGCGGACGCTGTCGAACCAGATCAATTCGGCGGGATCATCGTCGTGGGTGAGGACCAGCGCGACTTCAATGCGGTGCGCGAGCAGCGCTGACAGGCAGCGCACCCCGACATTGTGATAGGCGAAGACCACGGCGCGCGTCATCGCGCAGTGGCGAACGTGCGCCGCGAATGCGGGGGGTGCGCGCCGGACCGGGTGCACAGCGCGAACGCCGCTGGGGGACTGCCTGGCACTTCATCCTGCCTTGACCCGGGGCACACGCGCCTGCGCTTCGGGTGGTTCGCCCCTGGCTGCGCCCGACTCGAGCACGGCCTGGACGATGTAGCGTGGACGGTTGCGCACCTGCTGGTAGATGCGGCCGACGTATTCGCCGAGCAGCCCCAGTCCGAACAGCACGATGCCGATCAGAAAGAAGGCGACTCCGAACAGCGTGAAGATGCCCTCCGCTTCGGGGCCCACCAGGAACAGCCTGCGAATCACGAGATAGACGACGAAGAGCAGAGCGGCGACCGAAATGATCATGCCGGCAAACGAAAAAAGCTGCAGCGGGACAATGGAAAAACCGGTCATCAGGTCGAAATTGAGCCGGATCAGCATGTAGAGCGAATACTTGGATTCTCCGGCCGCACGCTCTTCGTGCTCGACCTCGATCTCGGTTGGGTTCTGGGCAAACGTGTAGGCGAGCGCCGGAATGAAAGTATTCACTTCGCGGCAGTTATTGATCGCGTTCACGATCGAGCGGCTGTAGGCGCGCAGCATGCAGCCCTGGTCGGTGATCTTGATCCGCGTCGTGCGCTCGCGCATGCCGTTGAGCAGGCGTGATGCCACGCGTCGGAACAGGTTATCGCGGCGCATTTTGCGGATCGTGCCGACATAGTCGTAGCCGGCGTTTGCCTGCTCGAGCAATTTGCCGATCTCTTCAGGCGGATTCTGGAGGTCGGCATCGAGCGTGACGATCACTTCGCCGCGCGCCTGCTCGAAGCCCGCGACGATCGCCATGTGCTGGCCATAGTTACCGTTGAACAGCACCACGCGCGTGACGTCGGGGCGGCGTTCGAACTGCCAGCGCAGCAGCGCGGCCGAGCGGTCGGTGCTGCCGTCGTTGATGAACAGCACCTCGTAGGTCGTCTGCAGCTTGTCGAGCGCAGCGTAGAGGCGCTCGAACAGCAGCGGCAGCGTCTGTTCTTCGTTATAGACGGGGATGACGATCGAGAGATGTGGCGCGGTCATCGGGCGCGCACGGCGCGTGTCTGGTGCGGAAGCTGCATCACGCCGATGGTAACCGATGGCGCGCGCTGTCGTCGACACCATCCCATCAGGAGCGGGCGACCAGGCAGACGCCGATGACGATGACGCCGATTCCCAGGAGGCGCGTCGCGGACACGGCTTCACCAAACAAATACCAGGCCGCCAGCGCGTTGACGATATAGCCTATCGACAGCATGGGATAAGCGATGCTGACTTCCACGCGCGACAGCGCGAGGATCCAGACGACCACGCTCACGACGTAGCAGGCCAGCCCACCGACTATATGCGGCTCGGTAGCGAGCCGGTACCCCACCGGCACGATGTTGTCCCGGCTGAAGTCGAATATGCCGATGGTATTGGTGCCTGCCTTGAGCAGCAGCTGGGCAGCGGCGTTCAGCATCACGCCCGTCATGATCAGGGAAAAGCTGAGTGCGTTCATGCTGCAAGTCTCCTAGGTTTCTGGCAGTGCCCCGCCGGCGGCGCTGCCCCCGCCGAGCGCAGGGCGGCTCGTGCGCCGCTAGCCTGCCAGGGCGAGGCATTCGCCAGCGAGCCTCTCGAATGTCGCGTCATCGCTGCCAAGAACGGCCAATCTCGCGCCCTCTGCATGGCGGGGATAATGCTTGAGCGTGGAGCGCGTGTATGCGGGATCGTAGTGTTTCGCCAGCAGTTCGCGCACCAGGTCGTCCCACTGGTTATGCGCCGCCAGGTTTTTCCACGCGCTGATCGAGTGGTGTCCATAATGGGCAGCCAGGCAGTCCAGTTGCAAGCCCAGCTGTCGGGGATCCGCCACGAAATGACGGTACTCCGCTTTGAGCATCTCCACGCGCAGTTCGGCGGGTGCCTCGAGCCGTATGCACTCGCCTTTCCACATTGCGGCGATCAATGCTTCGGGCACGCGCAGGCCGCCGATCTTCCTGCTCTCCGCTTCGACGAATACCGGCCGCCCGCCATCGAAGGCTCGCAGCCGCGACCAGATGCGGCTTTCGAACAGTTTTTGCGGCGGCTGCCTCGCGTCGGGGAGATTGCCGAGCACCGAGCCGCGATGCGCTGCGAGGTCCTCCAGGTCGAGCACCTGCGCACCGGGCGTCGCAAGCGCGCGCAGGAGCCGGCTCTTGCCCGATCCTGTCAGGCCGCAGACGACGCGCCAGCGAAACCGGCCTGGCAGCGTCTCCAGGTCGGCGATGACGGCGCGGCGGTAGGCTTTGTAGCCGCCGTCGAGCCGGCCCGCGCGCCAGCCGACCTGCTGCAGCACGTGCGCAAGCGCGCTGCTTCTGCCGCCGCCGCGCCAGCAATAGACCAGTGGCCGCCAGCTGCGCGCCCGATCGGCGAGAACGCTGTCGAGGGCGGCGGCGATGTTGCGGCTCACGAAGGCCGCACCGATACGCTTGGCGTCGAACGTCGATAACGTTTTGTAAACGGTGCCGATGCGCGCGCGCTCCTCATTGCTGAGCACTGGACAATTCAGTGCGCCGGGGATGTGATCGTCAGCGAATTCTGCTGGAGAGCGCACGTCGATGACCTCGTCAAACTCCGACAGTTGTGCTACGGTGAACACGTCGCCTGCACGCACGCCTTAACCTCGATGAACGATCCGCTCGAAACTGAAAAAATCCGTCTCACCGCATTCTCACATGGTGGTGGATGAGGCTGCAAACTGCCGCCAGCGTTGCTGGGGGAACTGCTGGCGCGCTCGCCGCTGGCGAAGATTTATCCCAACCTGCTGGTGGGTAACGAGTCCAGCGACGATGCTGCCGTCTATCGCATCAATGACGAGCAGGCGATCGTCGCGACCACGGATTTTTTTCTGCCGATCGTCGATGATCCGTACGATTTCGGACGCATCGCGGCCACCAATGCGATTTCGGACGTGTATGCGATGGGAGGCACGCCGCTGCTGGCACTGGCGCTGGTCGGAATGCCGCTCGGCAAGCTGCCGGTCACGGCGATGCAGCGCATACTTGCGGGCGGTCAGGCGGTGTGCGATGCGATCGGCATCCCGATCGCGGGCGGCCACTCGATCGACAATCCGGAACCCATCTACGGCCTGGTGGTGCTGGGGCTCGTGCACCCGGCGCGCGTCAAGCGCAACGACCGCGCGCGAGCGGGCGATGTACTGATACTCGGCAAGCCGCTCGGTGTGGGGATTCTCAGCGCTGCGCTCAAGAAGGGACAGCTGCGCGACAAGGCCTATGAGCAGATGATCGAAACCACGACGCAGCTCAACACACCGGGGAGCGCGCTCGCCGAACTTTCGGGGGTGCATGCGCTGACCGATGTCACGGGCTTCGGACTGCTCGGCCACCTGCACGAGATCTGCCGCGGCTCGAAGCTGCATGCGACGCTGAGCTTCGAGGCTCTGCCTATCCTGTCGGCGGCCCTGCATCTGCTGCGGGAAGGCTATGCTACCGGCGCGTCGGATCGCAACTGGGAAAGCTTCGGCGCCGATGTAGTACTGCCGGAAGGTATGCCGGCGTGGCAGAAGAAGCTGCTATGCGATCCGCAGACGAGTGGGGGGCTGCTGGTTGCCTGCGATCGCGCAAGCGCATCGCAGGTGCTGGACATCTTTCAGGAGCAGGGATTCCGCCACGCGCGGGAGATCGGCACCCTCGCGGAAGGTCCGCTGGGAATCACCGTCACCTGACCGCGGCGCTCCCAGAGTCGCACGCGCCTCGCGGCGAGTGCGTGGACGACTCATCGACGCGCTATCGACTCCGGCGCGGCGGCGGTGGTGCGCCGCCGGAGCAGCGGACGCAGATGCGTCCACACGGTATCGAGGATACGCGGTTGAACCGACCGGTTCGGGTGCACGCCGTCGGCCTGGAATGCCGCGGCATCGGCCGCGAAACCTTCGAGCAGGAACGGCACCAGCGGCACGCGTTGCGACGCCGCCACGTCGGCGAAGACACCGCGGAACTTTTCTACGTAGTCGGTGCCGTAGTTCGGAGGCAATTGCATGCCGACGAGCAGGGTTTTTGCGCCGTGCCGGCGAGCTTCCCCGATGATGGCGATGAGATTCGCGCGGACAGTATCCACGCGCGCTCCGCGCAGGCCGTCGTTGGCCCCGAGCGCAAGCACGACGACTTCAGGCTGATGACGCGCGAGCGCCGTCGCGATGCGATTGCGCCCGCCGAGCGTGGTCTCGCCGCTGATGCTGGTGTTGACGACTTTATAAGCGTAGTTTTCGCGCGTGATCCGCTGCTGCAGCAGATCGACCCATCCCGCGCCCTGCGCCAGCCCATAGCCGGCTGAGAGGCTGTCGCCGAACACCATGACTACGGCAGCAGCGTGAGCAGCCGCAGCGTTGCACAGCATAATAAGAAGGAAAACCCGCAGCATGTCCATAATCTCCGGCGCGCCCATTGTGCGTGCGCTTGCTCTGAGCAAGCAAGTCACGACGGGCAATACGCTGTTGACCATACTCAGCGACGTAAGTTTTGAGGTCGCCAGCGGCGAAGCGGTGGCGATACTCGGCGTGTCCGGGTCAGGCAAGTCCACGCTGCTGGGACTGCTGGCGGGGCTCGATGTGCCGAGCGCGGGGCGCGTCGACATCGACGGGGTCGATCTGTTTGCACTGGACGAAGACGGCCGCGCCGCGCTGCGCGCCCGGCTGACCGGATTTGTCTTTCAGTCGTTTCAGCTGCTGCCGGCACTGACGGCGCTGGAAAACGTGATGCTGCCGCTTGAACTGGCGGGTGTCCCGGGCGCGGCCGAGGCAGCCGGCGCGACGCTGGAGCGCGTGGGTCTGGGCGAACGCGTTGCGCATTATCCCCGGCAGCTGTCGGGCGGCGAGCAGCAGCGCGTGGCCATCGCGCGCGCGTTCGTGAGCCGCCCCAAACTGCTCTTTGCGGACGAGCCGACCGGTAATCTCGATGCGGCGACCGGCGCGCAGATCATCGACCTGATGTTCGAGCTCAATGACGAGCAGCGCACCACCCTCATCCTCGTCACGCACGACGAAGCGTTGTCGCGGCGCTGCACGCGACAGTTGCGCCTGGCCGCCGGCAGACTGCAGGGCCCGGAGACATGACGCTGCTGCAGGAAATCACGCTGGCACTGCGGCTGTTGCGGCGCGACGCCAGGGCGGGCGAGCTCAGGCTGCTCGCCGCGGCGATCGTCATCGCGGTGGCCAGCCTCACGACCGTAAGTTTCTTCACCGACCGGGTGCAGCTCGCGCTGCAACGCCAGTCGAACCAGCTGCTCGGCGCGGATCTCACGGTCGTATCCGACCGGCCGATCGCAGCGGAGTTTGCGCAAGCCGCCGCAAGCCGCAATCTGGCGCTCACGCGGGGTGTGCGCTTTCCGAGCATGGTGGTCAGGGACGGCGACAATCTGCTGGTCGACATCAAGGCGGTGGCGGATGGTTATCCCCTGCGTGGCGAGCTGCGCATTGCCGACGGTATCGGCGGCGCCGAGCGCGCGACCCGCACGCTGCCCGCGCCGGGCACGGTGTGGGTCGATGACCGCGTCCTGACACGCCTGGGCCTCGTGGTCGGCGCCACGCTGGGCGTAGGTAACCTGCAGGCGCGCGTCGCTGCAGTAGTCACCCACGAACCCGACACTGTTATCGGCTTTCTCAACAGCCTCCCGCGCGTCATCATGAACGACGCCGATCTCGCTGCGACGGGCTTGGTGCGCGCGGGCAGCCGCGTGCGCTACCGCGTTTACGTAGCGGGCGATCTCTCAGAGGTCGACGCTTACCGGGAATGGGCGCAGCGGCGCATCGGCCCCGGGCAGAGCCTCGAGGGCATCCGCGAAGCGCGCCCCGAGATCCGCGCCGCGCTCGAGCGCGCAGAGCGTTTTCTCACGCTCGCAGCGCTGGTCAGCGTGGTGCTGGCGGCCGTGGCGATCGCGCTGGCGGCGCGCCGCTTTTTGGCGCGTCACCTCGATGGCTGCGCCGTCATGCGCTGTCTCGGTGCGCGCCAGTGGATGATCGTGCGCCTGTACGCCATGCATTTCCTGTTCCTCGCGGTCACCGCGAGCGCGATCGGCTGTGCGATCGGCTACATCGCGCAGGCGGCGCTCGCCGGCTGGCTCGGCTCGCTGGTGGCAGTCGCGCTGCCTGCGCCCGGGCTCCTGCCCGCTGCGCAGGGCATGGCGGCCGGCGTGCTGCTGTTGTTTGGATTCGCGCTGCCGCCGTTGAGCAGCCTGGCGCAGGTATCGACACTGCGCGTACTGCGGCGCGATCTTGGTATGCCCCGCGGCATTGGGGCAATGGGTTACGTCCTCGGCCTCGCGTGGATCTGTGCGATGGTACTCTGGAAGGCGCACGATCTGCGGCTCGGACTCTACGTCCTCGGCGGGTTTTTGGGCGCCGCCGCGTTGTCGGCGCTGATCGTGCTCGCGCTGCTGCACCTCGCGTCGAGATTGCGCTCTCCCGGAGGTGTCGGCTGGCGGTACGGCGTCGCCAATCTGCGGCGGCATACCCTGGCAAGCATCGTGCAGGTCGTCGCGCTTGGCATCGGCATGATGGCGCTGCTGACGCTGACGCTGATACGCGGCGATCTGCTCACCAGCTGGAAGGCTACGCTGCGGCCTGATACGCCGAACCGGTTCCTCATCAATATTCAGCCGGAACAGGTGCAGCCGCTGAGTGCGTTTTTTGCGCGGCGGGGGATGGCAGCGCCCGCGATCTACCCGATGGTCCGCGGCAGGCTCGTCGCCGTCAACGGCCAAACCGTTACTGCGGCAGACTACGCGGACGAGCGCGCGCGGCGGCTTATCGATCGCGAGTTCAACCTGTCTTCATCGCCCGAACCGCCCTTCGGTAATCAGTTGTCGGCGGGGCGCTGGTGGCAAACGGGTGAGCCGATTGAACAGCTGTCGGTCGAAGATGGCATCGCGGCGACGCTGGGGCTGAGACTGGGGGATCGCCTCACCTACGATATCGCCGGCACGTCCTTGACCGCGGCCATCACCAGCTTGCGCAAAGTCGACTGGGATTCGTTCAAGGTGAATTTCTTCGTGCTGGCGCCGCCGGCGTTGCTCGACGGACATCCCCGATCGCACATTACCAGCTTCTATGTTCCGCCGGGACAGGCGGCGACGCTCAACGAGCTGGTGCGCGAATTTCCCAATGTGGTGATGATCGACGTGGCGCAGGTGATGGCCCAGGTGCAGAAACTGATCGAGCAGGTTTCAAGCGCGGTGCAGTTCGTCTTCCTGTTCACGCTCGCCGCGGGGGTGGCTGTACTGTATGCGGCGATCGTCAGCACCAGCGACGAGCGCGCGTACGAAGCGGCGGTGATGCGCACACTGGGGGCGAGCCGGCGCCAGATCGCTGCCACCCAGTTCGCGGAATTTGCCCTCATTGGCGGGCTGGCCGGATTGCTTGCCGCCGGTTGCGCGAGCGCGCTCGGTTACGTCCTGGCGCTAAAAGTTCTGAACGTCCAGTACTTCGGCAATGGCTGGATATGGCTGATCGGCATGGGCGGCGGCGCGTTGGGAATTGCGCTGGCAGGCCTCCTCGGCACACACCGGATCATCGCGACACCGCCCCTGCACTCGCTGCGCCGCGCGGCGTAGCTGGGTTATACTCGCCGCGTCCGCCGGAGACGATATGCCTGAAGTGTTATACGCCGTTCTCGCGCTCGTGCTGGTGGCGGCGCTGATCGCAGTGGGCGTAAAACTGTCGGTGCAGACGCGGGCGCTGCAGGAGTTGGCGGCGCGCCAGACGGAGCAGCTCGACGCGCGGCACCGCGCCATGCTGGTCGACCTGCATGACGGACTCGCCAAGCAAGGCGACCGCGTGACCGCGGCGCTGGCAGATAATTCCGAACGGCTGCGCACCGCGACCGGCGACGAGTTGAAACAAACCCGCGACACGCTGCATGCGCTGCGGCTTGCCCTGTCGGAAACCCTCGGGCGCAACCGGGAAGCCATGCTCGAGAAGCTTACCGAGACCACCCAGGCGCTCACCCGCAGGATCGACGAGCGTCTCGAGCAGATCAGCGGCAGGGTAGGCGAGCGCTTGGATGAGGGGTTCAGGAAGACCAACGAGACTTTTACCAACGTCATGACGCGGCTCGCTACCATCGACGAGGCGCAGAAGAAGATCGAATCGCTGACCGGCAGCGTCGTCAGCCTGCAGGAGCTGCTGGGCGACAAGCGCTCGCGCGGTGCGTTCGGCGAGGTTCAGCTCGAGGCGCTGGTGCGCAACGTGCTGCCGCCCGCCGCCTTCGAGATGCAATACACGTTCTCGACCGGCGCGCGCGTCGATTGCGTGTTGCGGCTGCCCGAGCCCACCGGCATGATCGCCGTGGATTCCAAGTTTCCCCTGGAGAACTACCACCGGATGCTCGCGGCCGACACCAACGACGTCGAGCGCGCGCAGGCCCAACGGCAGTTTCGCACGGACGTGCGCCGGCACGTCGACGATATCTCGAGGAAGTACATCATCGCAGCCGAGACGTGCGACGGCGCGGTCATGTTCGTTCCCGCGGAAGCGGTGTTTGCCGAAATCCATGCCTACCATGCCGAGGTCGTCGTCTACGCCAATGCGAAGCGGGTGTGGATCGTCTCGCCGACGACATTGATGGCGGTGCTCAATACGGCGCGCGCGGTGCTCAAGGACGTGGAGACGCGCAAGCAGGTGAACATCATTCAGGATGAGCTGGCCAGGCTGGGGGCGGACTTCGGCCGCTTCCAGTCGCGGATGGACAATCTCGCGCGCCATATCGAACAGGCCAAGCACGATGTCGACGAGGTTCACGTGAGCAGCCGCAAGATCAGCGAGCGCTTCGCGCGCATCGAGCGCGTCGAACTCGAGGCCCCCGCGCAGCCGCAGTTGCGCGCGGTGGACACCGGCAAGGATAAAGGCTCCCTATGAGGCGCCGCGCATTTCTGCTGCACGTGGGCGTCGCAGTGGGAGCGATGCTCGCCGGCTGCGCGACGATCGAAGACGTCAGGGATGCCCGCGGCAGAGGCGTCAAGCGCATCTTCAAGCAGCCTTACGACGAAGTATTTGCAGCGGCGCAACAGGCGGCGGCGAAGAGGAAGCTGGAGGTCGTGAGCTCGGATCGCGACGGCGGCGTCCTCCTGCTTTCAAACGGGGCCTCACTCGGGAGTCTGGGCGAGCGCATCGCGATCTTCGTGGCGCGCCTCAAGGACCGCACCACCAGTGTCGAAATCGTCGCGCGGCCGGTGTTGGGCACGGTCAGCTTTCCGCCCGATTGGCCCAGTCTGCTCTATGGCGAGATCGAGGAAGAACTGACCGCCCGCCGCCTCAGGCGCTAGCGGGCCGCGCATGTTCGACCGCTTCAGGAAGTGGCGGCGCGAGCGCATCGTCACCCGTGCTCGACTCGATGCGGGGCTGTGGCACAGCGTCGTCGCCAGCCTGCCGTTCCTGCGCGGCCTGACTGCGTCCGAATGCGAGCGGTTGCGTGCATGCGTGGTGCTTTTTCTGCACGTCAAATCGATCCACGGCGCGGGGGGACTCGAGCTCGATGAGCGGATGCAGCTGACGATCGCGGCGCAGGCCTGCCTGCTGGTCCTCAACCTGGACATCGATTACTACCGGGGGTGGGTCGAGGTCATCGTCTACCCGGACGAATTCGTTCCCGCCGGCGAATACACCGACGAGGCTGGCGTGGTTCACACGGCACATGAGCCGCTCGCCGGCGAAGCGTGGCTGCAGGGGCCGCTTATCCTGTCATGGGCTGACGTCGCCCCCGCGGACGACGGCAGCGGGGTCAACGTCGTGATTCACGAGTTCGCGCACAAGCTCGACATGCTCAACGGTGACGCAGATGGGTTTCCTCCTTTGCATAAGGGCATGAGCCGCGCCGCCTGGTGGGACGCGTTTAATGCCGCATACGCGGATTTCTGCACGCGCGTGGAAGCCGGAGAGGAGCTCGCGATCGATCCCTATGCGGCGACCAGCCCCGGGGAATTTTTCGCCGTCATGAGCGAGGCGTTTTTCGAGATCCCCCACGCGGTGCGCGATCTCTACCCCGGGGTCTATCACCAGCTTCAGCTGTTCTACCGGCAGGATCCGATCCAGCGCGCGGACGGCGCAGAGCGGGGCCACGTACCGGTAAGCTCCAGCGATCGCAACCGCACAGTTTGAATCGCGGCATGGAACGTGAGTACCTGCTCGCCGGCGACATCGGCGGCACCAACATCCTGCTCGAGCTTTTCGAGTCGCGGGACGGCCGCGTGCGCACCGCGCACGGCGCGGCGTACCGCAGCGCAGCGTTCGCGGGCTTCGAAGCGGTCCTGGATGATTTCTTCGGGCGCGAACCGGTCCATGCCTTGCGCGGCCGAATCGGTGGTGCGTGCTTCGCGGTCGCGGGTCCCGTACGAGCCAATGCGGCGCAGCTGAGTAACCTGCCCTGGTACGTCGACGGCGCCGTTCTCGAGGCGCGCTACGACGTAGCGCCGGTTTTGATCGTCAACGACTTTGCGGCGATAGGTCATGGCATCACGGCGCTCGGGGAACACGACGTCGTCACGCTGCAGCAGGCGCCGGCGGACCCGCGCGGGCCGCGGCTGGCGGTGGGCGCGGGGACGGGGCTGGGCGTGTGCATCCTGACGTGGAATGCAAGCCGCTATGTGGTGCACGCGTCGGAAGCTGGACATGTCGACTTCGCGCCGGGAAACGCGACGCAGGACGCGCTGCTCGCGCATCTGCGCGCAGATTTCGGACACGTTTCCTATGAGCGCGTGGTGTCAGGACCGGGACTGCTGCGCATTTTCGGCTTCCTGCAGCAGCGCGCGACGCACGCTCCCTGCGCCGCGCTGGCCGTTGCCCTGCGAGGCCCGGATGCGCCGGCTGCGATCTCGCGTTTCGCCATTGACAAGTGCGATCCGCTGGCGGAGCGCGCTCTCGATCTCTTCGTCGAAATCTACGGGGCTTTCGCGGGCAATATGGCGCTCGCGACGCTGGCGCGCGGCGGCGTCTACCTGGCCGGCGGCATTGCGCGGCAGATCGCCGTCACGCTTGCGGACGGCCGCTTCGTCCAGGCATTCACGAGCAAGGGCCGCTTCGCGGAATTCTTACGCGGCTGCCCCGTGCACGTGGTGACCGACCCCAAGGTTGGAATCAAGGGCGCATTGCGCATACTCTGCAGCGAACAGGGGATTTCGCAGCGACGCGAATGACGCAAGGGTCAGTCGCTGCGGCCGCGTCCGCCGGGGGGCGGGCCGTGCTCGAACTCGCGCAGCTCCGCGGGCGTGTTGATGTTGCTGAAGGCCTGCGGCTGGTCGTCGAACGCAACTTCGGTCACTCGCAGCGTCGCATACCAGGCATCGACTTTGCGTCCGCCCGCGGCCAGGAACCCGGTAAGATGCGCCAGCACGTCGCGCTGGCACAGGCAGAACACGGGGTGAGGCTGGTCGCCGGTGCGGGCCACGGCCAGCTGCGCGTGTGCGCAATCGAGCGCGCCGCGCAGCCGCGCGACGAGATCTGCCGGCAGGAACGGCGAATCGCAGGGGACCGTGGCGACCAGCGGGTAGCGCGCCGCGGCGAGGCCGCACTGCAGCCCGGCGAGCGGCCCCGCGTAACCGCCGATCTCATCGGCGATCACCGCGTGGCCGAAACCGGCGTAGACGCTTTGGTTCTGGTTGGCGTTGATGAGGACCTCGTCGACCTGCGGCGCGAAGCGCTCGAGCGCCCACTGCACCAGCGGCTTGCCGCGCAGCTCGCGCAGACCCTTGTCGACGCCGCCCATGCGCCGGCCCTGTCCGCCGGCAAGGATGACTCCGGTGATTTTTTCCATAGCTGACGATGGCATATCATACGCAGTTCTTTACGGGAGGAAGCGGCGATGGAGCGCAAACTGAAGCTGGGAATACTGGAGGGCGACGACATCGGGCTCGAGGTCGTTCCCGAGTGCGTAAAAGTCATGCAGGCCGCAGCGCGCAAGGCCGCGCTCGAGATCGAATGGCATGACGTGCCGATCGGCCGTCCTGCGCTCGACAAGCTGGGGCATACGCTGCCGCCGGGCACGCTCGAGAAACTGGCGACGCTCGACGGCTGGGTGCTGGGGCCGATCGGCCACCAGGCGTATCCGCGCGACAATCCGCGTGCCATTAACCCGCATCCCATACTGCGCAAGAACTACGATCTGTTCGCCAACATCCGGCCTGCCAAATCGTTCGCGGGTCTGCCCTGCATCTATCCCGACGTCGATCTGATCATCGTGCGCGAGAACAACGAGGGCTTTCCGCCCGACCGCAACGTCTTCGAGGGCTCAGGAGAATTCAGGCCATCACCCGACATGACGATCTCGGTGCGGGTCATCACGCGCCAGGCGTCGAGCAAGATCGCCCGCGCTGCTTTCGAGCTCGCCCGCACGCGCCCGCGCCGGAAAGTTACCGCCGTGCACAAGAACACGGTGTTCAAGCTCGGCTGTGGCATGTTCGCGGAGGAGTGCAGAAAAGTCGCCGCCGAATTTCCCGAAGTCGCTTTTAACGAGGTAATGGTCGACACCTTCGCGATGCGGCTGGTCATGAAGCCCCAGGATTTCGACGTCGTCGTGACGACCAACACTTTCGGCGACATTCTGTCCGATGCGGCGGCCGGGCTCGTCGGCGGGCTGGGACTGGCGCCCGGCCTGTCGGCGGGCCCCGACCGCGCCATGGCACAGGCAACGCACGGTTCCGCGCCCGACATCGCCGGGAAAGGCATCGCCAACCCCTACGCGATGATCGTGTCCGGCCAGATGCTGATGGAATGGCTGGGCCGCAAGTACGCGGACCCGCAAGCGGCCGCAGCGGCGCGGCTCATGGAGGCGGCGGTAAAGCGCGTGCTGGGCGAGCGCAGCGCATTGACGCCGGACCTCGGCGGGAAAGCGTCAACGAGCGCGATGGGGGACGCGATCGCCGCGGCGGTATAGAGCGCCACGCGCCGCTCCAATGCGAACGGAAATGGTTCGATTCGACGCGCGTAGCGATACCCGCAGCGCCCGCGCCGACGATACCAACCAGAAAGGAAACCAGCCGATGCGTGCGCC
>JBKJZR010000210.1:0-6815 GCA_046715035.1 Burkholderiales bacterium | reverse complement strand
AGCATCTGGCGCCATCCTTTCTCCCAGCCTTCGCCCTGCAAGACCGTTTCGACGGTCAGGTGCGTCGTGCCCGAGCGCGAGGGGGAAGACATCGCCACGTGGCTGAAATAGACGGGCTTCATCAGGTCGGCCCACTCTTTAGGCTCGGGCAGCTTGTTCGCTTTGAGGTAGCGTGTATTCCACATGATGCCGTAGCCCGCGAGCGCCTGGCCGTAGTAGAAACCCTGCGGGTCGTTGATGGGATAGCTGCCGATCTTGGCGGGAACGTCCTTGTTCAGTCCGTCGAACTTCGCGAGAAGCTTCTCGTTGGCGAGCACCTCGAAGGCATCGGGCGCGGAGGCCCAGAAAATGTCCGGCTTGTTATTGGCCGCGGCTTCGCGCACGTAAGCCACGCCGGCCGAGGTTCCCTTGTTGAGGATCTCCACCTTCATGCCGGGGTTTCTGGCTTCAAAGGCCTTTTTGTAGGCTTCGGTCAGCTCCTTGGGGAACGACGTGACGACAACGACCTGTTGCTGGGCATGCGCGGCTGCCGAAGCCCCCCACAGCAGCAGGACGGCCGCCGCAAATTTGATCGGTTTCAATCGCATCTCCTCGTTATGTTAGCCGCACGCCGAATGTTAACCGACGCCAAGTCGAAAAAGCCATCGCAGTGCCGCCGCCGGGACTTGAAAATTCCGGCTGCGGCCTTATATGTTAAATACTTGATTACCGGGCTTTAACTTGGTGTAGCATGCGCCCGGCCTGGGCATCACCCCTGTCCTCGCCCGCGGTCCCCCTACAGGGGCGAGTGAGGGCAATGCTCCCTTCTCCCCCCGGGACAAGGGTCGGGGAGTGAGGGAAGAGTCCCCCATTTGCGTAATCCACGGTAAGAGGAATTCACGTATGTCCACAGCGACCAAGGAAACACTCGGCTTCCAGGCCGAGGTCAAGCAGCTGCTCGACCTCATGATCCACTCCTTGTACAGCAACAAGGAGATCTTTCTGCGCGAGCTGATCTCCAACGCCTCGGATGCGTGCGACAAGCTGCGCTTCGAAGCGTTGACGCGCAAGGAACTGTTCGGCGACGACTCCGAGCTCAAAATACGCATCAGCTACGACAAGGCGGCACGCACCATCACTGTCGAGGACAACGGTATCGGCATGTCGCGCGATGAGGTGATCTCCCATATCGGCACCATCGCCAAGTCGGGCACGCAGGAATTCTTCACCCAGTTGACCGGCGAGCAGGCCAAGGACGCCAATTTGATCGGCCAGTTCGGCGTCGGTTTCTACTCCTCCTTCATCGTCGCCGACAAGGTAACCCTGGTGACGCGCCGCGCTGAATTGCCGGCGGGCGAGGGAGTTCGCTGGGAATCCGACGGCGGCGGCGAGTTCACGATCGAGCCGTTCGAAAAGCCCGGACGCGGCACCGCAGTGACCTTGCACCTGCGCGAGGGCGAGGACGAGCTCCTGTTGGGGACGCGCCTGCGCGCCATCATCCGCAAGTACTCGGATCACATCGTGCTGCCGATCCTGATGAAAAAAGAGGAATGGCAGCAAGAAGAAAAGCAGGACAAATCCGCCAAAACCTCGATCACCGACGAGGACGAAACCGTCAATCAGGCGCGCGCGCTGTGGGCGCGGCCGAAGTCCGAGATCACCGAGGAGCAGTACGCGGAGTTCTACAAGCACGTCGCTCACGATTTCGAAGCGCCGCTCGCCACCGTGCACGCGCGGGTCGAGGGCAACAAGGAATACACGCTGCTTTTATACCTTCCCGCGCGAGCGCCGTTCGATCTGTTCGACCGCGAGCACCGGCGCGGCATCAAGCTGTACGTGCGGCGCGTGTTCATCATGGATGACGCGGAGCAGCTGATGCCCGCTTATCTGCGCTTCGTGCGCGGCGTGATCGACTCCAACGATCTGCCGCTCAACGTCTCCCGCGAGATTCTGCAGGAGTCGAAGGATATCGAGGCGATACGCAGCGGTTCGGTGCGGCGTGTGCTCGGCATGATCGAGGATCTCGCCGAGAATCAGCAGGACAAGTTCACCACGTTCTGGAAGGAGTTCGGGCGCGTAGTCAAGGAAGGCATCGGCGAGGACTATGCGAACCGCGAGCGCATCGCCAAGGTGCTGCGTTTTGCCTCCACCCACGGTGATACCGAAACGCAGGACGTATCGCTGGCCGGCTATGTCTCGCGCATGAAGGAAGGGCAGGACAAGATCTACTACGTAACCGCCGATACCTTCGCGGCTGCCAGGAACAGCCCCCATCTGGAGGTGTTCCGCAAAAAAGGCATCGAGGTCGTGCTGCTGTCGGAGCGCATCGACGAATGGGTGGTCAGCAACCTGCACGAGTTCGACGGCAAGCCTTTGCAGTCGGTCGCCAAGGGCGCACTCGATCTGGGCAAGCTCGAGGACGAAACCGAGAAGCAGGAGCAGGAGAAAGAGGCGGGCGAGCATAAAGAGCTCACCGAGAAGATCAAACAATCGCTCGGCGACAGCGTCAAAGAGGTGCGCGTGACGCTGAGGCTTACCGATTCACCCGCTTGCCTGGTCGCCGATCAGCACGACCTCGGCGCGAATCTCGAGCGGCTGCTCAAAGCAGCGGGGCAGAAAGTGCCGTCGTCCAAGCCTATCCTCGAGATCAACCCGCGCCACCCGCTGCTGCAGCGGCTAAGAAGCGAAGCGGACTCGCAGCGCTTCGGTGATTGGAGCCACGTGCTGTTCGACCAGGCGCTCTTGTCCGAAGGCGGCCAGCTCGAAGATCCGGCGGGGTTCGTGAAGCGCCTCAATCAGCTGATGCTGGTTCTCGACCAGACAGCCTAGTTCGGCCGAGCGCCGCTAGCGGTCCCCGTGGCTTTGCGATACAGGCACGCGAAGTAGCTCTGCGGGTCGGCGCTGCATGCCTCGAAATGCTGATTGCGCGCAACGCATTGCTCGCGCAGCGTCGGGGCTTCAAGGCTGCAGTCCGCCACACCGAGCTTGGGTGCGCGCCGCATCACGTCTTTGATGCAATCTTTGACGTTCGGGCTTCTGCGCAGAGTCTGGCACTCGTAGATCGCTTCGACGCGGCTGGCGCAGTATGCCTGGTCGGCGACCAGCACGTGGGCGCACTGCACGCCCGCGACAGGCTGCGGCCTTTCCTCCACTGCAGTCATGTCCGGCACGATTTGCGGCGAGGTGGCGTCGCGCACGCACTTATCCAGGGCCTCGCCTCGCAAACCGGCACAGTTCACGCCGCCGGGCATTTGCGCGGTCGCGGCAAGCGGCGCGAGCGCGCATGCTGCCCCCGCGATCAGCAGCGCAAACCAGCCTGGCGACGCGCGACTCCCCGGCATGCTATTCGACGACTCCCAGCCGGCCATTGTGGCTGCCCATGTACCAGAGTCTGCCGCTGGCGTCGGCGATCATCTTGCGGATGCCGACGTTTTTCGACGGTAACGCCACCACCCTCATTTCGCCGGTCGCGGGATTGAGCCGCACCACGGTGTCGTTGTTGATTTCGTTGGCCCAGACCATGCCGCCGCCGTCGATGGTGACTGCGTACGGGCCGGCATTGCCGCCCGGCAACGGATATTCCTGCACCACCTTCATCGCGACGGGATCGACCTTGGCGAGCCTGCCGTTGCCGTAAAGCGTTACCCACAACGCGCCGTCGGGGGCAGTGGCGATACGCCGCGGCTGCGATCGCGGGCCCGTTGCCAGCTCGCTCATCTGGCCGGATTTGGGATCGAGCCGCCCCAGCTTGTCGTCGCCCATCCGGCAGAACCACACGTTGCCTGCCTGATCGAGCGACAGGCCATAGGGCCCGCCCGCGGTCTTGTACTCCGTGATCTGGCCGCTGCCCCGGGTGTCGAGGCGGCCAATCTTGTCGCCGCTTTGCAGGGTGAACCAGATGACGCCGTCATCGCCGATGACGAGCGTGTGCGGCCCGCCGCCGCGCGAAGGCGTCTGATATTCCGTAAAGCGGCCGGAGGAGGGATCGAGCCGGCCGATCGTGCCGTTGCCGTTGCCGGTGGTCCACACGACGCCCTGCTTGTCGACCAGCAGCCCGTGAGGACGGTGGCCCGACGCCAGATCCCATTCTTTGAAGGTCTGCGTCTTTGGGTCGAAACGAGCCACCTTGTTGCCGTTCATCACCGCGATGTAGATGCTGCCGTCGGGCGCCACCGCGGGATCGCGCGCGAAACGCGGCGTGGGTACCGGCCATTCGGCTACCTTGCCCGCCAGCACGGGACGGGAACCGGCCGCGGTGCCGTAATTCGAGCCGCCGGCGGCGGCGGGCGCCGCTGCCGCTGCCGCCGTGAACGCCGTGACGAACAGCGCGAGCCGCTTCCTCATTTGCCGGTCCAACGCGGCGGACGCTTGGCGATGAATGCGTCGATCCCTTCGCCCGCGTCATCGGCCATCATGTTGCACGTCATCACTTCGCTCGCATAGGTGTACGCGTCGTGCAGTCCCAGCTCGAGCTGACGATAGAACATGCGTTTGCCCGCTGCGACCGCGACCGGCGTCTTGGCGATGATCGACTGCGTCAGGCGTGCCACCTCGGCGTCGAGCTCCGCCGCAGGCACGACGCGATTGATCAAGCCTTGCGTTCGCGCTGTCGCTGCGTCGATGAATTCGCCGGTCAGCAGCATCTCCATCGCCTGCTTGCGCGACAGGTTGCGCGCCAGCGCGACGCTGGGCGTCGAGCAGAACAGCCCCACGTTGATACCGGATACCGCGAAGCGGGCATCGCTGGCGGCAACTGCCAGGTCGCATTGCGCGACCAGCTGGCAGCCGGCCGCGGTGGCGATCCCGTGCACGCGCGCGATCACCGGCTGCGGAATCTGCGTGATCGTTTCCATTACCCGGCTGCAACGCTCGAAGACGCCGTGGATCGCGTCTCTGCCGGGGTGCGCGCGCATCTCTTTCAGATCGTGGCCGGCACAAAACGCCGGGCCGCTGCCGGCGATAACGACGGCACGCACGTTGCTGTCGACAGCAATGGCATCGAGTGCCGCCTGAAGCGTTTCCAGCAGTTCCATCGACAGCGCGTTGTATTGCCGCGGCCGGTTGAGGGTCAGAGTGACGACCTTGCCGGCGTCGCTGCGCAGCAGGATCGACTGTGCGGCCTCGACCGTGCTGGGCACCTGGTCGGCGGGACGGCGGATCTGGATCATGCCGCAACCTCAAGCAACACTTCAGGATGGCGCTCGGCTATCTTCAGCAGCGTTTGTGCCGCGCCCGAGGGCTCGCGCCGGCCCTGCTCTAACGTGCGTTTGGAGACGCCAAGCGCCGCCGCGAATTGCGCTTGGGAGAGCCCACTCTTTAGCCGCACATGAACCACGTGCGATTTTGGCTCGACTTTCTTCCGTTTGCCCCCGCCCGCCTTGATCTCTCGTACGCCGTCCAAGACTTCCTGCCACACATCGCGCTTGGCCTCGAATTCGACCATTGCCTTCCCAGTAAGCTTCTTACCCATTGCGGAATGCCTCCAACAAGTGCTTTAGCATACGGGCAGGAACGTCGTCCTGCCTGGCTTTGGCATAGATCGTCAACATCCAGAACTCGTTCGGTTCGTACCGGACGAAATAGATGACCCGTAACCCGCCGGGCTTGCCCATGCCCGGTCGTGCCCAACGTAGTTTACGAACGCCACCCGAGCCGGGAACGACCAGACCGGCCTCGGGGTGTTACACCAAGAACTGCTGCAATTCGGTACTCATCATCGTCCAGGTACACCGGACAGACCCGCGCGAATGCGGACGATTCGATGAACGTGAACCTCGCGCCTAAATATACGCCTTTGGCGTAGCGAAAGCAAGACTGACCCTACCCAAAACGCGCCCCCAGAGTCATTCCGCGCGCCGCAAGGCGGAGTTTCTTCTCAACAACGCGGTGGATGCCGCCGATTACAAGCGCGCGCTAAGCGCCGTGCGCGAACTGGGCCTGAACCCGGGTGACATCCCGCACAAGCAGCCGTGAGCCATCGGGTATTTCTCGATGCAAACGTGCTCTTTTCGTGTGCTTACCTCTCGACATCGCGGTTAGTGAAACTGTGGCGGCTGCCGGCCACGGTGTTGCTAAGTTCTGACTATGCGGTGGAAGAGGCGCGCCGCAACCTCGATCTTGCCAATCAGCGCCATCGGCTCGAGCAGTTCGTGAAGCGGATGGAGATCGTGACTGCGTGGCAATCGGTGAGCCTGCCGCGCGGTGTCCGGCTCGTTGACAAGGACGCCCCCATTCTGCTCGCTGCGATCGAAGCGCACGCGACACATCTGTTAACCGGTGACCGGCAGGATTTTGGGCATCTTTACGGCAAATCCGTGAGCGGGATCGAGATATTGCCGCCCGCTGAGTACCTGAATCGACGCAGCAAGACCACAGGCTAACCCGCTGCGTTCGGCAGAGAAGTCACATCGGCTGAAGAGCGCCGCGCAATTAGAGGACGGATGGAGCAGGCGGCGAGTTGGGGGGCGCTGTTGTCTTATGCGCATCCCTTATTCTGGGCGCCGTGGGCTCGTCGGCGACGGTGGGCGGAAAGACGCTGCTGGGAAGTAGTCAAAGATCTGTTGCGAAGCGCTGGGAGACGCCAATCCATGAATATTCAGCAAATCTACGCGAGATGGCTCATGGACGGACATTCGCGCGATGCTTGCGTTAGCGTCATCAACGTTGCGAGCGGCTCGAACCGGAATGGATCCAAGGATCAAAGACGCCATGATGGTTTTTCATAAGATGGATTCGTGGTGGACGGCCCGCGCCGTGTTGGTACTGGTGTCTATGCCGCCCGGATTCACCGCACCCGCTGCCGCGGAAGGAGTCGCGATCATCACCGATCTCGCCGG
>JBKJZR010000209.1:0-8265 GCA_046715035.1 Burkholderiales bacterium | reverse complement strand
CTCCCGAACTATCGCGAATACTACGAGAACCGCTGGTTTGCGCCGGGGGCGGGCGTGGTCGGTCTCGAGGTCGCGCTTGCCGGACAGACGGTGCCGTTCGGAACCGACCTGATCTTCGCCGCCAGCGATCTGCCGGACTTCATCTTTCATCTCGAGATCTGCGAAGATTTCTGGTCGGCTACGCCGCCTTCGACGCATGCCGCCCTCGCCGGGGCACTCGTGCTGTGCAACCTTTCCGCGTCGAACATCGTCATCGGCAAGGCGGATGACCGGGCACTGCTCTGCGCGTCGCAGGCGATGCGCTGCCAGGCCGCGTATATCTATTCGGCTGCGGGTCCGGGCGAGAGCACGACGGACCTCGCCTGGGATGGCCAGGCCACCATCCACGAGCTGGGCGTGCTGCTGGCGCAGACGGAGCGCTTTCCTGCGAAAAGCCAGATGGCGGTCGCCGACGTCGATGTCGAGCGCCTGCGGCTGGAGCGCATGCGCACGCTGACCTTCAACAGCGCTGCGGCAGCCGCCGGCCACCCGGAGACCAAGTTCCGGCGCATAGCGTTCGAACACCAGCCGGACCCGTCCGATATCGGGCTCGAGCGCGCGATCGACCGCTTCCCGTTCGTGCCCGACGATCCCGCCCGGCTCGACAAGGACTGCTACGAAGCGTTCAACATACAGGTGCAAGGCCTGGTCAAGCGCATGCAGGTGACCAACGGCGAGCGCATCGTCATCGGCGTATCCGGCGGGCTCGATTCGACCCACGCGCTGATCGTCGCCGCCAAAACGTTCGATGCGCTCGGCCTGCCACGCAGCAACATCCTCGGCTTCACGATGCCCGGCTTCGCCACGACCGAAGGCACCAAGTCCAACGCGTGGACGTTGATGAATGCCCTCGGTATCACCGGCGAGGAAATCGACATCCGGCCTGCCGCGCGGCGCATGCTCGAGGACATCGGCCATCCTTACGCTCAGGGAAACCCGGTGTACGACGTCACTTTCGAAAACGTGCAGGCCGGCCTGCGCACCGATTATCTGTTCCGGCTCGCCAACCAGCGCAAAGCGTTCGTGCTCGGCACGGGCGACCTGTCCGAGCTGGCGCTGGGCTGGTGCACGTATGGCGTCGGCGACCATATGAGCCACTACAACGTCAACGGCTCGGTCGCGAAGACCCTGATCCAGCATCTGGTGCGCTGGGTGGTGAAAACGCGGCAATTCGAAGAGTCCGCAGCGGCAACGCTGCTGGCGGTACTGAACACGGAAATTTCGCCCGAGCTGGTGCCGCCCGACGCGACCGGCGACATGCAAAGCACGCAGGCCATAGTCGGACCCTACGAGCTGCAGGACTTCCATCTGTTTTACATCACCCGCTACGGGCTGCGGCCTTCCAAGGTGGCATTTCTCGCGTGGCACGCGTGGCGCGACGCGGCGCGCGGCGCATGGCCCCCGGAGTTTCCGGCGGAGGCGCGCCATCAATACAGCCTCGAGGAGATCAGGAAGTGGCTGGGTGTCTTTCTGTTCCGATTCTTTCAGACCAGCCAGTACAAGCGCTCCGCGCTGCCCAACGGGCCGAAGGTCGTCTCGGGCGGCAATCTGTCGCCGCGCGGGGACTGGCGGGCGCCATCCGATGGAACCGCGGCCGTCTGGCTCGACGAGCTCGAGCGCAACGTACCCGGTTAGGCGGCGCAACGCTCAATGCGGCCGCGCTAGCTAGAAGCCGGCGCCGCTTACGGTTGATCGAACATCCGGTCATCCCCACAGCACCAGCAGCCAGACCACAGGGACGTTGATGAGCGCGAGCATGACCGCGGCGCTGCCCAGGTCTTTCGCGCGCTTGGCGAGCGGGTGATGCTCGAGCGAAATCCGGTCGGTCAAGGCTTCGACCGCGGAATTCAGCAGCTCGACGATCAGGACGAGCAGCACGCTGCCTGCCATCAGCGCTTTGGCCAGCCCCGTCACGGGCATCCACAGGGCGGCGGCGATCAGCGGGCACGCGAGCACGACCTCCTGCCGGAACGAACTCTCTTGTTTGAACGCTGCGGCCAGCCCCTCCAGCGAACAGCGCAGCGCATTCCAGAGACGCGACGGACCGGACTTTGGGTTGTAGGGATTTTCCATCGGGACGATTGTCGCGCGGCGCTATGAGTGCGACGCGGCTGCCATCTTAACGCCGAAAGCGTCGCAGCCAGGTTCTACGCAGGGCAACGGGACTGCGTAACCCAGCACCCCCGGATCGCCCATCCTTTGAAGATTTCGATATTTCCAGTATTATACAAATATGGAATCGAAGCAGATCGTGATCGCGCTCGCGGCGCTGGCCCAGGATACCCGGCTGGCAATCTATCGCCTGCTGGTCGAGGCGGGCCCGACCGGCGAGTCAGCCGGCGAAATTGCGAGTGCAGTCAAGGCGGCGCCCGCTACGCTCTCGTTCCACCTCAAGGAGCTGGCCCACGCGGGGTTGATCGTGCCGCGCCAGGACGGACGGTATATCTTCTATGCGGCGAACTTCGCGCGGATGACTGAGCTCGTCACATTCCTGACCGCGAATTGCTGCGTCCGTGACGGGGTGACCTGTGGCGTCGTAGCCAAAGCGCGTGCAGCCAAGCCAGCGGGTCAGCGCCGAGCCCGCGCTGCCAGACCCATTACGGCACGGCGCGCGAAGAAACGCTCTGCCGCTGCTTTGGCGTAACTGCAGAAGGACACCATGCAACGCTGTAGCGTCCCTGGCCCCGACGACGTGCAAAGCGGTTTGCGCTGCTATGCGTCCGTGCCGGGCGCAACCGTGAAAGGCGCCTGCAGTCGCCCTGTTGCGGCTGAGCGTAAGGCATGAGCGGGCAAATCTATAACGTCCTGTTTTTGTGCACGCACAATTCCGCGCGCTCGATTCTCGCCGAGAGCTTGCTGAATCATCTGGGACGTGGTCGCTTCAGGGCCCATTCGGCCGGCAGCTCACCGGCGGGCCGCGTTCATCCGCTGGCGCTGGAAATCCTGCACGCGATGGACTTGCCTGCCGATGCTGCGCGCAGTAAGCACTGGGACGAGCTCGCCACCCCAGCCGCGCCGCGGATGGACTTCGTCTTTACGGTGTGCGCCAAGGCGGCGGGCGAAACCTGCCCGGTATGGCCTGGCACGCCGGTTACGGCACATTGGGGGGTCGAAGACCCGGCCGCATTCGAAGGAACGCACGACGAGAAGCGGCGCAGGTTTCACAACGCGGCATCGGTCTTGCGGCGCCGGATCGAGCTGTTCCTGAGCTTGCCCCTGGACAAGCTCGATGCAATGACTGTTCAGCGCAAAGTCGAAGCGATCGGCAAGAGCTGAAGCGTGCCGTTCTCGAAATGCCTTGCCGCCGAGGCGTTAGGCACCGCGTTCCTGCTGATGGTGGTCATCGGCTCGGGCATCATGGGTGAGCGCCTCGCCGCCGGCAACACGGCGATCGCGCTGCTCGCCAACAGCCTGGCCACCGGGTTCGGGCTGGCCGCGCTGATTGCGATCTTCGCGCCGGTCAGCGGAGCGCACTTCAATCCTGCCGTGACGCTCGTCATGGCCATGCACAGCGATTTTGCATGGAAAGACGTGCTCCCGTACATCGTTATCCAAATTGCGGCCGCGTTCGCTGGCGTAGCCGCTGCTCATCTGATGTTTGCCGAGCCGCTGTTCTCGTCCGCGGTGAAGGTGCGTACGGGCTGGGCACAGTGCTGGAGCGAGTTCGTCGCTACCTTCGGGCTGCTGATGGTGATTTGCGCTTGTGCGCGCCAGAAAATAGCCGCAGCTCCGTATCTGATTGCCGCTTACATCACGGCGGCCTACTGGTTTACCGCCTCGACGTCGTTCGCGAATCCGGCAGTTACGCTCGCTCGTGCGGCAAGCAACACCTTCGCAGGAATCCGTCCGGACGACATCGCGGCATTCGTCGGCGCGCAGCT
Source organism: Burkholderiales bacterium (assembly GCA_046715035.1). Taxonomy (GTDB): domain Bacteria; phylum Pseudomonadota; class Gammaproteobacteria; order Burkholderiales; family SG8-41; genus PALSA-1004. Next base: position 4,345 of record JBKJZR010000209.1, on the reverse strand, counting down.
CGCCGGCGCGCTCGCGGCGTCGGTGGTTGTGCGCTGGCTGACTCCCGGAAAGCCGGCCTGACCGCGTCGCCGGGGGGCCACAGCGACAACCCGACCGCCAGCGGCTACCGATAGCTGCGGATCGCCAGGTAGAAGCTCACGACCGACAGCGCGCCGAATGCGCTAAGCACCCAGAGTACGGCGTCATAGCCGCCGGTCGCGGACCAGATCAGCGACGCAAACAGCGGGCCGCACGCGCGGGATGCCAGGACCGGTGCCGACAGCGCGCCATTGACTGCGCCGTAGCGCTCCCTGCCGTAGATCTCCGCGGGGATCGCGCCGCGGGCGATGGTCATGATGCCGTTGCTGGCCCCATAGCAGATGACGAAGATAACGACCCATCCCCAGCCTGACGAGGCAAACACCAGACTCGCCAGTGCGACCGGCAGCAAGACCAGCGCGATCACGGCGACTCTGGTTATGGAGTAGCGCGCGCCTACCGTGTATTCGCCGATGCGGCCCGCAACCTGCATCGGACCGACCATCGCGGCGAGCCACACTGCGCTCGCGGCGGCGTAGCCTTTCTCGCTCAGCAACGGAATCAGATGTATCGACAGCGCCGAGAACGCGAGCATATTGGCGGTGAACGAGAACGCCAGCAGCCAAAAAGTGCGTGTGCCGACTATGTCGCGCAGTTTCTGCGATCGTGCAGGGTCCCGTGGCTGGTTGTCCGTGCGCGCACGCCGATGGGCATCGGCTCGAGGCAGGCACAAAGCGTGCAGCGGCGCACACAGCACCAGATTCAGCAGACCGAGCACGAGCAGCGCGTCCCGCCAGCCCGTGGCCGACACCAGCATTTGCGTTACCGGCCAGAAGACGGTGCTGGCAAAGCCGCCGGCCAGTGTCAGCGCGGTAATCCCTTTGCGCGCATCCGCACCGAAGCTGGCGGTGATCACCGTGAACGCGGGGTCGTATAACACCAGCGCCATCGTCAACCCCAGCCCGGCCCATATCAGGTAGAAGCCGACGAGCGACTGCGTCTGGCTCAGCAGCCCCAATAACATTGCACCGGCCAGCGACCCCAATGTCATGACCACGCGACCGCCGAAGCGGTCGATGGCCATGCCGGCGGGCAGCGCGGCCGCGCCGGCCACGAGCAGGCTCAGCGAGAAAGCGCCGACGATCGAATCGCGCGACCAGCCGAGGTCGCGCTCGATCCACGGCATGAGCACGGAAATCGCGTAGTAGATCGAGCCCCACGCAACGATCTGCGTGACCGACAGCGCCCAGACGATAGACCACGGGGGCGGCGCCGCCGCGGCTGTCTTGCCGGCGCCGGACGAGTGCTGCGGATGCTGCTCAGTCATTGCCACGCAATCGCCTGATCTGCGGGGGCACCAGCGTTGCGACGAGACGCTTTGCCTGAAGGCGCTCCGTTCCGCGTTGCAACCATGCCACAGACATTGGCTTGTAGGATGCGCAAACACATCAAGCGCGAAATCAGCACACGCATGTGGTCATCACCAGTGAAGTATGTCATTGCCTCAAGTCCGCGCGACTGATACGAGGATAATAGAGGTTGACCCATCGCGGGGGGCGACGAACGATGCAAGCGATTCAGCTCAAGCGATTTGGCGGCCCTGAAGTACTGGAACTCGTCAGCCTGCCGATGCCAGACCCAGGGCCCGGCGAAGTGCGGGTGCGCATGGCCTATGCGGGCGTTAACTTCTCCGATATTTACCGGCGGGAAGGCAATTACGCGCATTCCGCCACTTACCCGACGCAATTACCGCTCGTGCCCGGCCTGGAAGGGTCAGGCATCGTCGATGCGAGCGGGCCGGGCGCGGGCAGATGGCAAACCGGGAACAGGGTGGCGTTCACGCGCAATCTCGGCGGCGCGTATGCCGAATATTGCCTGGTGCAGGCGCACCGGCTGGTGCCCATTCCACGCGCGCTTGCGCTCGATGTCGCGGCAGCGGCCCTCAGTCATGGGATGACTGCGCATTACCTTGCGCATGAGTTCGGGCTGGCCCCAGGAAGCACGTGCCTCGTGCACGCGGGCGCAGGCGGAGTGGGCACGATGCTGATTCAGCTCGCCAAGCGAAAGGGCGCGAAGGTACTCACGACGGTAGGCAGCCGCGACAAGGCAGAGGTCGCCAAAAGCTGCGGCGCGGACCACGTGATCCTTTACCGTGACGTGAACTTCCGGGACGAGGTATCGCGCCTGACCGGTGGCAAGGGGGTCGACGTTGTTTACGACTCGGTGGGCAAGGACACGTTCATGGATTCACTGGGGTCGTTGCGCGTGCGCGGCATGTGCGTGCTCTTCGGAAACTCTTCCGGACTGGTGCGTAATTTCGAGCCGATGGAACTGGCGGAAGCGGGCTCGGTATTCCTGACCCGCCCGCACATGCAACACTACGTAGCCACTCCCGAAGAATATGCGCGCCGCGCAAACGACGTTCTGAGATGGGTCGAGGACGGCGTGCTCGAGGTGCGCATCCACGATAGACTTCCACTGGCGAAGGCAATCGAGGCGCACGAGGCTCTTGCCGGAAGACGGACGAGCGGCAAGCTGCTGCTCGCCATCGACGCCGATGTGGGACGGCTGCCCGGCTGATCTCCTGATCGTCCCACCCGCTTCGACGTGAGCAGCAAAGCTCGATCACGCGCGGTGGCGCTGCAAGGTTTCCACTGCGGTAAGGCCGGGCGCGAGCCAGGCCAGTCCCGCGGCCAGCGCCGCCACTTCTCAGTAGCCTATCCCCACAATTTCGGGCAATGCCGCGAGCGTCTCGATCTCTGCGTCCGGGCGCTCGGGAATTATTTCGGGCGCCTGGCGGAAACGGTTGCACCATACGACGTGAAACCCGAACGCTTTAGCGGCATGCGCGTCCCATGCGTTGGAGGAGACGAAGCAAATCTGCCCCGAGGAAACCGCAAGCTTATCGACGGCGAGCCGATAGACCGAAGGATGAGGTTTGAATATCCCCACCTCCTCGACTGAAAGCACCGCATCGAGCATGCCGGCGATACCGGCGTTCTCGACCGCCGAAGACAGCATGCGCGGAGAGCCGTTCGACAGGATCGCGAGCTTCATCCCAGCAGCTTTGAGCCGCGTCAATGTCGGCTTTACCTCGGCATACGCGTCGAGTCGCAGATACAGACCCATCAGGCGCTCACGCAACGAAGCATCGTCGATATCAAGGCCCGTCATGGCGAAGTCGAGCGCATCTCCGGTTACCTGCCAGAAATCCGCATGGCGCCCCATCAAAGCTCGCAGCCACGTGTACTGCAGCTGTTTGGCTCGCCAGGTTTCCGCCAGAGCCGGCCATTTTTCGCCTAAGGCGTCCTTGGCCTGGGCTGCCGCGCTGTTGACATCGAACAGCGTGCCGTACGCATCGAATACGCACGCGCGGATGCCGGTAAGCTGAAGCTTGCTCATAGTTCCATGGATACCCAGTGATCGGTTCGAACGGAATACCCCGCGGGGTGTGGGTCCTCGGTTTCGTGAGCATGCTGATGGACATTTCATCGGAGATGATTCACAGCCTGTTGCCCGTTTTCATGGTGACCAGTCTGGGCGCCAGTTTCTTTATCGTCGGCCTGCTCGAAGGAGTTGCCGAGGCGACCGCCATGATCGTGAAAGTGTTCTCCGGCACGCTGAGCGATTACCTCGGCAGGCGTAAGGCGCTCACGGTCCTCGGCTACGGGCTGGGCGCGTTCGCGAAACCGGTTTTCGCGATGGCACTCACGCTCAACTGGGTCTTCACGGCGCGCGTGCTCGATCGCGTCGGTAAAGGTATCCGCGGCGCTCCCCGCGACGCGCTCGTAGCGGACCTTACGCCGCCAGCGACCAGGGGAGCGGCGTATGGCTTGCGCCAGTCGCTGGACACGATCGGCGCTTTTTTGGGACCGTTGCTCGCCATTGGCTTGATGGTGCTATTTGCGGGCGATTTCCGGACGGTGTTCTGGTTCGCGGTCATCCCGGCCTTTCTTGCCGTCGCGCTGCTGATCGTGGGCGTCCACGAGCCCCGGGTAAGCGCACCGCTCGCCGGATCGAGATCGCCCATACACTGGCGATCCTTGAAGCGGCTCGACGATGCTTACTGGTGGGTCGTTGCCGTCGGCAGTGTTTTGACGCTGGCGCGGTTCAGTGAGGCCTTCCTCATTTTGCGCGCTCAGCAGAACGGTCTCCCGGACGCGTACGCGCCGGTGGTGCTGGTGTTGATGAACGTGGCTTATGCGCTGTCGGCTTATCCTGCAGGCAGGATCGCCGACAGGATGAGCCATCGCGGCTTGCTGGCCGCCGGCATCGCTGCGCTGATCGTCGCCGACATTATTCTGGCGCAGGCACAGGGACTTGGAT
>JBKJZR010000208.1:0-7011 GCA_046715035.1 Burkholderiales bacterium | reverse complement strand
CCCTGATGAATGCGGTACAGGGTGGGATGCTCGTTGGCACGCAAAAAGTCCGACGCGCAGACGTTGGCGGCCAGCATGCATTCCTCGATCACCCGGTGCGCGTCGTTGCGTTTTACGGGCACGATGCGCTCGATTTTGCCCTGCGTGTCGAAGATCATCTGCGTCTCGGTGCTGTCGAAATCGATCGCGCCGCGCTTGAACCGCGCGGTGGCGAGCACCTGATGCAGGCGCTGCAGGTCGTGCAGATGCCGGCTCAGCTTACCCAGGCGCTTCGCTGCCGCGCCCTGCGGGTCGACGAGCACGGCAGCAACGCTGGTATACGTCAGCCGCGCGTGCGACCACATTACGGCGGGATAAAAGCGGTATGCGGTCACGTCGCCGTGCGCGCTGATCGTCATGTCGCATGCCACGCACAGCCGGTCGGTTTCGGGATTCAGCGAGCACAACCCGTTGGACAGCACCTCGGGCAGCATGGGAATCACCCGCCGCGGAAAGTACACCGAGTTGCCCCGCTGGCGGGCCTCGCTATCGAGCGCGTCGGCGTGCTTCACATAGTGACTGACATCCGCGATCGCGACGATCAGACGAAACCCTTTGCCGTGCGGTTCGCAGTAGACCGCATCGTCGAAATCCTTGGCAGTCTCGCCGTCGATGGTCACCAGCGGTAGACCGCGCAGATCCTCGCGCGCCTCACGGTCGCGCGATTTCACGTCGACGCTGAAAGCGTCGGCCGCCTTGGCGACCGCACGCGGGAACACATGCGGCAAGTCGTGCTTGCGCAACGCGATCTCGATCTCCATGCCGGGATCGGCATAGTTGCCGAGTATCTCGACCACGCGCGCGATGGGCTGCACGTGCCTGCCTGGCTGCTCGATGATCTCGGCGATCACCACCTGTCCCGACTTGGCGTTCCTCGTATCGCCGGGCGGAACCATCAAATCCTGGCTGATGCGCCTGTTCTCGGCGACGACGAACCATACGCCGCGCTCGCTGTGCAACCGTCCGACCACGCGAAGGTTGGCACGCGCCAGGACTTCGACGATCTTCGCCTCGGGCCTGCCCCTGCGGTCGACACCAACCTCGCGCACCACCACACGGTCGCGATGCAGGACCTTGTGCATTTCGTGCGGCCCCAGAAACAGGTCGGCCCCTTCCCCGTCCCGTATCACGAAGCCGAATCCATCGGGGTGCCCCTGCACGGTACCCGTGATCAGGTCGAGCTTGGTCACGACGCAGATCGCATCGCGCCGGTTGCGGATGATCTGGCCGTCCCGCTGCATCGCTGCGAGCCTGCGCTCGAATCCCTCGCGCTCGGTCGCGGTGATGCGCAGCAGACGGGCGAGCTCCCCCTCGGTTACAGGCACGCCCTGAGTTTCCAGCGTTTCGAGTATCAGTTCGCGGCTCGCCACGGGATTCTCGTAGTGCGCGCGCCCGCGTTTCTCGCCGGGCGGATCTTCGCCACGCCCCGCGCGTCTGCGCGTCGTGCCGGCTGGCGTCGCCGGCGTGCGCGCTGAGGTTCCGGACACGTGCGATCTAGCGCGCTTGCCAGCCCGACCTGTGGTGTTTTTCATTGACAAAAGAGTCCATGGCGATTAAATTTGCCCGCCTCTCGAGCCGAGATGGCGGAATTGGTAGACGCACCAGGTTCAGGTCCTGGCGGTGGCAACACTGTGGAGGTTCGAGTCCTCTTCTCGGCACCAGTGATTCAGGACTGAGGACTGGAGGACTCAGGACTAAGGCGCGTAAGTCCTCAGTCCTTGTCCTTTAGTCCTCAGTACTCCAGGCCGCAGTCCTTTAGTCCCCAGTCCTTGTTCTCCATTCCTCAGTCCCTTCACTTGAACGGATGGCGGCGCACGATGGTTTGTTCGCGGTCCGCGCCGGTCGAAATGAGATCGACCGGCACTTCGCAAATTTCCTCGATCCGCCGCAGATAGCGCTGCGCTTCCGAAGGCAGCTCTGCGAAGCGGCTCACGCCGATCGTGCTCGCGCTCCAGCCGGGAATTTCCTCGTAGATGGGCTCGCATTCCGCGAGCTCTTCCGCCCCCACCGGCATGATGTCGCTCTTGCTGCCGTTGAGCAGATAGCCGATGCCCAGCTGCAGCGTTTCGACGCCGTCCAGCACGTCCAGTTTCGTCACGCACAAACCTGAAATTCCGTTGATCTGGATCGATCTCTTCAGCGCGGCTGCGTCGAACCACCCGCAGCGCCGCGGCCGGCCGGTCACCGAGCCGAATTCATTGCCGCGCTCGGCAAGATGCCTGCCGATCTCGTCATCGAGCTCGGTCGGAAAGGGTCCTGAACCGACGCGCGTCGTATACGCTTTGGTAATACCGAGCACGTAATGCAGCACATTCGGCCCCACGCCCGCGCCGGCGCAAGCCGCGCCCGCCACGCAGTTGCTCGAAGTCACGTACGGATAAGTGCCGTGGTCGACATCGAGCAGCGTGCCCTGCGCGCCCTCGAACAGCAGATTTTTCCCGGCGCGCTGCGCAGCGTAGAGCAGGCGCGGAACATCGGCCACCATCGGCTGAATGCGCTCGGCGAGGGCGAGCGTCTCCTCGAGCGTCTGCTGGAAATCCACGATTGGCACTTTGAAGTAATGCTTGAGGACGAAATTGTGATAGTCGAGGACTTCACCCAGTTTCGCGGCAAAGCGCTCGCGGTGCAGCAGGTCCTGCAGCCGTATGGCGCGCCGCGCCACCTTGTCCTCATAGGTGGGCCCGATGCCGCGGCCGGTGGTGCCGATTTTGCCGGCGCCCTTGGCGGCTTCACGCGCGTGGTCGATGGCCACGTGGTACGGCAGGATCAGCGGACACGCTTCGCTGATGTGCAGCCTGCTCGTAACATCGACCCCGGCAGCCTCGAGCTCGTCGATTTCCTTGAGCAGCGCCGTCGGCGACAGGACCACGCCGTTGCCGATATAGCACGTCACGTCGGCCCGCAGGATGCCGGAAGGTATGAGGCGCAGTATCGTTTTTCTGCCGGCCACGACGAGGGTATGACCGGCGTTGTGCCCGCCCTGGAAGCGCACGACGCCATGCGCGTGGTCAGTCAGCCAGTCGACGATTTTTCCCTTGCCCTCGTCTCCCCACTGACTGCCGATGACGACTACATTTTTCGACATAGAGATCGAATACTCCCACTTGTTCCGACGCCGCGCGCGGCGACTACGCCGTCGACCGCGCCTTCACCACTTTCCACTGCCCGTTGACGCGCTGCAGCCAGCGATCACACCCGAGCTCGCCGCGGGCTTTATCGTGACCGGGCAGATCGACGACGACGATTTCACCGGACTGCCGCAATGCCGCTATGCGCCGCTGCAAAGAGGCGTCGCGCGGCAGGTAAGGCGCCAGCACCGCGGCCGGGGGATCGGCACCTATCCCCGCTGCCGCCACCTCCCGCAAGTCCATGCTGAATCCAGTCGCTGCGCGCGCGCGTCCGAAAGCCTTGCCGACTTCGTCGTAACGACCGCCAAGCGCGAGCGCATTCGACCAGCCAGCGGCATAAGCGGCGAACACCACACCGCTGTGATAGTGGTAGCCGCGCAGTTCGCCGAGGTCGAAACAAACGCGCGCGCCCGCGTCCTGCAGGGCAGCCGCGATCTCCCGCAACTGCTCGAGCGCACGGCGGATGTCTGGGTGCTCGGGCAACTGGCGGGCAGCCTGCGCGAGCACTTCGGAGCCGCCGGCGAGCTGCGGCAGCACTTCCAGGGCAGTGCGAAACTTGCGGTCGAGCTTGCGCACCAACGCGCGCAGCGCCGGCACATCCTTCGCCTGCACGGCGCGAAAAAGATCGGCTTCGGCTTCGGCTTCGATGCCGGAATCGCGCACCAGCGACCTGAACACGCAGACGTGGCCAATGTCGATCTGCAGCTCGCCGATGCCCGCCTGCCGCAGCGCTTCGAGCATCAGGGTCTGCACCTCGAGATCGCTTTCGATGCCGGCGTGACCGTAAATCTCCGCGCCGATCTGTAGCGGCTCGCGCGTGCGATTGAGGCCCGCGGGCAGCGTGTGCAGCACGCTGCCCGCATAACAAAGCCGGTTCACGCCCTTGCGGTTCATCAGGTGCGCGTCCATACGCGCCACCTGCGGCGCGATGTCCGCGCGCAGGCCGAGCATGCGGCCCGACAACTGGTCGACAAGCTTGAACGTGCGCAGATCCAGGTCGTGCCCGGTACCGGTCAGCAGCGACTCCACATACTCCAGCAGCGGCGGCTGCACCAGCTGGTAACCATGCACCGCAAACAGATCGAGCAGTGCGCGGCGCAGCGCCTCGATGCGGCGCGCCGCGGCCGGCAGGATATCCTCGATGTATTCGGGCAGCAGCCACTTGCGCATAAAGGTTACGGACGGACAAAAAACAACGTTCGAAGCATACAGCGAACCGGGGTCGAGTCCCAGCGCGCCCCATCGCTAGGCTCGCCGGCCGCGCGCCCGACGCGACTTCACACCGGACATTGCGCGGCTCGTTCAGGGAAGGCTTTACTTGGATATGAAAACCAGCAGCATCACGCCCGCCAGCATGGAAGTGAGGCCGATGAAGCGTACCTGGCCGTCCGACATCTCGGTCAGCCGGCGAAACGTCTCACGCCAGAAACCAGGCACGAGAAACGGCAGAAGTCCCTCGATGATGAGCATCAGCGCGAGCGCCGTCAGCAGATTGCTACCCATCGGCTGGCGTGCGCAAACAGGCGCCGGTCACTTGCCCGGCTTGCTGTTCTTCAAGTATCTAAAGAATTCCGAATTGGGCTCAAGCACCAGCACGTCGCTCTTGCTCCTGAAGCTCCGCCGATATGCCTCCAGGCTGCGGTAAAACGCGTAGAACTCGGGATTCTCCCCGTATGCGCGCGAGTAGATCGCGGTCGCTTTCGCGTCACCCTCGCCCTTGATGCGCTCCGCATCGCGATACGCCTCGGCAATGATGACTTCGCGCTGCTTGTCGGCATCGGCGCGTATCTTCTCCGACTCTGCGGCACCGGTCGACCGCAATTCGTTGGCCACGCGCGTGCGCTCGGCTTTCATGCGACCATAAACGGAGTCGCTGACTTCCTGCGGCAAGTCGACGCGCTTCAACCGCACGTCCAGCACTTCGACGCCGATGCGCTGCGCGTCTTCGTTCGCCTTTTCCCGCATCAACTCCATGATCCTGTTGCGCTCGCCGGACACCACGTCGTGCACGGTGCGGTTGCCGAACTCCGCACGCAAGCCGTCGTTGATGGTCTGCAGCAGCCGCGTTTGCGCACGCGACTCATCGCCACCAACGCTGATGTAATATTTTTCGACTTCCGCTATCCGCCATTTGACGAACAAGTCGACGAGCACGTTCTTTTTCTCGGACGTGAGAAAGCGCTCCGGCTCGCCGGTGTCGACCGTCAGTATGCGGACATCGTAAAAGCGCACGTTGTCGATCACCGGCAGCTTGAAGAACAGTCCGGGCTGCTTCTTGATGCTGATGATTTCGCCGAAGCGGAACACGATCGCATTTTGACGCTGATCGACCACGAACAGCGACAGCGACAAGATGATCAGCAAGACGACCGTCGCGACCAGGACCCTACCGAGGTTCTGTCTCATCGCGGCTCCCGCTCGCGGCTGCGCAGGGCGTCGCGCGAGCGCGATGCCGATGGCAGCTGTTCCGAGCCGGGACTGGGATCGGCCGGCTTGCTCATCGCGTCCACCGGAGCCGTCGCCCCGCTCATCTGCATGATCTTGTCGAGCGGCAGGTAAAGAAGGTTGTTGCCGCCGCCCTTCTGGTCGATGAGAACTTTGCTCGTATTGCTCATGATCTCCTGAACGGCTTCGATATAGAGCCGGTCGCGCGTGACTCCAGGCGCCTTGACATATTCGGTGACGACCTGGCGAAAGCGGCTGGCGTCGCCCTCCGCGCGCTCGATCACGCGTTGGCGATAACCTTCGGATTCCTGCATCAGCCGCGACGCCGTGCCGCGCGCCTTCGGGATCACGTCGTTGGCATAGGCCTGGCCTTCGTTCTTCTGGCGCTCGAGGTCCTGGCCGGCTTTTACCGCATCGTCGAACGACCCCTGCACCTGCTCCGGCGGCTGCGCGTTCTGCATCGTCACCTTACTGATGTTGATGCCAGTCTTGTAACGATCGAGAATCTCCTGCATCAGCTTTTGCGCGCGGTCCGTAACCGTCGCACGGCCTTCATACAGCACGAAGTCCATGGTGTTCTTGCCGACGATTTCGCGGATCGCGGTTTCCGCCGCCTGCAGCACGCTCTCATCCGGGAAACGGTTATTGAACAGGTAGTCCTTCGGGTCCTTGAGCACGTACTGGACCGCAAACTGGATGTCGATGATGTTCTCGTCATCGGTGAGCATCAGCGATTCTTTCGGCACCTTGCTCTTGACGTTGTTGCGGTAACCGATCTCGACGGTGCGCACCTGCGACACGTTGACGACTTCCGCGCTCTCGATGGGGTACGGGAAATGCCAGCGCGGGCCCGGCTGGGTCTCCTCGACGTACTTGCCGAAGCGCAGCACGATCCCGCGCTGGCTGGCGTCGACTATGTAAAATCCGCTGGCCAGCCACACCAGCACGACCAATCCCAGCAGGATCCCCGCCCCGCCGCCGAACTGCGCGAGTCGGGGACCGCCCGGCCGCTCGCCGTCGCCGCCGCCCTTGCGTCCGAACAGCGAGCGGATCCGCTGATTGAAGTTGCGCATCAGTTCGTCGAGATCCGGCGGGCCTTGGTTGCCGCCGCGGCGCCCCCATTGCGGATCGTTGAGCGACATCAACGCACCCACGAGCCGGGAGCGCCAGGACTTTGCATCAGGCTGTGCGGTTGGCGTGGCGCCGCAGACGCACGCAGCGGCATCGGGTGCTGCGTTCGCCGCTGCAGTGTCGGCCGTGCGCGCCGCAGCAGCGTCGTGTACGGCCGTCACAGCTCCACGATACCCACCGTCAGGCTCGCCCGCCTCCCGGCATTAAACCGCAGCGGCGGGAACGGTATTACCCTGCGACATGCCGCGCGCACGCGACGGGCGGTGCG
>JBKJZR010000207.1:0-3128 GCA_046715035.1 Burkholderiales bacterium | reverse complement strand
TCTTGTTTGCCGAAGCGTGTTTTGCATCGAGTCCGCCCCGGTTGATGCTCGCCGCGCCCGCCGAATCCCCGATCGTGCTGCGGCGCCTCGACATCAGTGCCGAAATCACCGGCGGCGTCGCGCTGACCACGGTGGAAATGGAGTTCTACAACCCGAATCGCAGGCAGCTCGAAGGGGAGTTGCAGTTTCCGCTGCTCGATGGCCAGCAGATTGTGGGCTTCGCGCTCGACATCGACGGCAAGCTGCGCGAGGCGGTGCCGATCGAGAGAACGCGCGGGCAGCAGGTGTTCGAGGACATTACGCGACAGCGCGTCGATCCGGGGTTGCTGCAGGTTACCCAGGGCAACAATTTCAAGCTGCGCGTCTATCCGATTTTCGCGCAGCGCTCGCGCATCGTGGCGGTCACCTACAGCGAAAGCCTCGCGGCGCGCGGGGCGCGGGGTATCTACCGGCTGCCGCTCGAATACGCGGCCACGGTGAGCGAATTTTCACTCGCTGTCTCGGTGCGGGGATCGACCTCGCGGCCGGTCGCAGGCGGGAGCGCGGGGCAAGGACTTGCCTTCAGCGGCGGTGAGCAGGCTTACGAAATGAAAGTCGAGCGGCGCGACCATGCACTGCGCGGCGCGCTGGAGGTTGCCGTCGGTCTGCCGTCGGGTCAGCGGACGCTGATCCACGCGCACGACGGGCGCGACTATTTCTATGCCGAGCTTGCCACCGGCACGCGCAAAGCCGAGCGCGTGCTGCCGCGCACGGTGGGCATCATCTGGGACAGCTCGTGGTCCGGGGCAACGCGCCACCATGCGCGCGAGCTGGCGTTGCTGGACGCGTACTTCTCCCGCCTGCGCAATGGCGAAGTCCACCTGACGCGCATACGCAATATCGCAGAGCCCGTGATGAAGTTCAGCGTCGTCGACGGCGACTGGCACGCGCTGCGGCGAGCGCTCGAAACCACCGTCTATGACGGCGCCACCGACCTGGGCTCATTCCGGGCGGACGAGTCCGTTGGCGAATATCTGATGTTCAGCGATGGGCTCGACAACTTCGGCGACGGCAGCCTGCCGCAGACGCGCGTGCCGCTGTATGCGATCTCCTCGAGCGCGCAGTCGCATCCTGCGTGGCTCAAGCACGTTGCGCAGAAGAGCGGCGGGCGTTACCTGGATCTGCTGGCGGACACGCCGCGAGCCGCCGCGGAAAAAATCCTGACGGCGTTCGAGCGCATTCGGTCGATCAGTGCCGAAGGCGCGGCGCAGGTGATCGCAGTGTCGCCTTATCCACTCAACGGCAATATCGCGCTGGCGGGCGTGCTTACCGAATCGTCGGCCGTGCTGCGCATCGAGCTCGGCCTGCCCGGCAGGCCCTCGCGTGTGGTAACGCTGCGGATATCGGATCGCGCCACCCGCAGCGCGCTGGCGGGATCGTTCTGGGCGCGTGCGCGCGTGGCGGAGCTCGAACCCGAATATGCGGTCAACCGCGCAGCCATTCTGCGTCTCGGCCGCAGTTTCCGCATCGTCACTCGCGAGACTTCGCTGATCGTGCTGGAAACGATCCAGGATTACGTGCGCTTCGAGGTCGAGCCGCCTAAGGAGCTTGCGGCCGAGTACGAACGCGCGCGGCGCGCGATGGGCCCGGCTCTCGCACCCGACCCGCAGCAGAAAATCGAGCGCGTCGTCGCCATGCTCAACGAGAAGGAGAGCTGGTGGCGGCGCGAGTTTCCGAAAGGGCGCGTGCCGGCTCCGGTCGAAGACCGCAGCACGACGCGCCACTACGGCCGGGCAACGGAAGACCGTGCCGCCGCAGTTGCGGGCTCGCCCCCTCGGCAGTCTCCCATTGCCCCGCGGTCCCTGGCGGAGGAAGCGCAGCGGCCGCAGTCCGCACCGGTGCTCGCGGCGCGCCCGCCCGTAAAGCCGGAGGCAAAAACGCAGCGCGCCGAACGCGCGGACAAAGGCAACCTGATGGCTGCCGAACCCGACGCTGGACCGCGCATCGGCGGCAAGGACCATGCACACGCGGCCGCGTATTCGACGCGCCTGCGCAGCGCCGCGGCGTCGGACCTGTATCAAATCTATCTCGACGAGCGGCCCGGCTACGCGGCAGCGCCGGTGTTCTTTATCGACGCTGCAGATCTGCTCTACGCAAAAGGCCAGCCGGAGCTCGCGCTGCGTGTTCTTTCCAACCTCGCCGAGCTCGATCTCGAGAACCGGCAGACCCTGCGCACCCTCGGTCACCGCTTGATGCAGGCGGGAGAGGCCAGGCGCGCCGTGATCGTGTTCAAGAAGGTGCTCGAGTTCAGTCCCGAGGAACCGCAGTCGTTTCGCGACCTCGGCCTTGCGTACGCCGCGGCCAGCGACTACCAGCGCGCGATCGACACTCTGTACGAAGTTGTGCTGCGTCCGTGGCATAACCGCTTTCCCGACATCGAGCTGATTGCGCTCGCCGACCTGAACGCGGTGGCCGCGCGCAAGCCAGGCGCACTCGATCTGCGCCGCATCGATCCGCGCCTGCTGCGCAATCTGCCGCTCGACGTACGCGTCGTGCTCACCTGGGATGCGGACAACACGGACGTGAATCTGGCGGTGACTGATCCAAACGGACAGATGCTGTACCCGTGGGGCGGTGTCAGCTATCAGGGCGGGCGCATGTCGCAGAACTTTGCGGGTGGCTACGGTCCGGAAGAGTACTCGCTGCGCAAGGCAAAACCCGGCAAGTACCAGGTCATCGCGCATTTCGCCAGCCAGCGCCAGCAAGTCGTGGGAGGCGGTTCGACCTATGCGCACGTGCGCATCTACACCCGGTTTGGCAGCGGCGAGCAGACCGAGCGCAGCTACAGCGTGCAGCTCGCGCGCGCCGGTGTCTCTGTCAAGATCGCCGAGTTCGACATGCCGGGCAAGGTTGAAGATGACTAGTGTCCTGACACGGAGTATTCGCAACGTCCCCTCCCCCTCAATGGGAGGGTCAGGGTGGGGATGGGGTGTGCGCTGCAGAACCCCATCTCCCTCCCAGTTGCCCCCTCGCCGCTGCGCTTGCTCTCCCCCTTGAAGGGGGAGGAGCTTTTGCAGATGCCGTGGCAGCTCTTCATGTTTCGACTTCTGATTATCAGCACTAGCCTGCATTATTAATGAACACTATGA
>JBKJZR010000206.1:0-4894 GCA_046715035.1 Burkholderiales bacterium | reverse complement strand
CCTTGTACGTCATTCCGTCGGCCTACGTGCTGCTGAGCGGCAAACGGCGCAATCCGGAAACGCTAGAGGCCGAAATCGCGGCCCCTGCCGCTGCGCATTGATCGACGGCGACGGGTTACGCTGCGATCTTCTGAACGTGCCCGCGTTATCGGATGAACGAGGAAGGGTCGAGATGGCAATAGCGCAGGAGCGGTCGTGGTGGCAGAAGCCCAACCGGGTGTTGCTCATCAATTGGCGTGAAGGCGACGAGCCTCGCATCGACGCGGGCGCATTGATCGAGGAAGTCAAGAGCTTCGAAGCCACTGCGTTCTGCATTAACGGCGGGGGCATCGTGGCGTTCTACCAAACCACGATTCCGGGGCACCGCAAAAGCGCGACTTTGGGCGGGCGCGATCTTTTACGCGAGATTATCCCCCGCGCGCATGCAAACGGTCTCAGAGTGCTGGCCCGAATCGATCCGAGTTGCGCACCCCAGGCGCTCGCGACCGAGCATCCGGATTGGTTCGCGCGCGATCGCGACGGCGGCTTTTACGCGGTCAACGATTTCTACGTGACGTGCCCGAACGCCGGCTACTACCGCATCCGCATGGCCGAGGTCGTGCACGAAATGCTCACGCGCTATGACGCGGACGGCATCTGGAACAACCAGGGCAAGTTCGCCGCGTGGGATACCGACACCTGTTTCTGCGATACCTGCAAGACCTTGTTCAGGCGCGACAGTGGACACGAACTGCCGACGCACGACGATAGTCGCGATCCGGCGTGGCGCGCGTTCAACGAATGGCGCTACCGGCGGATCGCCGATTGGGTGGCGCATATGCACGACGCGGTCCATCGCGCGAAACCCGATGCTATTTTCATCGCCGCGGTGCAGTTGATGGAATCGCTCGAGACCATACGCCCCGGCGGCTGGGACATCGACTACTGGGTGCCGCACCAGGACGTGCTGACATTCGAGTGCCAGCGCCGCAACACCGCGCCATGGTGGCCCGGAATCCAGGCGAAATACCTGTCGGCGCTTGCGCCAGACAAGCCGCGCTGGATGACCGTCAGCTACTTTTATCCCTGGTGGCGTCTGTACGCGGCGCCGGAAGCCGAGAATAGATTCTGGATCGCGCAGCAGTTCGCCAATGGCGTGAATAGCTGGCTGCACATCAACGGCGGTTACTCGGAGCTCTTCGACCGGCGCGGTTACGCGCCGATGCGCGAAGTGTTCGCGCGGTTGAAGCGCTGGGAGCCGTATTTCGACGGGGCGGAATCGGCAGCCCGTGTCGCGCTCGTTTATTCGCGCTATACGCAGGACAACTATGGCGGGGATGATCCTCAGAAGTACCTTGATGCCGTGCGCGGCTTTTATTGTGCGTTACTCGAAGCGCATATTGCGTTCGACGTGATCTCGGACAAGTTCCTCGACGCCGGGCGGCTGCGCCGCTACCGCGTGCTCGTGCTCCCCAATATGGCGTGCGTCGACGACGCAAGTGCGGCGGCGATCGAGCGCTTCGTTGCCGACGGCGGCGCCGCCGTTGCGACGTTCGACACCGGGACCTGCGATCGGGACGGCAACGCGCGTGCGCAATCCGCGTTCTCGCAGCTGTTCGGCATCAAGGTGAGTGGCCGGCGCACTCAACTCAAGTCATCCTACGCGCAGATCGCCCGCGCTGACGACCCGCTGGTCGCGGGTCTCGGCGATACCGACCTCATCCCGAACGAGGGAGCCCTGGTTGAGGTCGAAGTGACTGCCGAGCGCAGCGTGCCGCTCACGTTGATTCCGCCGGTAATCGCGCACTCGGGTGCGACGATCAGCATTCCCGAGTACAGCGCGATCCGCGAGACCACCAATGTGCCCGTCGTGTTGCACGGCCCGCATGGCAAGGGCAACGTGGTCTACTTCGCGAACCAGATGGATGCGCTGTTCTACCACTACGGTTTCCCCGATCTCGGACGCGTGCTCGCCAACGCGGTGCGCCATGCGCTCGGCGACGCGAACGACCTGCAGATCGAGGCGCCGGATTTCGTCGATGTGGCAGTGCGTGTGCAGAAGGGGCGCAAGCTCGTGCATCTGATCAATTTTCCCGTGGGTAAGCAGCTCAATACCGGGTGGCGCCATCCGGGCCGCAATCTCGTGCCGGTAGACGGTATCGAGGTGCGGGTCAGGCTGGCGCGCGGCGAGCGGTTGCGTGAAGCGCGTATCGCGTCGACCGAGGACAGGCTCAGCGTCGAACGGCAGGGCGATTGGGCGTGCGTGCGGGTGCCACGGCTGAATGATCACGAGATTGTGGTTTTTGATTTGGAGTGAACGCAACGGCGGAAAAGGGGTAAGGTCCATGTCATCACGTGCATTGAGTCTTGTTGTGGCAACACTGGTATTCGTTGCGGCAGATGCGTCTGCGCAGGGCGCCAAAGCGCCGGCGGGCGCTTATCCGACCAAACCCATACGCCTGATCGTACCGCTGACCGCCGGCGGGCCCACCGACATCCTGGCGCGGCTGATCGCGCAGCCGCTCTCGGTGAGCCTCGGCCAGCAAGTCGTCATCGACAACCGGCCCGGCGCGGGCGGCAATATCGGCGCCGAGATGGCTGCGCGAGCGCCGGCAGACGGCTACACGTTGTTCATGGGCACGTCGGGCCCGCTCTCGATCAACGTGACTCTCTACAGCAAGCTCGCGTTCGATCCGCTGCGCGATTTCGCACCGGTCATCCTTGCCGCGTCGGCGCCGTTCGTGATCGTCGCCAATCCGTCGTTGCCTGCGAACAACGTGAAAGAACTGATTGCACTGGCGAAGGCGAAACCCGGTCAACTCAACTACGGCTCAGTGCCGGGCAGCGCGTCGCATCTTGCCACCGAGCTTTTCAAGAGCATGGCGGGCGTTGAAATCGTGCACGTCCCCTACAAAGGAGCTGCGCCTGCAACCACGGATACGATTGCCGGCCAGATCCAGTTGAGCTTCGCCTCGACACCAGGCTCGATGCCGCAGGTCAAGGCGGGCAAACTGAAAGCCCTCGCGGTGACCAGCCCGAAGCGCATCGCTGCGTTGCCCGATGTGCCGACGGTTGCGGAAGCGGGACTTGCGGGTTACGCGGCGAGTGTTTGGTATGGCATCGTAGCGCCTGCGCGGACGCCGCGTGAGGTGATCGTGAAATTGAACACGGAAATCGCGAAGATCCTGAGCGATCGTGCGCAACGCGAGCGCATCGCAGCGAGCGACTTCGAGCCGACAGCGAGCACGCCCGAGGAGTTTCGGGAGTTTATCCAGCGCGAGACCGTCAAGTGGGCGAAAGTCATCAAGGCTTCGGGCGCGCGGGCTGATTGAGACGGCCAGCACGCCTCGTGTAGCTCATGCGCCACGGCCGCAGTCGTGCGCGCCTTGAAGGTGCGCTCGAGCACAGCGGTGGTGTGTTGTGAACGTTTCGTAGCGAACCGCGTGCATGAGCCATGACTGTGGATGTTGCAGCCAACCTGAACTCACATTGTCGACAATGGCGAAATCGCGCGACAGTATGGTGTCGCTCGACGCGCCGCTCGCCCCTGTGCGCCTTGGGGCGGGCTGGGGGTGAGGGCCGAGCGTGATGAAGTTTTGCAAAGCTCGATAATGGAGCAGATGACCGGCCTGTTGGCGCAGCACGGCGCGGCGATCGTGTTCCTGAACGTTTTCCTGGTGCAGGTCGGCGCGCCGGTGCCTGCAGTGCCTACGCTGATGCTGGCGGGCGCGCTGACGATGAGCGGCGCCCTTTCCTTTCCGGTCATCGTTTCGGTATCGGTCGTGGCGTCACTGCTGGGCGACTTGATCTGGTACTTGGCCGGCCGCTATTACGGATTGCGCGTGCTGCGCCTCCTGTGCCGCGTTTCGATTTCGCCGGATTCGTGCGTGCGGCAGACCGAATCGCGATTCCAGCGCTGGGGGCCGGTGTCGCTGATCGTCGCCAAGCTGATCCCCGGTTTCGCCACCGTCGCGCCGCCGCTGGCGGGGGCGATGAAGCTCCACGTGGTTCCTTTTCTGATCTACAGCGCGCTCAGCGCCGCGCTGTGGTCGGGCCTCGCCGCAGGCGCCGGCATGTTGTTTCATCGCGAAATCGACTGGGCGCTGAATCAGCTCGCGCGCACGGGCGCCCATGCCGTCGTGGTGGTCGCGGCGGTGCTCGCCTTGTTCATCGCGGCGAAATGGTGGCAGCGACGGCGTTTCTTCAAAGCGTTGCGCATGGCGCGCGTTTCCGTAGCGGAACTGTATCGGATGATGGGCGACGGGCTGGCGCCGCTGGTGATCGACGTGCGTTCGGCGCAGGCGCGCGTCATCGATCCGCGCCGCATACCGGGGGCGATCGCCGCCGATATCGACGACCTCGATGCCGAGCTGGAACGCGTGCCGCTCGGACGCGAAGTCATTTTGTATTGCACGTGACCCAACGAAGCGAGCGCGGCGCGTGTCGCCCGCCTGTTGATGGACCGGGGCTACACGCGCGTGCGTCCGCTCGAGGGCGGGCTCGACGCGTGGCTCGCTGCGGGCTACGCGCCGGAGTAGCCGGCTGGCTGCGTGAACACTTGCGAACGAGAGGACATCGTGAAACAGCCGGATAACCTGATAACGACTTTTGCCCCGCTCGCGGCGCGGATTTTGATGGCTCAGCTCTTCGTCATCGCCGGCCTGGGCAAGCTCGCCGCATTCGCCAAGACCGCGGCGTTCATCGCCAACCGGGGATTGCCTGCGCCCGAGGTCCTGCTCGTGCTGACGATCGCGCTCGAAGTCGGCGGCGGGCTGCTGCTGATCATCGGCTGGAAAGCGCGCTGGATAGCGGCAGCGCTGCTCGGCTTCACCTTCATTGCGACGCTCGTTTTCCATGCGTTCTGGGCCGTCGAGGCGCAGGCGCTGAAAAGCGAGATGAACAATTTCATGAAGAA
>JBKJZR010000205.1:0-15401 GCA_046715035.1 Burkholderiales bacterium | reverse complement strand
TTACCGCCGCAGACGCCTCGGGGATGATGGTGTCGTACATACAGTCCAACTACGCCGGTTTCGGCTCGGGCGTGGTGGTCCACGGCACCGGCATCAGTCTGCAGAACCGCGGCTATGGCTTCAGCCTAAGGCCCGGCCACGCCAACGAGGTCGCTCCGAGAAAACGTCCGTTTCAGACGATCATCCCCGCCTTCGTGACGAAGGACGGCAAGCCGCTGATGAGCTATGGCGTGATGGGCGGCTCGATGCAGGCGCAGGGCCATGCGCAAATCATGATCCGCCTCGCCGACTACCAGCAGAACCCCCAAGCAGCCTCCGATGCACCGCGGTGGCGCATCGATACCGGCCTCACGGTCGGCGTCGAGCAGGGCGTCGATCCGGGCGTCATCGCCGAGCTCGAACACCGCGGTCACGATCTCGCGCAGGCCGACCGCTGGAGCACCGACTTCGGCCGTGCGCAGCTCATCTATAAGATGGAAGACGGCTATCTGGGGGCGTCCGAGCGTCGCACCGACGGCCAGGCGGTGGGGTTTTGATCCGCCAAGGGTTCTGAATAGAAGGAGTAGAGCATGCCCACCATTGCGATGACCCGCGAAATGGGTTCACTGGGGAAGGACGTCGTTGAAAGTCTGGCCGCGGAACTCGGGATGCGTATCGTCTATTCAGAAATCGTCGACAGCCTGGCCGAGAAAATGCAAATGCCTCCGAGCGTCGTCACCCGCTTCGTGCAGGGCAAGTCGAATGCGTTCGAACGCATCAGGGTCGATATGGACGCGCTGTCGCTGCATACTGCGGAGGAAGTGCTGGCTCTCGTTGCCCAGGGCAACGTGGCGATCCGGGGATGGGGGGCGACCTATCTGCTGCGGCCGGCCCCGCATGTGGCTTGCGTCAGGATATGCGCACCGTTCGAATTGCGCGTCGCTCGCATGATGGAGCGGATGGAAACATCCGACGCGGATTTCGCGCGGGAAGAAATCAGGCGCAGCGATGCAGCGCATACGGCGGCGATGCAGCGCCGGTTCGGCGTGGACTGGAAAGACCCCGAGCATTACGACCTGGTCTTGAACACCGGCAGGCTTAGCGTTGAAGACTGCGTCGGCCAAATCAAATATTTGCTCGCGCTTCCGGCGTATCAGGAAACCGCGGACTCACGGACCGTGCTCGCGAATCTGGCGCTCTCTGCCCATGTTCTCGCTGCCCTGAAACGCAACACCAGGACTACGCGAGTCAACATCATCGTCGATGCCGCGCGTAACGCGCATCTGGGCCATCTCATTTTGCGCGGCATCGTTGCGGATGACGGGATAAGAAGCGCGGTCGAAGAAACGGCCGCCAGCTATCCGGGAGTGAGGATAGTTGAAAATCAGTTGAAGCTGATGACCGTGCACCGCGTGCCGAAGTCCCACGACGGCTGACGGGCGAGGTTTCAGGATCAAGGGGCGAGGAATGTCCGCACACAAAGCAACCATCAAATGGGCGCGCAACGGGGCCGATTTCGGCTACAAGACCTATCCGCGCGACCATAGCTGGCGCTTCGATAACGGCGTCGAAGTGCCCGCCTCCGCCGCTGCCGCTTATCTTGGCAATCCGCAGCGCGTGGATCCCGAAGCCGCGTTCGTCGCCGCGCTGTCGAGCTGTCACATGCTGACCTTTCTCGCGCTCGCGTCTAACAAGGGTTTTATCGCCGACAGCTACGAGGACCACGCCGTCGGTCACCTCGAGAAAAACGCGGCCGGCAAGCTCGCCGTCACGCGCGTCGAGCTGCGCCCTAACATCGTTTACAGCGGCGCCAAGCAGCCGGCACAGGCCGACCTCGACTGGCTGCACGATAAAGCGCATCGCGAGTGTTTCATCGCCAACTCGGTCACGACCGAAGTGAAGGTTATCGCTGCGACCTGATCGACGGCCGCCCCCTTCCCTAACCTCCCCCACGCTCCACGCAAGGGGGAAACGGCCAAGACAGCAGCCAGACGTTCCACCACCCAAACGGAGAAAACCATGCCCCTCGCACAACTCTATATCGCATCCGGACGCGACGACGCCAGGAAGAAGCTGCTCATCGAAAAAGTCACGCAGGCGTTCGTCGACGCGCTCGGCACCAAGCCTGAATCGGTCTGGGTGACGGTGCACGATGTGCCCAAGACTCAATGGGGCGTCGGCGGCAAGACACTCGCCGAGCGCGGCTGAGCGCCGCGATTTCCGCTTAGGAGTCAACATGGCACAACGCAGAATGTCCCTCGCCATCAGCGCCGCGAGCATGCGGCCGACCACGATCGGCCGTCATCACGCGGTATCCTGCGGTCATTACCTCGGAGCGCTCGCGGCCATGCGCGTGCTCGACGGCGGCGGCAACGCGATCGACGCCGGGGTCACTGCCGCGATGACGCTGGCAGTGCTGCAGCCTGACATCGTCAGTTTCGCGGGCGTTGCGCCCACGCTCATCTATCTGGAGAAAGAAGGCCGCGTCGTTTCGCTCGCCGGGCTCGGCTACTGGCCCGCGGCAACCGACCTGGAGCGCCTGCGCGCGGAAGGCGACGGCATATCGGTGCCCGAGGGACTGCTGCGCACGGTGATGCCCGCGGCGCCGGCGACGCACATCGAGGCGCTGCGCCGCTACGGCACAATCTCGTTCGAGCAGGCGGCGACACCGGCGATGGAGCTCGCCCGCGACGGCTTCGGCGTTTATCAGTTCCTCGCCAACAACCTCGACGGCGCGCAGGACCAGTACCGGCGCTGGGCCGACAGCGCCCGCATTTTCCTGCCCGGTGGCAGGCCGCCGCGCTTCGGCGAATTGTTCCGCCAGGAGGACCTGGGGCGCAGCATCGCGGGCATGATCGAGGCGGAGCGCGGCGCCCGCGGCGATCGCGACCAGAAACTGCGCGCGGCGCACGACTTTTTCTATCGCGGCCCGCTCGCGCGCGCGATCGCCGATTATCACGCCCAGAACGATGGCTTCGTCACCGCGGACGACCTCGCCGGTTTCGCAGTGCCAGTCGAGAACAGCATTGCGATCGATTACCGCGGCTTCGAGGTCCACTCGTGCGACGTCTGGTGCCAGGGCATCACGCTGCTCGAAGCGCTGCAGATCCTCGACGGCTACGATCTCGGCAAGCTCGGCCACAACACGCCCGCCTACGTGCACACCGTCGCCGAGGCGCTGAACCTCGCGCTCGCCGACCGCGAGGCCTACGTCGGCGATCCGAAATTCGTCCAGGTGCCGACCGCCGCCCTGCTCTCGGCCGCGTACGCGGCGCGCCAGCGCGCGCGCATCGATCCCCGGCGCGCGTTCGGGACAATGCCCGAGCCCGGCAATCCCGAGCACAAGGCGGGCGCGGGCAGTCACGAGCGTGTTTACGCAGCCGCGCGGGGGAAAACGGGCATGGCGCCCGACACGATCTACGCGAGCGCCATGGACCGCCAGGGCAACGCCTATTCCGCGACGTTGTCCGACACGACCTACGACTCCCCGGTGATACCCGGCACCGGGCTGGTGATTTCTTCGCGCGGCCAGCAGTCGCGCCTCGCAGCGGGACACCCGGCGCAGGTAGCGCCCGGCAAGCGGCCGCGGCTCACGCCCAGCCCGGCGCTCGCGCTGAAGGACGGCAAGCCGTTCATGTGCTTCGGCACGCCCGGGGGCGACGTGCAGTCGCAGGCGATGCTGCAGGTATTCCTGAACGTCACGCAGTTCGGCATGCAGGTGCAGCAGGCGGTCGAGGCGCAGCGCTTCTCCAGCGCAAGCTTCCCCAACTCGTTTGCGCCGCACGATTATTTCCCGGGACGGTTGTGCATCGAGGAAGACATGCCGAACGGCGTGATCGAGGAGATGCGTAGCCGCGGCCATGACGTCGAGGTGCTGCCGCGCCTGCCGGCCAAGCACGGCGCCGTGTGCGCCGTAATGCGCGATCCGCAGACGGGTCTCAAGCACGCCGGTGCCGACCCGCGGCGCGAAGCTTACGCGCTGGCGTGGTGAGGATCTTGGCGGGCGATCGACGACACGCCCGCGCCGCCGATACTAGTGCTGAGAATCAGAAGTTTCGAAACATGAAGAGCTGCCACGGCATCTGCGACGGAAAGTTGAAGCTCCCCCCCCTTCAAGGGGGAGAGCAAGCGCCGCGGCGAGGGGGCAACTGGGAGGGGGATGGGGTTCTGCAGCGCACACCCCCATCCCCACCCTGACCCTCCTTGAAGGGGAGGGGATGTTGCGAATACTCCGTGTCAGGACACTAGGAGCTTGTCGGACTTGAGTCCGACAAGCTCATTAGGTAAAACCGCCCCGGAAAAAATTGCGCAAGTGTCGTTTGGACGTGTCTATTTCGGGCGTCCGCAATCGACCAACTGCTGAGCAAGGGCGACTCCCATCCCGGGACCAGACCCGACCAGGAGACGATCCATGCAAATCGTTCAAAGAATCACCCCATGTCTATGGTTCGACGATCAAGCCGAAGCGGCGGTCGCGTTCTATACCGGCATTTTCAGGAACTCGAAGATCGTCAAGGTCGCGCGATACGGAGAGGCCGGGCACGAGATCCACGGCAAGCCCGTCGGCACAGTGATGACCATCGCGTTCGAGCTCGATGGACAGGCGTTCACCGCGCTCAACGGCGGCCCGATATTTAGATTCAACGAGGCCATCTCGTTCGTAGTCAATTGCGAGACGCAGGAAGAAGTGGACTATTACTGGGAAAAGCTCTCCGAGGGTGGGGACAAAAAGGCCCAGCAATGCGGCTGGCTCAAGGACAAATACGGCGCTTCATGGCAAGTCGTTCCCAGGATTCTGATCGACATGGTCGGCGACCCAGACTCCCAAAAATCCGGGCGAGCGATGTCAGCGATGCTGAAAATGAAGAAAATCGACATCGCTGAACTGAAACGGGCGTACGCTGGCTAGTATTTGGCGCGGCACAAACGCTCCAGGTGCGTCGGCGGGATTAACAACGCGCTGCAGAGGAAGCGACCGACGAGGAGGCTTTGATTTACGGGTAGTCGTTTCAAAGTACGCGGTGACCCGGAAATAAAGTGCCTGGATTCCAGCGTGCGCTGGAATGACGACACAGAGGATCCAGTTTGCGCTCAGCTGACAGGCATACGACCCGCCCGGCCGCGCCGCGGCGAGCTTCACACCATTGCCGGGCCGTCAGCGCACAACCGGTATCAGCGCCGGGCGCGGAATCCGGCGAGGTGCACGCGCTTGGATTCGTCGACGATCGCCTGATAGATCCTGCCGATCAGCTTTTCATCGACCCCGTGGCGCGCGGCCCATCGCTTGCGCTGCGCGAACAGGCGCTTGCGGTGCGCGGGGTCGGCGATGCTTTTCACATCGGTCTTGAAACGCAGGGCCGCTTTGGCGTATTTCGTGCGCCGGCCC
The DNA here is from genome assembly GCA_046715035.1 of Burkholderiales bacterium. Taxonomy (GTDB): domain Bacteria; phylum Pseudomonadota; class Gammaproteobacteria; order Burkholderiales; family SG8-41; genus PALSA-1004. Next base: position 10,036 of record JBKJZR010000205.1, on the reverse strand, counting down.
AGCAGCTTCACGATGGCGCGGTCGATGGCATTGACCTCGGCGCGGATATCCGCGAGATTGCGGCATGCAGCGGGTGACTTCATGGTGGTCGTCCTCATTTGGGGTCATGGACATGGTTTGCAGGTTCTCAAACGGCCGATTGCCGCTGCCGCTCCATACTAACCGACCATCGCAGGCACGAGGCATGATCAGGCGAATACTCGTAATTGCCGGCGCACTGGCGGTTGCGCCGGCGCACGCTCAGACTTACCCAACCAAGCCGGTGCGCATCGTCGTGCCCTGGCCGGCCGGCGGCACGACAGACATCCTCGGCCGCATCGTCGGGCAAAAGCTGAGCGAGGTCTGGGCGCAGCCTGTCGTGATCGACAATCGCGGTGGCGCGAGCGGCAACATCGGCTCCGAAGCGGCGTTGAAAGCGCCGGCCGATGGCTACACCCTGCTCTTCGGCTCGATGAGCACGCACACCATGAACCAGTTCCTCTACACGCGGATGGCGTGGGACCCGATCAGCGACGTCGCGCCGATCTCGCTTGCCGCGAACGTCGCCAGCGTGCTGGTCGCGCATCCGTCCCTGCCCGCGAAGAACGTCAGGGAGCTCATCGCGCTGGCGAAGGCCAGGCCGGGTCAGTTGAACTTCGCTTCGGGCAGCAGCATCTACCAGATGTGCGGCGAGCTGCTCAAAATGATGGCGAAGGTCGATATCGTGCATGTGCCGTACAAAGGCGGCAGCCAGGCGATCACCGACCTGCTCGGCGGACAGGTGGAATTGCTGTTCACCGGCGCGCCGGTAACGGTGCCGCATATCAGGTCCGGCAAGCTCAGGGTGCTCGCAGTCACCAATTCCAAACGCGCTGCCGTGCTCCCTGATGTCCCGACAATCGGCGAAACACTTCCTGGTTACGAGCTCAATAACTGGTACGGCATCATGGCGCCGGCGACGACGCCGCGCGCACTCATCGACCGCATCCATGGCGACGTCGTGCGCGTGCTCGCGCTGGCCGAGATCCGCGACAAGTTCATGGCGCTCGGCGCCGAGCCGATGCCAACCACGCCGGAGCAGTTCGCGGCGGTCATGAAAGCCGACGCCGCGCGGTCGGGGAAGATCATCAGGGCGGCGGGCATCCGCGCGGATTAGGTCGGTCAGTCGAGCCGTGCCCCGGCGCGGCGCACGACCTCGCCCCAGCGCGCCTGCTCCTTCGCCATGTACGCGGCGAAGGCGTCGGCTTCCATCAGGGAGATCTCGAGTCCCAGCCCCCTGATGCGCTCCGCGGTCTCCGGCTGCTGCACGACGCGCGTCATTTCGGGTGACAGCCGGGCGACGATGTCCTGGGGCAGCGCCGCCGGTCCCGCGAATCCGATCCAGGAAATCATCTCGAATCCGCTCACGCCGGCTTCATCGATCGTCGGCACCTGCGGCAATTGCGCCAGCCGCGTCAGCGTCGTGACGCCGAGCGCACGCAGCCTGCCGGCCTTGATCTGCGGGATCGCCGCGGCGGCGACAAAGACCATCACCGGCACCTGGCCGCCGATCACGTCCGACTGGGCCTGCGCCGCCGTCTTGTAGGGAATGTGGACGAGGTTGACGCCCGTCAGGCTCTTCAGCAGCTCGACGGAAAGATGCGGCGGGCTGCCGTTGCTGGGCGAGGCATAGTTGATCTCGCCGGGCCGCGCTTTCGCCAGCGCGATGAACTCCCTGAGGTCCTTTGCGGGCAGCGACGGGTGCACCGCGAGCACGAAGGGTGCGAAAGCAACGCGCAGGATGGGCCGAAAATCCTTGAGCGTGTCGTACGGCAGCTTGCTGTAGAGGCTCGCATTCACGACATGGTTGGCCGCGAACATGATCAGTGTGTAGCCGTCCGGCGCCGCCTTGGCAACGATCGCCGAACCCGTGATGCCATTGGCTCCGGGCTGGTTGTCGACGACAAACTGCTGGCCCAGCGCGTCGCCGAGCCGTTGCGCGATGAGCCGTGCCAGCGCGTCGGTGGCGGTTCCTGTCGAATAGGGGACCACGAGGCGCACGGTTCTCGCCGGATAGGACTGCGCGCTCACCTGCGCGGCAAACCACGCGGCTCCCAAGCATGCGAGGATGCGTAGACTCTTCGACATTGCCGTCTCCCTGGTAGCGTTACTGCTACTAACCACAGACTACCTCTGCCCCATCGGCGCCACGTATTCGCGCATCGCATCCGTCAGCCAACCCTGCAGATAGCCCGCGATACTGCGCTCGACGTAGATATCATAAGTCGACGCGCGATCGAGTTGGTGAACGATCGCCCGCACGCGCGCGAGCGCAGTCAATGCGAGTGCGTCCGGACCAAATACGCGCGGATGCAGATCGATCGCGCAGCCCTTGCGCAGCACGTCGGCGCTCCGCGGTCCGGTGAGCTGAAACACGGCGCGCAAGTCACTGACGTCGACCACCGATGCCCGCAACGTCGCGAGAGCGGCGACGACGCAAGGCATCTCGTCGGCCTGCGTAACCACGAGCCACTGATCGGGGCCCATCCACAACGCACGCCGGGCTGTTGTGCCCGCCGCGGCATTGGGAACGAGCGGGAGGCAAAATCCCAGGGCGAGTGCCGCCGCGTCGCATGCCGCCGCATCACTCGGATCGACCCGCAGGTCCAGCATCGTCTGAAAAGGCAGCTCGCGCACGGACACGGCCGCGAGGTCGCCATGCGTGAACAGCGCGCCGCCGGGCGGCGTGCCGAGCGCGCTGCGCGCGGTCCAGGCATCAGCCATCGAGGCGTGCCCCGTCGCGATCGTAGCAACGTGGATCGACGATGCGCGCCTCGACCGCCCGCCCATGTACGACGACCGCGACCTTCTCCTCCATGCGGCTGCGCCCGTTGGCGACGAGCGCCATCGCGATCGAGCGACCGAGCGTCGGGCTCATGTAGCTCGACGTCACGTGGCCCTGCATGACGATCGGCGGGCGGCTGATCCGCGCCCCGTCGGCAGGATCGATGACCTGGCTGCCCTCGACCAGCACGGTCAGCGGATCGTCGGTCAGCAATCCCACGAGTTGTTTGCGCCCCGAGCGCGCAGTGTCAGCGCGCGCGAGCCCGCGCTTGCCGAGAAAATCAGGCTTCGCTTGGCTCACGATCCAGTCCATGCCCAGATCGAAGGGCGTGACCGTGCCGTCCGTCTCGTGTCCCACGACGATGTAGCCCTTCTCGGCGCGCAGCACGTGCAGCGCTTCGGTGCCGAGCGGCTTGATGCCGAACGCCGCGCCCGCCGCCAGCAACGCTTCCCATAGCGCGAGTCCGTAGCGCGCCGGCACGCTGATCTCGTAGGTGAGCTCGCCGGTGAAGCTGACGCGCGCGATACGCGCCGCCACTCCCGCGATCCTGCCGCTGCGGATCGCCATGTGCGGAAACTGCGCGGCGTCGAGGGCGATGTCGCTCGGCAGCGCCTGGAGGACCGCACGCGCCTGCGGGCCGGTGACGGCGACCGTCGCCCAGTGGGCGGTGACCGGCGTCAAGTAAACCTCGTAGCGCCACTCGCATTGCAGCCAGTCTTCGAGCCAGTTGACCACGCCGTCAGCGCCGCCCGAAGTCGTGCTCATCAGGTAATGATGCTCGCCCAGGCGCGCCGTAACGCCGTCGTCGAACACCATGCCGTCCTCGCGCAGCATCAGCCCGTAGCGGCACATCCCCGGCTGGAGACCGTCCCATGCGTTTGTATAGACCATGTTGAGCAGCCTGAGCGCGTCGCGGCCTCGCACCTCGATCTTGCCGAGCGTGGAAGCGTCGAGGATGGCGACGCCGTTGCGCGCAGCCAGGCACTCGCGGACGACCGCCGCATGCATGTTTTCGCCTGCCTGCGGGTAATAGAGCGGACGACGCCACAGGCCGACCGGCTCGAAGACCGCGCCGCGCGCCGCATGGTCGTCGGTCATCGGCGTCTTGCGCAGCGGATCGAAGCGCGCGCCGATCTCGCGACCGGCAAGCGCACCGATGGTGACCGGCACGTACGGCGGCCGGAACGTCGTCGTGCCGACCTCGGGCACGCTGCGCGCGGTGGCATTGCCGAGTATGCCGAATGCGGTGATGTTGCCGATCTTGCCCTGGTCGACGCCCATGCCCGTGGTCGTGTAGCGTTTGGCGTGCTCGACGCTGACGTAGCCTTCCCGTGCGGCGAGCGCAAGATCCGCCGCGGTAACGTCGCTTTGCTGATCGACGAACTTCTTGGGGCTGCCCGTGCGCGCGGGAATTTCCCACAGCGCCGGCAGCCGCAGCGGTGTGCGTGCACCAATCTCACTTGCATCCGCCGCGAAGCCCGCGTCGCGTGCCGCTGCGAGCCCGGCGTGATGCCCCTGCGCGACGCAGTCGGCCAGCGCGAACGCGCCATTCGCCGCGCCTGCGGCGCGCGTCGGCTGCGCCGCCTGCGCGGGAACGAAGCAATGCTGCTCGGCGTCGTAGGCAAGGCGGCCGCCCGACTGCGAGTACAGATGCACGGCGGGGTCCCAACCGCCGGAAACGCAGACGAGATCGCAGGCGATCGTCTCGACCGCGCCGGTTATCCTGCCGCTGGCAACATCGAGCGGCGCTATGTCGACGGCAGTCACGCGCTTTGCACCGTGCACCGCCACTAGGGCCTGGCCGGCGCGTACCGCGACGCGGCACGCCGCGGCCGCTGCCGGCTGCGCGCGCACATCGACCACCGCGGCAACATCGACTCCCGCCTCCGCCAGCGCCTGCGCTGCCTCGTAACCGCTGTCGTTGTTGGTGAATACGACGGCCCGCCTGCCGGGGCGCGCGCCGAACTCGACTGCATAGCGCTGCGCGGCGCTCGCGAGCATCACCCCCGGCACATCGTTGTTGGCGAAGACCAGCGAGCGCTCGATCGCACCTGCCGCGACGATCACCTGCTTCGCCCGCACCTTCCACAGGCGCTGGCGCGGCAACCGCGAGGGGCCGGGTGCCAGATGATCGGTGACGCGCTCGAGCAGCGTGACGAGATTGTGATCGTAATAGCCCACTGCCGTCGCGCGCGTCACCGTGCGCACCTCCGGCATCGCCGCTAAACGCGAGTTCGCCTCACGCAGCCATGCGCCCGCGTCGGCCTCAGCGATGTGCCCACCGCGAAACCAAAGCTGCCCGCCCAGCATCGCACGCTCTTCCGCCAGCACCACGCGCGCGCCCGCGCCGCCGGCCGCAAGCGCGGCGGCGATTCCGGCGGGTCCGCCGCCGATGACCAGCACGTCGCAGTGGTCGTTGCGTTTCTCATAGCGGTCGGGATCGGGCGCGGCGGGCGTGCGTCCGAGCCCCGCCGCACGCCGGATGAAGCGCTCGTACCACATCCAGCCCGCGGCCGGCCACATGAACGTCTTGTAGTAGAAACCCGCCGGCAGCAGCGCCGACAGCAGGTTATTGACCGCGCCGAAATCGATGGCGACGCTCGGCCAGCAGTTGATGCTCTGCGCCTGGAGGCCATGATAGAGCTCGACCATCGTCGCCGGCAGATTGGGCAGTGCGCGCCCGCCCGCCCCGATGCGCACGAGCGCGTTGGGCTCCTCGGGGCCCGCACTGACGATGCCGCGCGGGCGGTGGTATTTGAAGCTGCGGCCGACGAGATGCACGCCGTTGGCGAGCAGCGCGGAGGCCAGCGTATCGCCCGCATAGCCTTCGTATTCGCGCCCGTTGAACGTGAACGAGAGCGGCTCGCTGCGGTCGATCCGACCGCCCGTAGACAGCCGCGACGGCTGGCTGCTCATGCTGCGTCGCCCGAAGGCGGCGCGCCGATCGCATACACCCGCTTGATCTCGTGGGTGACGCTGTCGCGCGCGACGTTGAACCAGCGCCGGCATCCGTAGGCGTGGAACCAGCGCTCGCGCTGCATGCCTTTGACGTTGTTTCGGTAGTACAAGTACTCGCCCCATGCCTGGTCGTTCGAATTTGCGGGGTCAGGGCGTGCGAGATGCGCTTCGCCTCCCGGCGTGAACTCCGCGTCGTTGCGCGGTCCGCAATAGGGGCAGGGGATCAGCAGCACGGCGGCAGCGGATGCGGAATGCGGAATGCGGAACGCGGAATGCGGAATGTGAAATCCGAAATCCACCGCATCGCGCCAGCTCGAGTTTTATTCATCATTCATCATTCCGCATTGATTTCAATGCGCCACTCCCGCCGCCGCCGCCTCGTCGATCATGCGGCCGGAGGCGAAGCGCTGCAGGCCGAAGTTGCGGTTGAGCGCGTGCGGCTCGCCGTGGGCAAGGGTGTGGGCGAAAACCCATCCGGAGCCTGGCGTCGCCTTGAAGCCTCCCGTCCCCCAGCCGCAGTTGACGTAGAGTTCCTTTACCGGCGTGCTGCCGATGATCGGGCTCGCGTCCGGCGTGCAATCGACGATGCCCGCCCACTGGCGCATCATGCGCAGCCGGCTGAAGACGGGAAACAGCTCGAGCAGCGCGCGCAACTGCTCTTCGATGAAATGAAAGCTGCCGCGCTGCGCGTAGGAGACGTAGCCGTCGCGCGCGGCGCCGATTACGAGCTCGCCCTTGTCCGACTGGCTCAGATAGACGTGCACCAGACCCGCCATCAGCACCGTGTGGAAAACGGGTTTCACCGGCTCGGACACGAGCGCCTGCAGCGGATAGCTCTGGATCGGCAGCCGCACGCCCGCCATCGCCATCACCACGCTGCTGTGGCCAGCCGCAACCACGCCAACGCGCCCCGCGGCAATGTGCCCGAGCGCGGTGTCGATGCCCGTGACGCGCCCGCCGTCGCAGCGCAGGCCGGTGACAGGACAGTTCTCGATGAGGTCGACCCCGAGCGCAGCGGCGGCGCGCGCGTAGCCCCACGCCACCGCGTCATGGCGCGCGTTGCCCCCGCGCTTCTGCACGATCCCGCCGAGCACCGGGTAGCGGCAGTCCGGGTCGATCCTAAGCAGGGGCACCCAGCGCCGGAGCTCGGCGGGCGTCAGCAGTTCGCAGTCGATGCCGTTCAGATGCATCGCGCTCGCCCGCCGCTCCATCTCCTGCAGCTCGTGGCGCGTGAATGCGACGTTGACCACGCCGCGCTGGCTGAACATGGTGTTGAAGTTCAACTCCTGGCTCAGCCCTTCCCAGAGCTTCAGCGCGTGCTCGTAGAGGTGCGCGCTGTCGTCCCACAGATAGTTGGAGCGCACGACCGTCGTGTTGCGGCCGGTGTTGCCGAGGCCGAGCGGGCCTTTTTCGACCACCGCTACATTACGGATGCCATGATTTTTCGCGAGGTAATAGGCGGTGGCCAGCCCGTGCCCGCCGCCGCCTACGATCACGACGTCGTACGCGGGCCGCGGTGTGGCGCGGCGCCACGCGCGCGGCCAGTCGCGGTGGCCGTTCAGCGCGTTGCGCGCGAGGCTGAAAAACGAATACCGCATCGAATCCGGATCCGGTCGGGTTTAGTCTGGATGCGCAGACATACGGCGCAGCCGGTGCATCACATCAGTTGAGCGGCGGCCGGGCCCTGCAGCGGCACTTCCATCAGGTCCTCGCCGAAGATCAGGTTGCCTTTGTAGATCTCCGCCATTTCGCGCACCACGCGCTCGCGCACGCCGGGCTGGTCGATCTGCTCGGTCACATGCGTCAGAACGATCGTTCTCACCCCTGCTTCGGCGCCGAGCCGCGCGAGCTCGAGATGCCCCATGCACGAGCTCGCGAACTCCTCGTTCAGCTGTGTGCCCGAAATGTAGTGGCACATATGCACGAGCACGTCGCAGTCGCGCGCGAGCCGCGTCATCGATGCGCACGGCCCGCTGTCGCCCGAATACACGAACGAGCCCTCGGGCGCGTCGAGGCGAAAACCATAAGAGATGAGTTGCGGACCGAAGTGCGACACGCCCGTCGCGGTAACCCGCCAGCCATTGCCCTCAACCACCTCGTTGGGTTTCAGCTCGCTGACCTCAGGGGCAGGCTTGCGACGCTCGCCCTCGCCGCCGCGCGCCCAGTAGATCGCCACGCTGCACAGATTTTCGGTGCGCGCGATGAGATCGGGACCGAACGCGCCGTCGCGCTCGAACAGCGCGGCCGTGACTGCCCGGATCGGCGGCGGGCCGTACACCTTGAGCTCGGGAATCTTGCCCGCACCCTGGTCCCAGCGCGTCAGCAGCAGGCGCGGATAGTCGCCCATGTGATCGTAGTGCAGATGACTGCAGAAAAAGTGCGTCACCCGCGTTGCCGGGATGCCGAGCTCGAGCAGCCGGTGATGCGCGCCAAAACCGTGGTCGAAGACGAGCACGTCGCTGCCGACTTCGACGACATAGCCTGAGCACATGCGTTTCAGTGAAGGCGTGGGCGTTCCGGTACCGAGCAGTCGCAGGCGCATGCAGCGAATCCTTATTATTCCGGAATCCTCAGCAGGACTGGCAGATCACTCGGCTTTGGCTCCCGAGTCCTTCACCACCTTGGCCCATTTGCCCTGTTCGCTGACGACATAATCCTGGAATTCGCGCGGCTGCATGGGCGAAATGATGAGACCGATCGCATTGATGCGGTCGCGCACGTCGGGCAAGCCCAGGACTTTCAGCACATCGGCCGAGACCCGGTTGACGACCTCGTCGGAAATCGCCCCCGGCCCCGCGATGCCGATCCAGGCCAGCACTTCGTATCCGCTCACTCCGGCTTCGTCTATCGTCGGCAGGTCGGGAAGCTGCGGCATGCGCTTCAGCGAAGCCACCCCCAAGCCGCGCAGCCTTCCCGCCTGCAGCTGCGGAATCGCGAACGACGGCACCACGAACAGGAACTCGATCTGCCCGCCGACAACGTCGGTCTGCGCGTTGGCGACCGCCTTGTACGGCACGTGAACGGTCTTGATGCCCGTCATCGATTGCAGCAGCTCGCCAGCGAGATGCGTGGGGCTGCCGTTGCCGGCGGAGCCGTAGTTGAGCTGCCCCGGCTTCGCCTTGGCGAGCGCGATGAATTCCTTGACGTTCCTTGCAGGCAGCGACGGGTGCGTGACGAGCAGCAGCGGCGTGAAGCCCATGCGCGCGATCGGCTTGATATCGCGCAGGGTGTCGTAAGGCAGCTTGCTGACCAGGCTCGCGTTGATCACGTGATTGGCGGCGATGATCATCAGCGTATGGCCGTCGGGCGCCGATTTCACCACGCCGGCGGTGGCGGGGATGCCGTTCGCGCCGGGCTGGTTCTCGACGACCACCGGCTGCGACCAGGTTTCGGTGAGCTTTTGCGCCACGATGCGCGTCATTGCATCGGACGCGCTCCCCGTGCCGAGCGGCACGACGATCCGCACCGCCCTTTGCGGATACGACTGCGCAAGTGCCTGGGAAACACCAGTCATGGCGACGGTCGCGAGCGCTGCCCAGGCAAACAGTTTCATGGATTCCTCCCGGTTCACTGCAGTGCGCGTCAACGCCATGTCTCGCGGGTCGGCTGCACGACCCCCATTCCCTGGCGCGACATTTCGGTTTCGAAGATGTCCTCGGGCATGATGTTGCCGATCGACACGTCGGGACCGAATTCGCCGATCAGGAATTTCTTGAGATCCTGAACCTGCGACGCATCGATGCCGCTGATCCAGGGACCTGGCAGCTCGAACAGGGCTTTCGAGAAATCGAGTCCCTCGCGCAGCGCTGCGATCAGCTCGCTTTTCGGACGGCCATCCTCGACGAGCTCGTAGCCCTCGACGATCAGCATCTCCGAGCCGGCGTCGAAGCAGTCACGCGCCTGCCCCAGCAGAAATGCGGCTCCCGAATGATCATGCTTGGAACCGATCTCGCCGAAAACGGCGAGTCCCGCTGCCCGCGCCAGCGCGGTCTGGCGCATGCGCTCGTCGCGATCGAGCGTAATGTAATTGTCGGAGATCTCGACGATGTCGATGCCGACGCGGCGCGTCTCCCGGAAAAACGGCGCCAGCGCTGCGGGGCCGTCGAGCGCGAACAGCCGCTCGACAATGCCGCCGCCAACGAAACAGCGCACGCCATGGTCTTTGTAGAGCGCGACTTTTTTGCGCAACTGCTGCTCACCGTAAACGCGGACCGAGCCGACCGCGATCTTTGCGAGATCGATGAAATTGCCGGACATGTCGAGATAGTCCGCCTG
>JBKJZR010000204.1:0-12648 GCA_046715035.1 Burkholderiales bacterium | reverse complement strand
TCGATCGGCGGAGTCGAAAGCGTGCGCGGCTACCGCAAGGATCTGTTCGTGCGCGATAACGGCTGGCTCGCGTCGCTCGAATACCGTCATCTGCTGGGCAACGTGACGCTGCCCGGCACGACTGCCGGTCCCGGCGTCGGTGCGTTATATGCGGCGGTGTTTGCCGACAGGGGCAGCGCGTGGGACCACGACCGCGCGACAGGCGTTGCCAGAATTTCGAGCGTAGGGCCCGGGCTGCGCTGGGAGCCAGCGCAGGGGCTGGCCCTGCAGGCGTACTACGGTATCGCGCTGAACAATGTCGCGACGCCGACCCGGACCCTGCAGGACCGCGGCGTTCATCTGCGCGCCAGTTACACGCGCGCCTTCTGACTCCGGGCAGCGTCAGCGCCCCTCGGCCAGCGCCCGCAGCCTGGCTTCGTCGGGTCGCTCTTGCGAAATCGCCGCCCACTCGGCGCGCGCCGCTTCGCGCACGCTCAACGATTCGAGCAAAAGCGCGTAAGCAACGCGGTCCGCGAAGCCCGCTGCTGCAACCGGGCGTGCGTTCTCGACCTTGTCACGCAGCAAAGCGCTGGCGATGCCGATCTCGGTCCATGCTTCTATCACCTTGCCGTCGCCAAGCGTCGCCTTTACCTCCCAACCGTAGGTGCGGCCCGGTTCGAAGCGGATGCCCGCGGGGATCGACACCGCCGTCTGCTCCGTAACCGACTCGTGCAGCACATGACCGTTGCTGTCGGTGAGCTGAAAGCTGTAGCGCACGGCGGGCGCCTGCGCTTCCCAGCGGAAAGCCGACGGGCGCTCGATCAGCCACGAGGCGACCGGCGAAACGAGCCGTAGCCGCGGGTCGTGAGAATCCCCGCGCATGGCGATGCTCGCTTGCGTGACGCTCGCGGGACGCAGGCGCACGTCGCGGTACACCGCTGCGAGCGGTTTTCTGCTCGGAGCAGCCGTGCCGGCAGCAGCCTGTACGCCATTCGCATCGATCGCAAACCCCCCGGGGCCGGTGAGCTCGAACGTCGTCTGCGACGGCAGGTGCACGACGGACAGCCGCGCGGAGGCCTGCAGCACGATCCGGCTTCCCGCCGGCAGATCGGCGAGCACGCCGACGGCGCCGCCATCGGTGCGCCGCGCGTCTCCCCGCACGTCCGTCACGATCGCCACGGGCTCTGCGCTCGCGGCAATTGCGATGTAACCCGTGGTCAGCGCGACCCCTAGCCATTTCACTACCCTGTGTTTGTTAGCCATGACCTTCTCCTGCTGTTGTTGCGTGTCCTGCTGGAACATGTGTGCCGCGAGGAGGCCAGCCATAAACGTGGACTGAAGCGTGACCTTTGATCTCGCGCACCCCCAAATCATCGAATTGCACCTCGGCCTGCAATGCGCTGACGACGTCGGCGCTGACCACCAGTGGATAGCCGACTTCCTTCGTCATGCTTTCGAGCCGCGCCGAGACGTTGGCGACGTCGCCGATCGCCGTGTACTCGTGTCGCGCGGCCGCACCGATGTGTCCAACGATCGCCTCGCCGTACGCGAGCGACGTGCCGATGGCTATGGGCTCGATGCCGCGCCCGGCGAGCTCGTCATTCAAGCCATCGATTTCGGCGAGCATCCCCTGCGCGGACAGAAAGCCATCGCGGCACGGATGCGGTGTCGGCTGCGGTGCGCCGAAGATCGCCATGATGCCGTCGCCGCGAAAATTATCGACGGTCCCGTCGTGCGCATGGATCGCCCGCGTCATGCGCTCGAAGTAAAGGTTGAGCAGCGTCACGACCTGCTCGGTCTGGGCGCGCTCCGATATCGGCGTGAAGTTGCGGATATCGGCAAACAGCACGCAGAGCATGCGGCGGCCGGTGCCGGTCTGCGTGCCCAGATCGCCGCGCAGGATCATTTCCATCACGTTGGGACTGACATATCCCTCGAAGGAGCTTCTGAGGCGCGCGCGCTCGCGGCGATTGAACCATGCCTCGTAGCCGACGCGCGCGGCAGCGCCGGCGCCCGCTGTCGCCAGCGCAGCTGCAATAGGCAGATGGATGCCGCTCTTCAGCAGCCAGATCCACAAGCCAAGCACGCCGAGTACGAACAGGGCCAAAAGCGACAGCCCGGCGCCCAGCCGCGCCAGCGCGAACCATGTCAGCGAGGCCAGAGCGACCAAGAGCACAGGGGCGAGCGCGGGAGCCGAGCCGATCAACCCCGGGCCGAAGATAGAGCGCAAGGCCTGGGCGTGGATCAGCACGCCGGGCGTGGCGTTGTTCTCTTCCCATCCTGCCAACTGCACCGGCAACACATGGCGGTCAGCGAACGGCAACACGCTGCCGACGAGACCCACACGGCCCGCGAAGGCGCTGCGCAAGCGCTCGATATCGCCGCGCCCCGACCATTCCACGACGGACTGAGCGGGGAGGTAGGTGTAAGGGCCACCCAAAGTAAAGTCGATGAGGCCTGGCAAGGGCTCGCGGCCCAGCCGGCGTGCGATAGTGCCGGTGAACGTCGGCACGACGGTCGCGTTCTCGCCCAGCCGCTCGTCGAATCGGCGCACGCGCCCATCGGCATCCACGGGCCAGGTAGCGAGCCCGGTGCCGTCGTCGCCCACGGCAGCGAGAAACGGCGCGTAAATCGGTTTCACACGCCCTGCCTGATCGACGCCGCGGGCCAGTACCAAAGGGGCCGCAGTGCGCATCGCCAGCAGCCCCTTCAGCAGTTCCAGATCGCCGCCGGGCCTGACGAAGTCATACGAGCGCTCCGGCAATTCGATATCGAGTCCGACGGCCTTGGGCTGCGCCTGAGCCAGTGCGGCGAGGATGTCGCCGAGGTGCCGGTGCCACAACGCCAGCGGCTCGGGAAATGCGGCGAACGTGGCATCGTCTATCGCTACGATCGCGATGTCGGGGCTCACGGGAACAGGGGGGCCGAGACGCCGCAGGGCCGCATAAGCCTGGTCGAGGAGCTTGAGATCGAGCAAAGCGAACGACCGCTGCATCTGCATGCTCAGGCCCAGCGCAAGGATCGCGAGCCAGCCATAAACCAGATGTCGCGCGAGCGGACTGCGCCGGGTAATTCCCATCGCGTGCGGATCGAAAGCCTGTTGTTTTGCGCTCCAGATCAGTATAACCCCGGTGCTTTGCTCCGCACGCGCTATCGCCGGCATCCACCGCGCGCGCCGCGCGTTGCGTGACGCAGCGGCAACATTCATCGTTTGCAGCGTGCTGCGCATGACGCATCAGCATGCGGCGCCCCGCCCTTCGGCGGCGCCCGATTTCACGACAGACAGCAGCAAGTCACTCACGGCGCGTCCTTGCCCCCAGCGACTTTCCGGTCCGGGATGTCTTTCCGCTCTTTCCATCTGCGCTGGCGTTCATCGAAAACCGCCTTGCGGTGATGCTCCGCTCTGACGGTTGCACGCTCCGTACGGGTGATCTGCGCCTGTGCCGAAATCGGCGGCGGCGTGCGCTCGCTTTCAACCGCTATCGGCCCTGCCAGCAAAAGCGCGAGGAAAGCGACCGCGATCGATAGCTGGACGCGCAATCTCGTTCTGCCATAGGTGCTATCCATCAGCTCGCGCAGCGCCTTCTGTCGGAGATGCCATGATGAGTGCATTGTGAGTCTCCATCGGTTTGAGCAAGTGACTTTCGTCACCGCAGGGCCGCGATCCCTGCTTGTCGCGCGCAGGTTGCATCCACTGTAGCGATCGCCGGGGCGCCGGTCCTACGCACAGGTTGACGCGGCGATGTGACAAATTCACATGAGCAGCGGCAGAATGCGCGGTGCCGAGAGCGATACCAGCACGGCAGAGCAGCCCATCGCCACGCCCGACACGGCGCCCTGCAGCTCGCCTTCCGTCGTGGCCTGCGTCGTGCCGATGCCATGCGAGATCGCGCCGTAGGCGAGGCCGCGCGCCGCCGGATCCCGGATGCCCAGCAGGTTCAGCAGCGAGGGTCCCAGGACGGCGCCGGTCATGCCCGTGGCGATCGCGAACACCGCTGCCAGACCGGGATCGGCCGCCACGATCGGTGCGAGCTGTACTGCGATCGGCGCCGTTGCGGATTTGATGCCCAGTGCCGCCACGACTGGCAGCGACAGGCCGAATGCCTTGGCGCATAGCACGCCGGCGAGGATCGCCATCAGGCCACCGGCGGCCATCCCTATGCACGCGCTCGGCGCGTAGCGGCGCAGCACTGCGCGGTGCTTGAACAGCGGGACGGCGAGCGCCACCGTGGCCGGTCCGAGCAGGGCAGCGATCGAGTCGACGCTGCCGCGATAGGTGGGGAAATCGATGCCCGCTGCCAGCAGGACGATGATGATGCATGGGGTGGCGACCACAACCGGGTTGGTGATGGAAACGGGATGGCGCGCATTGATCGCTCGCGCAACGCAGTACGCCGCGAGGGTCACGCCCACGCAAAAGAGCGGCGTTGTGATGTTCATGGCAGGATCTTGCCGATGCGCCGGAGACGCGGGATTTGCAGGGATGCGACGCACTGCGCGGTCCAGCCGGTTACCGCGATGCCGACGCCAGTGCTGCCCAGGATGAGGACCAGCAGCGCAATGCCGCCCGCAGCGAACAGGTCCCCAAAAGCCATGAAGCTCACGGCGTACGGAATCAGAAACAGTCCGAGGTGCCGCACCAGGAGTGCTGCGCCGCGTTCGATCCAGCGCAGCGGCAGCCATCCGCTGGCGAGCAGGGCGAACAGCAGGCACATGCCGACCGCCCCCGCCGGAACCGGGAATGGCAAATAACGCGTGACCAGCGTAGCGCTCCAGCTCAGCAGAGCGAGCGCGGAGATTTGCAGCAGAAGCCCTCCGGTCGTGCGCAAACGCAGTTCCATGGCGTGATCTCCTTTGCCGGCGCTGCTGCGAAGGAGCGAATCACCTCCTCTCGCGCCGATGGATCACACGTTAGCGCTCGCCGCACTGTCGTTCTGCGACGCAATTGCCACGCCGATGTGAACGATTCACCAGGGATTCGCGTGCGTCATTGCCCCATCCCACCCCATCCCCCTCCCGGCTTCCCCCTTGAAGGGGGAGGTGTTTTTCAACAAACGTTCGGGGCAGGACAGGCGTCAAGGCTGGAACAGGCGCGAGCGGGGAGAGACGGCTTCCCTCTCCCCTCGGGGAGAGCGCAGCGAGGGGGGCGAAGCCGATCGAGGGTGAGGGAAGGTTCCTGGGTAGGATAGAGGGACCGTTCGTGGAGCACCCACAGGCGTTTCGCTTGTGGATGGTAAACGGCAGGCCGGACCTGCCGCCGGGAATCACGCGTTACCAGCGACTCGGCAGTGAGCGTTCGAGCGTGATGCGACGGCCGTCGAGGGCGATGTAGCCTCCGGCGATCAGGTCCTTGAAGATGCGGCTGATCATTTCACGCGAACAGCCCACCCGATGCGCGAGATCCTGATGCGTGTAATGCTGATCGATGACGAGCTTGCCGTCCTTTTCCACGGCGAGCTCGATCAGCAGCCGTGCCACGCGGCCGTAGACGTCCATCAGCGCGAGGCTGCGGATGTTTTCGCTCGCCACGCGCGCGCGCCGGATCAGGTTGCGGATGAAATGCATGGTGGCGTCCGGGTTGTTGGCAATGAAGTCCCGGAACTGCTTTCCCGACAATACCGACAGCGTGCACGGCTCCAGGGTCATCACCGAAGCCGATCGCGGCATGTCGTCGAAAGCCATTTCGCCGACGTATTGTCCGGGGCCGTACGTATCGAGGATGACTTCGTGCCCTTCGTCGTCGCTCATGAACACTTTGACCCGCCCCGATATGATCACATACAAGGAGTCCGACGGATCGCCTTGCGTGATGATGACTGCATTTTTCGGGTAGGTGCGGGCGATGCCGTGACCGGCGAGGAGCCGCACGACCTGGTCCATGCCAGGCGCGGACTGGGCGGCGGAGGACATCGCGCGGAGGTTACTGCCTGCGCTCGAACGCAGCGACCTCGGCGAGTCCTGCTTGTTCGAGCAACGAGCTGCGTCGCGCGCGCGGGCCCCGTTGGGCAGGAGACTGCTCCATCGCCTGCGCGAGCGCGAGCAGGGTGTCGTACCACAATCCTTGCGCGGCATATGCCGTCGCGATAGCGGCGGGATCCTGCGCGCCCGCACGAGCTGCAAGCGATCCTTCATCGACGCGCATGATCGCTCCCCCCGAGACGATGTCGGTGGAGCGCTGATCCGCATCGACGACGACGGCGACGGACCATTCGTACTCGATGCCTGGACGCAGCGTGACGCCGTGTTTGCGCAAATCGAGCTGCTGGATACCCTGCGCCGCGCCGGAGGTAGTGACTTCGAGCAGCGGGACGACCCGGCCCGGTTCGATCAGGACGAACTCGATGCGCGTCCGGCTCGGCGCGGACAGGTACCAAAACAGACTGGGCTGCGCCATCGCCGTCAGTCCCAGGTGATCAGGCACCAGTGCGACGACCCCGGGCAACTGCGGCGCCACGCCGCGGGTCGAGCCACCCACGCGCCGGGGCGCCGGATTGCCGGCGGGAATCCGATATTCGACGCGTTCGCCAATGGGTGCCCCAGGCTCGCCCGCCGATGCGATCCCCACCAGCCATCCGCCCGTTGCGAGCGTAACCCCGAAAATCGCGACAGGAACGAGTAAGTTCATAGCCAGTTGCCGATCATCAGGAACGGTGACCAGTACCCCGGGTGGCGGTAGCGCAAGTCGTTCAGCAGCGCGAGCTGAGCGCGGCGCAGCGCCTCGGCTTTGGTGACCCCGGGCAAACCGATCTGGCGATAGAACTCGGTGACGAGCAGGCTCGACGCCTGATCGTTGATATGCCAGAGCGTTGCTACCGCGCTGCGGGCTCCCGCCTTGACCGCAATGCCGGCGAGACCGAGCGCCGCGCGCTCGTCGCCCGCGGCCGTCTGGCACGCGCTCAAGAACAGCAGCTCCACCGGCGCTTCGCGAAAGCGGCTGAACTGGATGTTGTCCTCGAGCCGGTCCATCGTGAGTTGGCCGTCGTAGGTGAGCACGAATGAGCGCCGGGAATCGGCTTCGAACTTCGCGTGCGAAGCAATGTGCACGATCGAATACGGCTGGCCGCGCAGTTCGCGCTCGATATTGCCGGTCGTGAAACCGCGGTCGCGTAACGTTGTGCCGGAGTGCAGCTTGCCTAGCTCGCTCAGTTCGCTCTCGACGTACGGCAGGGGCGCAAAACCCTGCACGGCTTCGGTCAGACCGCTCGCCAGCATTCTGCCCGACTGCGGCTGCAGCGGACGGGGATCGGTGAGGGTCAGGCTGGGCGCAGTGACGATCGCGTAGCGCGCGATCAGGAAATCGCGCCCGTCGTGCAATGCACCCAGCGGGATGCTGCGAAACGGCCGGTCGGGCACCAGCACCAGCGTGTCCACGCCTGCCGCGGCGAGCACCGGTTCGAGCGGACGGATCAGCCAGTCGTAAAGCCGCCGCGCATGCGGCAGATATTGATACGTCGTGCGCTTTTCCAGCAGGCTGCGCAACGCGCGTGCCTCGGTGCCGATGGCTTCGATGCCGACCGGCACGGTTACTTGATGGATCGCGTCGCCAATGGAAACGACGAGCTCCAGACGATCGGCCAGCGGCACCGGATACAGGACGGCGGTTTTGCCACCGACCTGTTCGACCGCTTTCGCGCGCGCGAGGTAGCGCGCCACGCAGTCGTCGCGGAAATAATCTTCGTACTCGACTTGCTTGAAGCTTTCCAGCGTCTCCTGGACCTGCCGCAGGGTCTGGCGTTTGCGCGCGCCGTCGGATTCGGTGGCCGCGCGGCGCAGCAGCAGGTCCGCGTAGCCCAGATAGGCCGGACCGATGCGGTCGGTGAACGATTCGCGGCCCGCCCAGATTTCGGACGCGAGGTCGGCCTTGATCGACTGCAGGCTGGCGAGCGCGCGGCGGTAGGCACTCAGCGCATCGTCCTGACGGGCGGCGCGCTGCAGCAGCCGCGCCGCACGCCACTGGGCGAAGAATTCCGCGTCGGGCGCGCCCGCGAGCTGGGCGTGAAACAGCGCGCGCTCGTTCAGCGCGAGCGCTTCGCCTGGCTGGCCGCCATCGGCATACAGCTCGGCGAGCTGGCCCCAGGCTTCGGCTGCCGCCCGGGAAGAGCCGCTGCGGTGCGCGACCTCTGTTGCTTGCGTGAGTACGGTGTATGCGGCGCGCGCGCCGGCGGCGTCCGCGGCAGGGCCCAGTTCCCGCAACATCGCCCCCGTCGCTGCGAGCTGTATCGCTTTGTCGTCGCTGTCTGGCAGCGCCCCCAGACTTGCGGCCGCGTCGCGCGCCATACGCGCCGCCGCGGTGAGGTCGGATTGCCGAAAACTGAGACGCGCGGCGTTGAGCATTGCCTTGGCGGCGAGCGACGGATCGTTCGACGCGCGCGCGCGCGCCAGGCTGTCGGCGAATGCGGCAGCGGCTTCTGCCGGTCTACCCGTCGCGGCGAGCACCATGCCCTGATCGTTGCGGATTGCGGCGGCAATTCTGGGCGCGCCGCTCGACTCGGCAAGCGGCAGCGCTTCGCCGAGCGTCTTTGCGGCTTCGTCGGTCCTGCCTGCACGAAAATAGGCCTGTCCCAGCGCACCGAGCACCGCCGCCCTCAGCGCGGGGCTTGCGCCGTCCTTCAGCGCTCCCGCCGCCTGCTCGAGGTCGGCCAGCGCCTCGCGGCGATGGCCTAGGCTTTGATACGCTTCTGCGCGCCGTGCCAGCGCCTCGGCCCATCCGCGCGTATCGCCACGCTGCAGCCGCGACTGAGCCTCCTCGGTCCAGTGCCTGATGACCGCTTCCTGGGGCTCGGCCGCGCGCGCCACATTGGCCAGACCGGACGCCAGGCAAAGTGCGATAAGTGCCACGAATACGGTTCGCATAATGACGTCGCGCAACCTAGCAGCCTGTGGGACTTTGAGGTCCGACAGGCTGCTTAAAGCAAAACCGCGCCATTGTTTCTGAATAATGTCTAATTCCATAGCCGTTTCGCGCCTCGGTCAGCACTCAGCAGCGACTTTCGATGGCTTTTTTGACGACACATGCGCATTTTTCGGGGCGGTTTTCCTAGAGGGTAAATCGTGCGCGGGAATGCTGACCTTATCATGCCACCATCCGGGTGTGTATGCCACGGCGTAGTCCGAAGGTTGCATGGTCGTTCGCAAACGTAGCTGCGCGCCATGCATGGCGCCGTTACCCTAGAGGGACGGGCGTCCGACCGTGGAGGCCACTATCAGACTCCCCTGCGAATCAGCATCGTTATTCAGAGAGCTGCGCCGGGCTTTGCGCGGACAGGATGAGGCCCGCAGAAGCGTGCTACTGTAAGGTGACGGCGACCTACGGCGAATGAAAAAGTACCATACAACGATCATGGTTGTGGACGATGACCCCAATGACCTGTTCTTGATTGAACGAGCATTCAGGGCGATCGGTGTCGAAGATCCCATACATAAGATCAGCGGTGGCCGGGAGGCGATTGCCTACATTATGGGAGAGGGAAAATTCTCTGATCGTCGCTTGTATGCCTATCCCACCTTCATCGCGACGGATTTGAAAATGCCCGAAGTGGATGGGTTTGCCGTGCTGGAACATCTCAAGAACAATCCCGAGTGGGCCGTCATTCCCACCGTCGTTTTATCTTCTTCTCGCGATCTGGACGACATTAAGAAAGCCTACATGCTCGGCGCGAGTTCGTATCACGTGAAGCCCAGTTCGCAAGACGATCTCCGCCAGCTGTTGAAAGTGCTGCACGATTATTGGATGACCTGCGAGGTTCCGGAGGTGGACAGCACGGGGCGCCAATTGCAAACGGACAGCGAAGGCAAGCTGGGCGAGAGATTTCCACAGCCGTAAGGTCCATTCGCGATAGTCAAAGTCGTGACGACGCATCTCCTCGGCATCATCTTATTGCTCGGCTCGGCCACTTTGGCGGTCGCTGATCAGTCCTACCCTACCCGGCCGGTACGCGTTATCGTGCCTTACGCGCCGGGCGGTGCCACCGACACCGTAACGCGCATCGTTGCGCCCAAACTTGCCGAGATTCTCGGCCAGCAGTTTGTCATCGACAACCGTACAGGCGCATCGGGGAACATCGCGCTCGAGCTTGCAGCGAGAGCAGCACGCGACGGTTACACCCTCCTGATGGGCACCGTTTCCACCAACTCGATCAATCCCACACTGTTTGCCCACATCCTGAAGGTTGACCCCGCTCGGGACTTGGCGGGTGTGGCATTGATCGCGGCGATCCCTAACGTCCTGGTTTCGGGATCGGGATTCCCACCGAACACCTTAAAAGAGGTGATCGATTATGCAAGAGCACGCCCCGGGCAACTTAACTACGGCAATACTGTTGGCTCGTTCGCGCACCTGGATATGCTGATGCTGCTTCGTGCAACAGGCACGCAGATGGTTCATGTCCCGTCAAAGGGTGGCGCAGGGACGGCCGTCGCCATGCTCATCGGCAACGAAATCCAGCTGAGTTGGATGAGTCCGACCCTTGCCGAAAACCAGGTGAAAGCGGGACGCCTCAAGGCCTATGCAGTCACCGCGAAGCATCGACTCGCGTATCTGCCGAATGTTCCGACAGTCGCGGAGGCGGGCTTCCCCGGCATCGGGAGCGATAGCTGGCACGGGTTGTTTGCACCCGCGGGCACGCCCAGACCCATCATTTACAAGCTGCATGCTGCTTTGACGCAGGCAGCGAAGGACCGGGACGTCCAGGAACGATTCGATAAGGCCGTCATTCCACTTACGCTGAGCAGCTCACCGGAGCAATTCGACTTGTTCGTCAAGTCAGAGACCAACCGCTGGTCAAAAATCATCAAAGACAACAAAGTCAGCCTCGAATAAGCGCCGTGCACGCCACGGCCCTGTGTTCCTGAGAAAGCTGCAAACTTGAGCCTCACCGAGAAAGTCGCTCAGTTTGTCGTCGACTTGACGCTGGATGACGTTCCTGCCCACGCGCGTGACGTGGCAAAGGGCGGCATCGTGGATGCGCTTGGCGTAGCCATTGCCGGTACACGCACCGAAGCAGCGCGCATTCTTACTCGCTGGGCACGAGCGGCTGGCAGCGGGCCTCGTGCAGGCGTGATTGGCGGCGCCTTCAAGACGTCGCTGGAAACTGCCGCGCGCGTTAACGGCACGATCGGACAGGCTCTGGACTTTGATCCGCCAAATCCACTTCTGCCAGTGCTCCTTGCCTTAAGTGAATTTGAAAATTCGTCGGGTCGCGAAGTACTTGAAGCCTATGTGGCGGGTTTTGAAGTCCAGTCGAAGCTACAGGGCGGCGTATCGACTAAGCATTATCGGCACGGATGGCATTCCAACGCGGTGTTCGGCACGTTCGCAGCAACGGCTGCTGCCGCGAAGTTGCTGAAGTTGGATGTGTGGCGTACCCGCATGGCCTTGGGAATAGCAGCATCCGAGGCTGGCGGCATCCGGCAGAATCTCGGTACGATGACGAAGCCATACCATGCCGGGGCCGCTGCGGCCAAGGGCGTGATTGCAGCCACCTTGGCTCAGCAGGGTCTGACGAGTGCGCCCGACAGTTTCGAGGGCGAATTCGGACTTCTGCGTGTTTTTGCCATGGCGGGCGAATATGACGAAAGTCGGATTGGAGAAAGCCTCGGAACGACGTGGAATTTGGTAGCCAAAGAAATCCGCATCAAGCCCTATCCGTGCTGCAGGGCGTCCCATCGTGCTCTCGATGCGATTCTTGCACTCGCGCGGCATCACGCCATCAGTCCGGAATTAATTGAAAGTATCGAATGCGAGGTTAGCGCGCATGTCATGCAGCTGATGGCTTACCCTGTGGCGTCGAACGGATTGCAAGCCAAGTTCTGTCTGCCCTACTGCCTCGCTGTCGCAGCGTGCGACACTCGCGCCGGCCTCGCACAGTTTGAAGACGATCGCGTTCGCGACCCGCAAGTGCAAGCATTGGCAGCGCGCGTCAACGTTGTTCATCCAGAAGGCGTGAGCGAATGGGAAACCGGCACGCTGCTGCCATGCATTCTGCGGGTACGCTTGAAAAATGGTGCCGTACTCGAAAAGAGCGTGGGTGCTCCCCGGGGCGATCGGGACAATCCAATGAGCTTCAGCGACATAGTCGAAAAGTACCGAGAGTGCACCCGCGACTTGCTCTCAAAAGAGCTGGTCGACCACACTTTGTCGCTGGTGCAGGACCTGGAAACTCTGCATGACCTGGGGGAGCTGTCGACGATCATAACTTTCGGGCTTAAGGATACGACGCTCTCATAAGCTGGGTATTCGTGATGACCCGGTGCTTCAGCCGCCACCAGTATGCCGAGATCGTCTGGCGCCAGGACGTGGCAACGTGGCTCGCTTGCCATCGCCACGCCTTCGAATGGTTCGGTGAGCTTCATGATTCTAATCGGTCCGGGCGACACGCAAGCCGTAACTGGTGGTCCACAGACTGGCATGGCCGAATGCTTCGTCGCGGCGGGCGGAACGCAAGTTTGCGGGATGGGCACTATAACCGCCCCCGCGCAGCACGCGTCGCTCACAGTCTCCCGTAGTCCAGGCACTGCCGTCGCTCGGCGCGCCCTTATAGCCTGGGTTCCTGCAGTCCTCGACCCATTCCGACACATTGCCGTGCACATCGTGGAGGCCGAAGGCATTCGGCTTAAAGCTGCCCACAGCCACGGTCCGCTGGGAAGGCTGCCCTGTTGCGCCTCCGACAT
>JBKJZR010000203.1:0-4293 GCA_046715035.1 Burkholderiales bacterium | reverse complement strand
GACCGATGGAGTTGAAATGTGACGCCGGGGTTGGTTTTTTGTACAAACCTGGCCAGGTTGGCAAGGCGCGCCTGCGCTTCATCCTCGCGCCCCTCGGCCGGGAAAAATCTTACGACTACGATAATGGGCTCATCGGTCGCGCCCGCAAACGATGGCGTAACCGCCCCGCCGAGAACGCCGATGGTAAGCACGAAAGCTAAACACCGCGACAATTTTTGCATTTCCTCTCCTTTGTTGCTCCGAAGAAAACAGGCGTTACAAGGACGCCTAACTAAAAAGTTGAGCGGCGCGGGCCGCAGCACTAGCAGGTGGTCACGGTGCTTATTCCCGCGTCCGCTCGAACGACGGGTTCGACGGCCTGGCACAACGGCCAACCAACAGTGCTTGGTGCAAAGCGCAGCGGGAGAAAACACAACTTGGGTGAGCGTGGTCTTGGCGCGAAGCGTAGAAGCGCGTCCGCATCAACGCAGTTATGCGTGCGCGCTTGACTACGCTTCGCTATATAGCACGCCAAGGCCGTCTTCATGAACTGCACCCATTTGTGCGACCATCCGAAGTTTTCCCATCGTCGAGTTGTGCCAGGTTGGCGAACTAAAAGTGGGCACCCGAAATATAATGGGAAAAGCGCCTCGAAGGTGTCTATTCACGGGCGACTTTCATAAATATTTGTTTTTGCAAAACGAAAATGCTTAGCGCACCCTAAATTTCAAAGGTTTTCCACCATGGGAAACGCTTCCAGACTGCTCGACCAAGTGCGCGACAAGATCCGCACGAAGCATTACAGCATTCGGACTGAGACTGCTTATTCGGATTGGATTAAACGCTTCATTCTATTTCATGGCAAGCGTCATCCCTCGGAGATGGGGGGCGCAGAGGTCGAGGCTTTTTTGTCTCATTTGGCGGTGAAGGGAAAGGTGAGCGCTTCGACTCAGAATCAGGCTAAGAGTGCGATCCTGTTTTTGTATCGGCATGTGTTGGAATCTGATCTGCCGTGGCTGGAGGGCGTGGTGCAAGCGAAACAGCCCGAGCGCTTGCCTGTTGTGCTTACTGAGACTGAGGTGCGGCGCGTAATGGGCAAGCTGCGAGGCTCGCATTGGTTGCTTGCCAGCCTGCTATATGGCGCAGGCATGCGCTTGATGGAGGCGCTCCGGCTGCGGGTCAAGGATGTGGAGTTCGAGCGCATGGAGATCGTGGTTCGAGAAGGGAAGGGCGCAAAGGACCGGGTGACGATGTTGCCGGTATCGGCGGTCGACGCGTTGAAGGCTCACCTGAAAAAAGTTAAAGCCCTGCACGACAGCGATCTGGCAGAGGGTTACGGCAAAGTCTATTTGCCTTTCGCGCTGGCGAGGAAATATCCGAATGCAGCGCACGAATGGAGCTGGCAGTATGTGTTCCCTTCTGGCAAGCGGTCGATCGATCCGCGCTCGGACGTGGTTCAACGGCATCATCTCGATGAAAAAGGCTTGCAGCGCGCGATCAAGCAGGCTGTGCGGGACTCGGGCGTGGACAAGCCGGCAACCCCGCACACACTGCGGCACAGCTTTGCGACGCATCTTCTGCAAAACGGCTACGACATTCGCACGGTGCAGGAATTGCTGGGACATTCGGATGTAAGCACCACGATGATCTACACGCACGTGCTCAACCGTGGCGGCAAGGCGGTGAGAAGTCCATTGGACGGCATTTAGCGTTGTTGTAACCCCCATGCACGATCTCGACGCGATCTTTTCCGAACACGGCGTGCTCGCGCGCGCGGTGCCTAATTTCCGCACGCGGCAGGGCCAGCTCGAGATGGCGCATGCGATCGCCGCGGCGCTGCAACAGAACTCGGTACTGATCGCGGAGGCCGGCACCGGTACGGGCAAGACTTTCGCGTACCTGGTTCCCGCGCTGCTCTCGGGCGGCAAGGTGATCATCTCGACGGGCACCAAGAATCTGCAGGACCAGTTGTTCGACCGCGATATCCAGACGGTGCGCGCCGCCCTCAAGGTGCCGGTGACGGTCGCACTCCTCAAGGGGCGGGCAAACTATGTCTGCCATCATTACCTCGAACGCGCGCAGCAGGAGGGCCGCTTTCCGGGTCGCGATGATGCACGCCACCTTCCGCTGATCGCTAGCTTCGCCAAGAACAGCGCTACCGGCGACAAGAGCGACCTGCCGGCGGTCCCCGAGAATGCAAGCATCTGGTCGTACGTCACCTCGACGCGCGACAACTGCCTGGGCTCGGAGTGCGGTCACTACGCGAAGTGCTTCGTCATGGAAGCGCGCAAGCAGGCGCTGGCGGCGGATGTGGTCGTCGTCAACCATCATCTTTTCTTTGCCGACGTGGTGTTGCGCGACGAAGGCGTGTCGGAGTTGCTGCCGGCTTCGAACACAATCATTTTCGACGAGGCCCACCAGCTTCACCAGACCGCCAGCGTGTTTTTCGGGCAAACCCTTTCTACTGCGCAGTTGATCGAGCTCGCGCGCGACGCGCGCCTGGAGGGCGCCGCGGCAGCCCGGGATTTCGCGGCGCTGCCGGAGGCCGCGCACGCGCTGGACAAGGCCGCACGCGATCTGCGGCTCGCTTTCACGGAGGAAGGTGGACGGTTTGCGTTGCAGGCGCTGGAGCGCAATCGGGACTTCGGACCCGCCATAGAGGCCGTCAGTGCGCGACTCGACGCCCTGATGGCGATGCTCGAAACCCAGTCCGAGCGCAGCGAAGGTCTTGCCAAATGCTGCGAGCGTGCGCAGGCCCTCAAGGAGGGCTTGCTGCGCTGGAGCGCGCATCCCGAGCCCGATTGGGTGCGCTGGGCCGAGATCTTCGGCCAGGCGCTGCATCTCAATGCGACGCCGCTTTCGATCGCCGACGTCTTCCAGGCGCAAATCGCAGGCCACGCGCGCGCCTGGATTTTCACCTCGGCTACGCTCGCGGTGGGCGGGGATTTTGCGCACTACCGCGGCCAGCTCGGGCTGCTCGATGCGCACGCGCAGTCATGGGACAGTCCGTTCGATTTTGCGGCGAACGCATTGCTGTATGTGCCGAAAGGCCTCCCCGAGCCGAATACACCCGGCTACACGGAGGCAGTTATCGCAGCAGCGCTGCCGGCGATCGAGGCGAGCGCGGGACGGGCGTTCGTGCTGTTCACGAGTCTGCGCGCGATGCGCGAAGGGCACGCGCTGCTGCGCGATGCTTTCGCCCAGCGCGGCCTAGCGCTGCCGCTGCTGATTCAGGGGGAGGGCTCGCGCACCGAACTGCTCGAGCGCTTTCGGCGCCTCGGCAATGCCGTGCTGGTCGGCAGCCAGTCGTTCTGGGAGGGCGTGGACGTCCGCGGCGAGGCGCTGTCGCTAGTCGTGATCGACAAGCTGCCTTTCGCTTCGCCCGACGACCCGCTGCTCGCGGCGCGCATCGAGCGGCTGAATCGCGACGGCCGCAATGCATTCTTCGAGCTGCAGCTGCCGCAGGCAGTGATCGCACTGAAGCAGGGTGCAGGGCGCCTCATACGCGACGAGACCGATCGCGGCGTCCTGATGCTATGCGACCCCCGCCTGTTCAGCAAAGGGTATGGCCGGCGCATATTGCAGAGCCTCCCTGCGATGCGAGGGACCCGCCAAGTGGCCGACGTGATCGAATTTTTTGCGCGCGCCGGCAGCGCGGAGTCGGCAGCGTCGGCAGCTCAGCCCGCCGGCGCCTGACAGGTCGTCCCGCAACCAGCGCCACGCGCGGTAGGCACGCGTTACTGCGTGCAGCGGGGCATTACGCGGGTTCGGCCCAGAGATCGTGCGCGTCGGAGCGCACGACCCGCACCCGGGCAAACTCCCCTAACGTGAGTCCGGCCGCAGGCCTTACATGGACGACCCCATCGATCTCGGGGGCGTCGGCCGTGCTGCGTGCGACTGCGCCCCCGGCATCGAGACTATCCACGAGCACCGTGAGCGTGCTGCCGATCTTGCGCCGCAGGTTCGCCGCGCTGATGCCCTCCTGCAGCGCCATGAAGCGCGCTTTGCGCTCTTCCTTCACTTCCGCCGGCACGTGGTCCGGCAGCGCGTTGGCGCGTGCGCCATCGACCGGCGAATAGGCGAAACAGCCGACGCGGTCGAGGCGGGCCTGCTCGAGGAAATCGAGCAGCTCGCGGAATTCCTGCTCCGTTTCACCGGGAAAGCCGACGATGAAAGTGCTGCGGATGGTGATTTCCGGGCACGTGGCGCGCCAGCTGCGGATGCGCACGAGATTGTCTTCCGAGCTCGCCGGGCGCTTCATCGCCTTGAGTATGCGCGGGCTCGCATGCTGGAACGGCACATCCAGATAGGGCA
>JBKJZR010000202.1:0-18544 GCA_046715035.1 Burkholderiales bacterium | reverse complement strand
AGCCGCAGCAGTATTCGCAACCGCTGGCAAGTCTTACCAAAAACTTGCAGGACGTTTGCAGCTTTGACGTGTAATTATTTCCGAGGCCGGCCACGTCAAGTTGAGTCCTCCCTTGCTGACTCCCCGTATCGCTTGGTACGGTGTTTGCACGGCGAGGCCACAGGGACGGTGCCGTTGGCAGTGACTGTTTTCGCTCATGGGGACGGTTGGTCTGGCGTCACCGTCCCGTCCTTTTCGGCTCCACAACACGTGTCCCCATTGCCTCCTTCGAGATGCCTGATGGCGCTACGCAAAGCCAGGAATCAAAAAAGACGATCAGCACTATAGTCAGGGAAGTGGTGAAGCAATGGACGAAAGACGGAACGATTGCCCGCGCTCCGCAGAAACGCGGCAAGACCTCGAAAAAGAAGCGGGCCACGAACAACCCTCCCAAGTAACGAGCCGTTCGCGCGGTTGAGTCTCGGTCGGGCGGTAGCTTTGGGCGCGCCGCCGGCTGGCGTGAGCTCAGGGCTATCCGGTGCCACGGCCGGCATCATCAGAAATCGCTGAACGAAACATCCGCCGGGAGCGCGTGCATAGGGCGTAAGCAGGCCCCTATGCCGCGCCTGCGGTAACATGGGCGTCGAGAAGCCGGATGCTGGCGTTTGCCACAGGGTCAGCCAGTGCGCGGTTCGCGGAACAACGCCGGTGAGGCGAGGGAGAGCATGGGACGAAGGTCGAGTCGGCATACCTGGCCGCGATCGGGATGCGACAACCGGGCAGGGGGGATGGTTGCCGGGGCGCTCTGCGGCATCGCTATTGCGGTTTTCATCCCCGCGGCCTGCGCAGCCTCCCCTCGGCTCGCGCAAGACCTCGCAGACCTTACGCTCGAGCAGCTCGCCAACATCGAGGTGACGTCGGTATCGCGGCGCCCCGAGCGGCTTGCGGACGCCGCGGCTTCCGTTTTCGTGATTACCGGCGACGATATACGGCGCACAGGAGTCACGAGCCTCCCGGAAGCACTGCGTCTTGCCCCCAATCTGCAGGTGGCGCGCGCCGACAACGCGCAGTATTCGATCACGGCGCGCGGATTCAACAGCACGCTGGCGAACAAGATGCTGGTGTTGATCGATGGGCGCACCGTGTACTCGCCATTGTTTTCGGGGGTGTTCTGGGAGGCGCAGGACGTCATGCTCGAAGACGTGGAGCGCATCGAGGTGATCAGCGGTCCGGGCGGAACGCTGTGGGGCTCCAACGCCGTCAACGGGGTCATCAACGTGATTACCCGTGCCGCCAAAGAGACTCAAGGCGCGCTGCTGGTTGCCGGCGCCGGCAACAAGGAGCAAGGAGGCGCCGCGCGCTACGGGGGTGCGATGGCAGCCGGCGGCCATTATCGCGTGTACGGCAAATCCTTCAACCGGTCGCATTCGCATCGCGCAAACGGCACTTCTCTCGGCGATGGCATGGCGCGGGGACAGGCGGGATTCCGCGCGGACTGGGATACGGCGATACACAGCCTTACAGTGCAGGGAGACGCCTACGCGAGCGATATCGACCAGGGGGCCACGGTTCGGCAAATTTCGGGCGTCAATCTGCTGGGGCGTTCGTCACACAGGCTCGCGAACGGGTCGAATGTTCGCCTTCAGGCCTACTATGATCGGACCGAGCGCGATCAGCCTGGCGCGATCCGGGAGTCGCTCGATACGGTTGAAGTCGGTTTCCAGCAGGAGCTGCGTTTTGCGAACGCCCACGAGATTCTGTGGGGCGTTGGCTACCGCTATCAGGGCGACCGGGTGGAGAACATTTCCCCCACGCTGGCGTTCCGCCCTGCGAATCGCACCCTCAGGCTCGCCAGCATCTTCGCCCAGGATGAGATCGCCCTGCGCGACGATGTCGCGCTCACGGTGGGTCTCAAACTCGAGCACAACAACTACACGGGGCTCGAATTTCTGCCCAACGTTCGCCTCGCGTGGAAGCCCGCCGACAATCAGCTGATCTGGACAGCAGTGTCGCGTACCGTGCGCGTCCCTTCGCGCATCGATCGCGAGCTATTCGTTCCCGCCAATCCGCCGTTTCTGACGTTGGCTGGCGGTGCGGGATTCGAGGCGGAGGTCGCCAGAGTCGTGGAAGTCGGCTATCGCGCCCAACCGTGGACATCCTTGTCTTTTTCCGTAACCGCGTTCCATCACGCGTTCGACCGGCTGCGCTCTGTCGAGCCGACGCCGGCCGGACCGGTGTTCGGTAATCTCATCGAAGGCGAAACGAGCGGCGTCGAAGCCTGGGGGACGTACCGCGTCGCCAGCGCGTGGCGGCTGAGCGCGGGGGTGGTCAACCAGTCCGTGCGACTCCGGCGCAAGCCGGGAAGCGCCGATATCACCGGATTGCCGGCACTCGGCAATGATCCGCGTCAGCAGTTAACCCTGCGCTCATCCTTCGATCTCGGCCCGCGACATGAGCTTGATGTGTTGGTGCGCCATGTGGGGGCGTTGCCGAATCCAGTGGTACCGTCCTACACCGCGGTCGATGCGCGTCTCGGCTGGCGGCTGCACCGCGATTTCGAGCTCTCGCTGACCGCGCAGAATCTGTTCGATTCCAGTCACCCCGAGTGGGGTGCCGCGCCGGTGCGGCCGGAGTTCGAACGCGGCGTGTTCCTCAAACTCTTGTGGCGGCTGTAGTCCGAGCGCGATGCGATCCATGACCATTCATCACGGATTGCGGCCAGCCGCGCTGCGGCGCCCTACGCTGTTGGGGTTCGTGCTCCTGGCGTGCGCCTTCGCCGCCGCGGCAGGCATCGCGGCCGACCTCGAAGCCACCACGCTCGAGCGGCGCGTGAAAGCGGCATTCCTCTTCAAGTTCGCCGGATTTGTCGATTGGCCGGAAGCCGCGTTTGCCCGCCCGGAAGCGCCGTTTACCATGGCGGTGGCAGGCGACGAGCAGGTCGCCGCGGAGCTCAGCCAGGCGGTCGCGGGCCGGACGATCGAGGGGCGGGGCGTCGCGGTGAGGAGGCTGCGGGATGGGGATGCGCTCGGCGGCGTCCAGCTGTTGTTCGTCGCGCGCGGCGAGTCCGCCCGGTTAACCCAGTGGATCAGGATGGCGCAGGGGCGGCCCATCCTCGTCGTTACGGAAACGGAAGGCGCGCTCGGGCACGGCAGCATGATCAACTTCATACTCGCCGAGGGTCGCGTGCGCTTCGAGATTTCCCTCGCTTCGGCTGATCGCAGCGGGCTGGTCTTGAGCTCGCGCCTGCTGGCCGTAGCGCATACGGTACGCCCGAAGGTGCCATGATACTGCCCGAAGTCAAACACTCGGTGCGCAAGAAGCTGATGCTGGTCGTGCTCGCGGCGACCTTCACGGCGTTGCTACTGACGGGTGTCGCGATGGTGGTTTACGACCTGCGCACCTATCAGCGCACGTGGGTCAACGATCTCGAAACTCAGGCGGACATACTGGGCCGCGCCAGCGCGCCTGCGCTCGTGTTCGAGGATCCCAAAGCGGCCCGCGAGAATCTGTCCCTGCTCAGGGCGAGGCCGAAAATTTCCGCGGCGGCGATCTACACGCCTAAAGGCGCGCTGTTTGCCACCTATCATCGCGACGATGCGGACGCGAAGTTCCCCCGGCTTCCCGATGCGACGGGACACCGGATCGAAGACGGGCAACTGGTGCTGTTCAAGCGCATCGAAAGCAGCAACGAGATACTGGGAACGGTGTACCTGAAAGCTGAGTACGAATTGTTCGAGAGGCTGCGCAGTTACCTCGACATCCTCGCCGCCGTCATGTTTGTCAGCCTGCTGGTCGCTGCCCTGATGTCCGCCTGGCTGCAGTCGGCGGTGACCCAGCCGATCCTGGCGATTACGGAAGTCGCAAGGCAAGTGATGTCGCGGCGCGATTTTTCGCTGCGGGCGCAAAAGACCACGGACGATGAAGTCGGCTACCTGGTCGAAACCTTCAATGCCATGCTCGCCGAAGTGGGCCGCCGCGCGGCCGCGCTGGAGGAGTCCAATCGCACGCTCGAGCATGAGATGAGCGAACGCAGAAATGCCGAGACGGCGCTGCTCGCGGCAGATAAGCGCAAGGACGAGTTCCTGGCCACGCTCGCGCACGAGCTTCGCAATCCGCTGGCGCCCCTGCGCAATGCGCTGGAGATTCTGCGCATCGCCGGACCCAATCTCAGTGCCGCGCAGTCGGCACGCGAAATGATGGATCGTCAATTGAAGCAGCTCGTGCGGCTGGTCGACGATCTGCTCGACGTGTCCCGGATCACCACCGGAAAACTCCGCGTCAATCAGGATCAGGTCGAGCTGCAGACAGTGATCCAGAATGCGCTCGACACGGCCGCGCCGTTGATCGAGGCGCGCAACCATCGTCTGAGCGTCCTGCTGCCGCCCGAACCCGTGTACCTTCGCGGCGATGGTACGCGACTGGCCCAGGTTTTCCTGAATCTGCTTAACAACGCGGCCAAATTCACCGATCCCGGCGGCAACATCAGCTGTCACGCAGAAACGCGTGATAGGCGGGTGATAGTCACGGTGGCGGACAACGGCATCGGCATTTCACCCGATACGCTGGCGCTCGTCTTCGACATGTTTTCGCAGGTCGACCGGTCGCTGGAACGGTCTTTCGCGGGCCTCGGCGTGGGCCTGACGCTCGCCAGGCGCCTGATCGAGCTGCACGGCGGAACGCTGGAAGCGCGCAGCGCGGGTCTGGGGCGCGGCAGCGAGTTCGTCGTCAGCCTGCCCACGATCGCCGCGCCCGCGTCCAGCATCCAGCGGGCACCGGTCGATCTCGGCAACAGCGCGCCGCTGTCGCGAAAGCGCATACTGCTCGCCGAGGATAACGACGATTTCTCCGCAAGCTTCGCCCTGATTCTGCGCGCGATGGGGCACGAGGTGCACATCTCGCGCGACGGGGCGGCAGCACTCGAGGCTGCCGCCGAGTTCAAACCCGACGTCGCCTTCCTCGATATCGGCCTGCCGAAGCTCAACGGCTACGATCTGGCGCAGCGTTTGCGGAAGATGCCGTTGGGTAAACGCGTCGTCCTGGTGGCCGTGACCGGCTGGGGCCAGGAGAACGACCGGCGGCGCGCTCGCGAAGCCGGCTTCGACCACCACATGGTCAAGCCCGTCGAGCCCGATCAGGTACGCCGCATCCTGACCAGCACATTCGCGTCCCGCTAGCAGCCTGTCGGACTTGAGTCCGACACAAAGTCGGTTAAAATCCCTCGCCATGACCGACGGCACTTCCAGTCCGGCGCACGATCGTCTTGCGCAGCGCGACGTCGCCTTTCGACCACGTGCCGAGGGCGGCCCCGCGTCGCCATCGTCCCAACCCGATACCGAATTGGGGTTTGTGCGTTTTCTGGTGCACGAACTGCGCAATATGGTGGCGCCTATTCGCAATGCGGCGCATATTCTGCGCTTGCGCAGTGGCACCGATGCCGACCTGCGCACGGTCGCGGACATAGTCGAACGTCAGGTCGAGGGCATAGGCCGCCTGCTCAATGTGCTTGCGGATGCGGAACGCGCCCGCCGTGGTGAGATCAGGCTGGAGAACACCGCGGTCGACCTGGTGGATCTGGTTCAAGACGTGGTACGCACGCAGCGTTCCTCGCTGGCCGGTCGCAGGCTGCAAGTGGAAATCGACGCGCCGCAACGCCCTGTCGTGGTACACGGAGATCCGGCGCGCCTCACCCAGATCTACGCAGCGCTGCTCGACAACGCCGCCCAATTCAGCCCTGACGGCGGGCGAATCGAGGTCGAGGTGACTACGGTCGGCGGCATCGCGCGCGTCGTAGTGCGCGACGCGGGCGCAGGCATCAGCCCTGAGCTGCTGCCGAGACTGTTCGACTTCTTTACCCGCTTGCCCACGCCTGGCGGCAAGGGAGGGCTGGGGGTGAGCCTGGCGATCGCCCGGCGGCTCGCCGAACTCCACTCCGGCCGGATCGAGGCAACCAGCGCAGGCGCCGGCAAGGGCAGTGCGTTTACGGTCTTTCTCCCCCTCGCGAGCGCAGCGCGAACCGGCCCCGCAGAGCCGCACGCTGACAGCGCGCGCGGCGGGATGAGTTCGATCCCTGGCAATGCGGCGGGTATCGCTCAGCAGCGACGTATCCTCATCGCCGACGACAACGCCGCGGTGCGCGTTTCACTGGGCGCGCTATTGCAGGACCTGGGTCACGTCGTGCAATCGGCGGCTGACGGCGAGGCGGCGCTCGAGATCGCGCAGGACTGGATGCCCGAATTCGTTTTTCTGGATTTGAACATGCCCAAGCTCAACGGGGTCGAAGTCGCGCGGCGGCTGCGCAGCCGGTTTCCGGCTACCGTGATGAGGCTGGTCATGATGAGCGGTTCGGCATTGGATGAACCGACGCTGCGCAACGCAAAGCGCATCGGGTTCGATCATTGCATCGACAAGATCGGAGATCCGCGCCTGCTCGCTGCCCTATTGGCGGACACCGGGGTCCCTCCCGCGGAGGCGTGACGTACCAAAGCGAGCAACGCGGCTGTATACGGCAGTTATTCGCGTTGTGACGTCTGCAGCTCGGCCACCATGCGCTCCAGCACTTCCATGACCCGGGGAAATTGCCTGACCTTATCGAAAAAATGCTCGGCGCCGAATTCCGTCGTCTTGAGGCGATAGAGATAGTAGTCGTGATTGGTGAGGACGATCACCTTGGTATGGGGCGCGCGTCCAGCCTGTCGCAAGCTTTTCAGGACCCCCAGGCCACTGCCCCTCCTGAGCTGCAGGTCGAGGATGAGCACGTCCCATTCAGACGCGCACAGGGCGTGCAGCGCCGCGTGCTCGCTGTCCGCGTGCCCGATCACACGAACCGAGCCCGGGGTCTCGATAGACTCAACGAGGCGATCCCGAAACAGCGTTGAGTCCTCGACGATGTAAACGCGTAACGGCAAGCCGCTACCGCGGGCAGATTCCTGATCGACCATCACACCAGACCCAACGACCACCCTTCCCGGCAGAAGGCGGGGTGCGCGTTCAGGACGCGCCGGAGATGCTCACGGCGCGTAAAGGTTTTATGTGACCTTCTTAGCCGCGGTGAGCCCCAGCACCAAGAAGATTACAAACAACAGGACGAACAGGAAAAACAGAATTTTCGCGATGCCGGCCGCTCCTGCTGCTATGCCCGTGAAGCCGAATAGCGCTGCAACGATCGAGATCACAAAAAATATGAGCGCCCATTTCAACATGTGATTACTCGCTTTATGGTTTCGGCAAACCAGCCGATTCGAATACGGTTCCCTGCGTTTGCCGACGAGAACTCAGATTGCGTTCATGGGGCATGCCCCGCAGCACGGCACAAAACCTAGGTTTTCCCATAACGGGTTTTCGCATTCTTGACGCAGCGGTCTTTCGCGTCACCGCTCATGGCGTCACACTTCTCGACCGCGACTTTGTAGTCGGCATCACGCTTATCCTCCGCTGCATCGCGACGCGCTTCAGCCGACGTTTTATTCGCTTTGTCCTGTGCCTGTCCGACCTTACGGCTGGCCTTGGCGTCCGCCTTTGCGCGGGTGTGCGCAGCCTTGGCTTCTTTTTTGCAGACGTCCTTCGCATTGCCCGACAAATCGTCGCACTTCTCCTTGGCGACGTCGTACTCCGCATCCGCGCGCGCGACACGCGCCTGGGTACGGGCTTTGTTGGTGTTCTTATACGCGGCTTCTGCGTCAGCTTTGGCGATCTTCTGCTTGGCTTTTGCTTCCTTCTCGCAGACGTCTTGAGCATTTGCAGTGAGCGGCTTGCACTGCTCCTTGTCGGCCTTGTATGTCGAGTCGGCCTGGTCCTTAGCGGATTTGTATGCATCCTTGCTCATGCGGTCGGCAGCCAGCCCGGGGGCCGCCGCGAGTAGTCCGGCCGCGGCGATCATCGCTATGAATAGCCTGAACATGGGATTCTCCTGGTGATTAACGGTTGCCATCAAAACTCGTGAGCCGCGATTTTCACCGCCCTGGATCCCAGTCGCGATGACGTTTTTCAAATTCGCTGAGCTGGGTTTCCGCCTCGTCGCGCGAGATGCCATAACGTTCCTGAATCTTGCCGGCGATCTTGTCGCGCTTCCCGGCGATCACATCGAGCTCGTCATCGGTCAGTTTGCCCCACTGTTCCTTGACCTTCCCCTTGAACTGCTTCCAGTTGCCCTCTACCCGATCCCAATTCATCGTGCCCTCCTGCCGTCAACTTGTAGATTGTCCTCAGCGCTTATCAGCCTACACGCGCATGCGCGATGACTGGCCGAGGAGCCGGCTATCGGGGCGGCAGCCGCTGCAAACGATCCGACCACCGCCCGAGCGGCTTATCGATTTTTTTCCGCGGCGCCCTGCAGCTTCTCGCCACCGCGCTCGATGTCTTTACCCGCTCCCTGTATCGTGTTACAGCCCGCCAGCATCAACATCGTTGCAGCGCAGACGAATGCGACGAATTTGCGAATCATGGATGAACTCCTTTCATAGACGTGATGAATATGAGGTGCCGTCGCTAAGCGAAGCAGGGGCTGTGCCAGGCGCACGACACACGCACTGCGACGGGAAGCCACAGCGTGAGCGGGCGCCCTGCCATGGGGGCTTGCAAATATTACAACGCGGAAAGTGTTTTTTACCGAAGGCGCGCACATCGGCGCGGCCCACCGTCGGTCACGTGACGGCAGACTTTTTCTTGGCTAATTCGTCGAGCACGTCTTTAATGCGCGCGAACTCGTGAGCCTTATCAAAAAAATAGTCGGCCCCTAACTGCATGCTGCGCTCGCGGTACAGAGGAATCGCGTAGTTAGTAAGGACGATAACCATCGTACCCTCCCTGCGATGGCCGCCGAGATTGCGCAGCACACCGAGGCCGGTGCCCTGGAGCAACTGAAGGTCGAGGATCAAGACATCCCACTCCTGCGTTTTGAGCGCAGCGTCGGCAGCGGCTTCCGTTTCCGCATGACCCACTATTTCTATCTCCCCCCATGACGCCAGCATTTCTACCAGCCGCTCACGCAGGATCGGAGAGTCTTCGACGAGAAAGATGCGGAGCGCGGTATTATCGGTCATTGGGCTACGACCATTTGCAATGCGTCTAGTTCACAGTCTCGGCTTCACGCGCAGAGTTTATGACAATGGCTTCGACACATCTGTCAGATACGTCCTACATCGGGCGCAGATGTTGCGAGCACACTTCTGAAGAACATCGGGGAACGCCATGGCTCGAGTGTTGTGGATAATCGTTATCGCCGGAGGAATGTATCTGGCTTACCAATGGGGAAAGGATCCCTCGGCGCCATTCGTCGCGAGCACCAGCACGCGCGTCGAACCCCGGGCGATTCTGCCGCGCGGCGATCTGGCCAGCGCCGAGCAAAGCACCATCGACCTTTTCGAGAATGCGAAAACTTCGGTTGTCTACATTACGACCGAAGTGGTGCGGGGGGGGCTGCTCGGACGCGAGGTCGCACAGGGGGCGGGCTCCGGGTTTATCTGGGACCAGAATGGCCATGTGGTGACCAACGCTCACGTCGTCGGGGTAAGCGAAAAAATCCGCGTGCAACTCGACTCCGGTAGAAGCGTGGACGCCCGCCGTGTCGGCACCGCGCCGATCTATGACCTCGCGGTCGTGCGGCTCGTCGAGGCGATCCCCGATTTGCGGCCGCTGCCACTGGGCCAGTCGAGCACTCTGCGCGTTGGCCAGTGGACGTTCGCAATCGGCAGCCCATTTGGATTGTCCAAGACGCTGACGACCGGCGTGGTGAGCGCACTGGAGAGACGCCTGCCCACCGAGCGCGGACGCGAGGTCGCGGGCGTCATTCAGACTGATGCGGCTATCAACCCGGGCAATTCAGGAGGTCCGCTGCTGGATTCGGCCGGGCGCTTGATCGGTGTCAACACCGCCATCCTCTCCGAATCGGGAAGCTCCGCAGGCGTAGGGTTTGCCATACCGGTCGATTTGGTGAGCCGCATCGTGCCTCATTTGATTCAGAGCGGGCGTGTTCCGCGGCCCGGGATCGGCATCGCACCGGCCCCCGAGGGACTCGTGAGCGCCCTGGGCGTTCGCGGCGTGGCCATTGCTGCCGTGATACCCGGTTCGCCCGCTGCCGCAGCGGACCTCACGCCGTTCGATTTTCGCGCCGGTGTGATCGGTGATGTGATTACCGCAGTCGATGGCGCACCGGTAGCGAATGTTGCGCAGTTCGTGGAGCGACTCGACGCGATAGGCATCGGCAAATCGGTTGTGCTTAGCGTCGAGCGCGGGCGCGCGAGCCGACAGGTCAAAGTTCAGATCGTCGACCTCGGCGATTGAGAGCATCCTCCGTCATGTAGTCTTAATTCGCCAGGAACGTGCACATACTGTGATTACCTTACCTCGAGGTTCATTGGCAGACGTTCAAGTCTTCCGCTCCGGCATCCCGGCGCGCGATGTGTTGCGGACGCGCACGCTGCGTCGCGCGCCCGAGGCGCACCTCCCGCAGGAGACACCGGATTCGCCGCAGCCCGATACGCCCGTTCCCCCCGCGCGCATGCCGCCTCCCGGTCCCGATTCGCCCGAAGAGCTCCCGCCACCGGCGCCCAACACGCCGGTTGTCGACCCGGACGAGGAGCCGCCGGACCCGGTGCCACACCGTCGTCCCATCGTCGAGCCCCCCGACCCGGGCGCTCACCCACCGCTCAGAGCCAATGACTCCGCCAAGGGCGCGTGATGTCGCGAGCAAAAAATCTAAGTTTCACTTTGTAAGTCTTGCGCGGATCCCTCCACGAGCTGCAGGGGCCACAGGAGGGGCAGTGCAACACTATGAAAGTATGATCATTCCCTAACGCCCACCGGGCACCGTGAGACTCCTGAATCAGGGAACCGTGCGCCCATTCGTGACACCGCCAGGCATGTTAGTTGCTCGGTTATCGCAGCTAACGCCGTGCTGGCGCCGAGGTTCACCAGCGAGTGTGGGCCCGGGGATCACTATTCAGTCAGGGGAGCAGGGGGACTTATGGGTACAGCGAGACTCTTACAATGGACAGGAATCGCTGGCTTGGTCTGCGTGACTGCCGCCGCCTTCAGTAATAACGGAGGGCTGGCCACGCGGACGGTGCAGGCGGAAACTCCTGTCCAGCAGGCGAGCGTATTGGAGCACAGCCGCGAGCTGGTCGCCGTGCACAGGCTCAGCGATCCCAGCTTCTTCAGATGTTATCTGTGCCGACTGGCGCCTGAATTGCCGTCGACGACCCTGCTCATCAGCACCACGCCCGGCGACTGCGAGCAGACGGCAAACGGCCAGCAACGACTATAGCTTCGCAGTTATTGCGCTGACGTGGGCCCTTCGATAAGCGCGGGCGGGCGGCGCGGATCAAAGTCGACCCATTCGCCATTGCGCCATTCCCCCTGCGCACGCTCTATCGTTTGCGCGCCGTGCGTACGCAATAGCGTGATCGCCTGTTGCTGGGCGATCTCATCGTCTGCTCTGATCGCGACCATTACGCCGGCGCGCCGCTCGTTCTCCACTGGCGGCTGAGGATCGTTGGGCTGATCACCCAGACTGTTGAGCGCGCCCACCAGCGATCCTGTGTACGCGCCCACTGCCGCGGCCGCCGCGGCAACCACCAGACCAGCGCCGGTGGCGGCCATTGCCGCGACACCCAGTCCCAGGCCGGCCGTCGCGCCTATCGCCACGCCCGTCGCAGCCCCGGAGTCCGCCTTGTCGGCGCCGGGGTCGGCATCCTGGTCGCCCCCCATGGGGAATAGCGCATGTTGCCCCGGTGCGTTCAGCGCGAAGACGGCAACATCGTTTTTGTCGAAAGCGCCATTCTTCAAATCGACCTCGGCCTTTTCCGCATCGGCGATTGTCTCGAACAAGCCGGCGATGATCGTCGCCATAGGGTACGCTCCTTTATGATGGAACTTTATTCCTCAGCAAATTATATGCCGCTGGATATCGATCGCGCTTCACAATCGTAGATCCTCACACGCCGGACATGGAGTGTAAGACTTACCTTACGTCGCGAGAAACGTTACGAAGCTGTCCGACGGATGATCGGTGGTATACCGCTTGCTTTCGTTCGCGCCGCGCGGAGCGCACGACCTCACAGCGCGGTCCATTTGACACCCCGCAGTGAGGAAAATCGGGAACTCCGCGATGGTGTAGTCTGCGCTGTGGCACGCTGGCACGCGCGCGCCGGCTTCGCCATGCCGGGTCTAGCGTCCGCGCCAGCCGTCGAGTCATGGCCACTACTTGGAAAGATCATCATGAGCACAGGGCAATGGAACAAGGTAGCGGCGGTGAGGCGTGCGGACGCGTCTATTCGGGTCGTCGTTGCGGGCCTCTCGCTCGCGCTCATAGCCGGGTGCGCGTCGCTCCCCGACGCGGCGCTACTTCAACTGGAGCGCCGGCAGGCGCCACCCGTCGAGTTCAAAGGTGCGCGGGGTCCACTCTCTGCACAACAGAGCGCAGCCATCATCAAAGAGCTTCAGCGCAAGGCCGGCGCGATAGATATCCTGGAAAAACACATGGCCATCGAGCAGGCTATCGTCGGCAGCCCGCTCGTAGTTGGCAACAAGGCCACGCTGCTCCAGGATGGTCCGGCCACCTACCAGGCGATGTTCGCTGCGCTACGCCGCGCGCGCAGTCATATCAACCTCGAGACGTATATCTTCGACGACGATGAAATCGGTAACCAGTTCGCCGACCTGCTTCTGGAGAAACAGTCGCAGGGCGTGCAGGTAAATCTGATCTACGACAGCGTGGGCGCTCTGGGCACTCCCAGAACATTCTTCGACCGCCTCAAGCAGGGGGGAATTGAAGTCCTGGAGTTCAACCCTATCAACCCGCTGGTTGCGAAGCGGGGCTGGCGTGTCAACAATCGCGATCACCGTAAATTGTTGGTTGTCGATGGCCATACTGCTTTCCTTGGTGGCATCAATATCAGCAGCGTCTACTCGCGCGGGTCCGGCGTCGGCACCGGCAGCAGACCAAGCGGCGCATCGGCAGGCTGGCGCGATACGCACATCCAGGTTGAAGGTCCCGTCGTCGCCGAGTTTCAAAAACTCTTCATCGAGACCTGGACCAAGCAAAAGGGCAGGCCCCTAGCAGCAAAAGACTACTTCCCTGCGTTGCAGGCGCGGGGCAACGAGATCATACGCGCCATCGGCAGCACGCCAGACGAACCGTACAGCCTGATATACCTGACGTTGATCTCGGCAATCACCAACGCCGAGAGGTATGTGCACCTTACCAACGCATATTTCGTTCCGGATCCGCAGCTTCTCGAGGCATTGATCGGTGCCGCCCAGCGCGGAGTGCAGGTGAAGCTGATCCTGCCGAGCGCATCGGACTCCTCTCTCGTCTTTCACGCAGGACGTTCTCATTACTCAACGCTGCTGGACGCCGGGGTGCAAATTTTTGAGCGCAAAGGCGCACTGCTGCACTCCAAGACGGCGGTAATCGACGGGGTATGGTCGAGCGTGGGCTCTACCAATCTGGATTGGCGCAGCTTTTTACACAACGACGAGCTCAACGCAGTAATCTTCGGGCGGGAATTCGCTCAACAGATGCAAGCGGTGTTCGACAAGGACCTCGCAGCCTCGCAGGTCATCGATCCGCAACAATGGAGTCGCAGGGCGTTGCGCTACCGGTTGCAGGAGCTCGGCGCGCGCTTGTGGGAGTACTGGCTATAGCAGCCAGCGCCTACCGCCGCGCTTCGCCGGGAACCTGCCGATGCACGTAACGCTGCGCCCTCTACGCGGTAAAGGTTACCGCCTGTTTTGTAATCCTTACTGAATCGATCCGCGGGCGCGACCGGGCGGTGCGTCGCGTTGCGCGCCCTCGCCGGCCTGACCGTCCCCAAGCGCACGCTCCCGATGGTTGGTGGCAACGTTCCGAAGCGAGCTACCGCCTCGATCGCCGCATTGAAGCGTTGCACCCAGTTACGCACGTCGATTCCTCGCGCAGCGCGTTGCCGCGGCACGCTTCGGCACCGCATTGCCAAGTGTTCGAACCTTGGTACGGTTGTTGCAAGCAGGATATAAACGTGCACGGGTACCACGTAGTTGCGCTGTACTCACACTCAAGGAGAACACAATGTCTCTCGGAATGATATTACTGATAATTCTGGTCCTGCTGCTGATCGGCGCAATTCCATCGTGGGGGTACAGCAGGAACTGGGGATATGGACCGAGCGGTGGACTGGGATTGGTGCTGTTGATCGTCGTCATACTGCTGGTCATGGGCAAGATATAGCGGCTGCGCCGCTCAGCTGAGGTTTAACGCAGTCGCGGGAACTCGACAAGGAACTGACCATGAAACACGCTTTGTCCTCGGTGCCGGATAGTAGAGCATCGTTCAAGCCCCACATTTTCGGCGCATCGGAGGACTATCATTATCGCAGTGAACGCGCGCCTTCAAAGGTCGATAGCGTTCACAGCCCTAAACAGAATCACCTGCTCGCTGCGCTGCCCGACGAGGACTACGAGCGGCTGCTCCCGCACCTCGAGCTTCATTCCCTCGAGCTAGGCTGTGCGATCAACGAAGCGGGCGGGCGCGTGTGTCATGGTTATTTCCCAACGACGAGCATCGTCGCGCCGCTGTGCGTGATGGAAAACGGTGTTTCTGCTGCGATTGCGATTGCCGGCAACGAGGGCGTCGTCGGTATTCCGCTGTTCATGGGCGGGGACACCACGGCCAATCGGGAAGTGGTGCAGAGCGCGGGCTACGCATACCGACTGGGGGCCACAAGGCTGAAGAAGGAGTTCGAGCAAGGCGGCCCGCTGCAAAATTTACTGCTGCGGTATACCCACGCGCTGATCACCCAGATTGCCCAGACTGCGATGTGCAACCGCTACCACTCTGTCGAACAACGTTTATGCCGCTGGCTTCTGCTCAGCCTGGACCGGGTTTCCTCGAACGAGCTGGCGATGACGCAGGAGCTGGTCGCCAACATGCTGGGCGTCCGCCGCGAAGGGGTAACTGAAGCTGCGGGCAAACTGCAGGACGCCGGATTGATCTCGTATGCGAGGGGCCGGATCACGATACTCGACCGCGCAAAGCTGGAAGCCCGCGTCTGCGAGTGTTATGCGGTGATGAACCGGGAGTTCAACCGGTTGTTGCCCAGCAGAGTTACGAACTAGCTCGTTCGCAGTACGACCTGCGCAAACGGCTACAGGGGGTCCGGGCGCGGACGCCAGCCTCGGCGCATTCCGCGCATTTGGTAAATCGAACTCAGGAATCTGCCATGAAGCATGAACTGCCACCGTTACCTTATCCCGCTGACGCGCTGGCGCCGCATATCTCGCGCGAGACGCTCGAGTTTCACCACGGCAAGCATCATAAAGCGTACATCGACAAACTGAACGAGTTGATCGCTGGCAGAGAGTTCGAGCATTCCACCCTCGAAGAGATCGTGCGTGGGGCGTCGGGGGAGCTTTTCAACAACGCCGCGCAGGCGTGGAATCACACTTTCTACTGGCAATGTCTCTCCCCGCGCGGCGGCGGTGAGCCGGACGCTGGTCTCGCGCGCGAGCTGAAGTCGGCGTTCTCTTCAGTGGCAGGATTCAAGGAAAAATTCTCGAAGGCCGCGGAAAAGAACTTCGGTTCGGGATGGACGTGGCTTGTGCGCAAAGAGAATGGGGAGCTTGCCATCGTCAGCACGAGCAATGCCGAGACTCCCCTGCGTCGGGGACGCACACCGTTGCTGACGTGCGATGTCTGGGAACATGCTTACTACATCGATTATCGCAATGCGAGGAACCAATACGTGGCCGCATTCTGGAACATCGTGAGCTGGGATTTCGTTGCTCAGAACGCGCAAGTCGCCAAGCAGGACGTTGCCGCGCGGAGTGTCGAGTAGATCGCCGATCGCGCCGACCTGCAGCGCGATGCAAACGGGGCGGAGAAAATGGCTACCGTGGACTGGCAGGCAATGTTCATCCCGTCAGTATCGATCTTCGAGCTGATCGCCCGAGGTACGCTTATCTACCTGCTGCTTTTTCTGTTCCTGCGGTTTCTCCCCAGGCGGGAGGTAGGCGGGATAGGCGTCGCCGATCTTTTGATGATCGTGCTCATATCCGACGCCGCCCAGAACGCGATGAGCAGCGATTACAAATCCATTCCGGAAGGCATAACCCTTGTCTTGACGATACTGTTTTGGTCTTATGCGGTCGACTGGCTCGACCAAAAGTTTCCCGGACTGCACCTGAGCGGATCACCGCCCCTTCCTCTGATCAGGAACGGCAGGCTGTTGCGTAAGAATATGGAGAAAGAACAGATCACTGAGGATGAGATCCTCAGTCAGCTTCGTCAGAAAGGCCTTGAAAGCCCAAGCAAGGTCAAAAGCGCGTATATCGAGGGCGACGGCCACTTCAGCGTGATCGTAAACAACTCCCGCTCTCGACGCTGAGCCGAGCGGCCGGCGCTGGTACTGCGGGGTAAGCCCGCCGCGGCGTCTTATTCGTCCGCGGAAGAAGGGGGGCGGCGGGCGAGCTGGCTGATGACGAGCCCCAGCGCAATTGCCGCGCCGATCACCACGAACGGATGGTCGCGCACGTACTGCCGGGCGTCGTTATACATCTGCACGCTCGATTCGCTCACGCTGTGCGCGCTGCCCTCGATCCATCCTGCGGCTGGCGCCGCGCTGCGCGCCAGCTTGTCGACCGCTTGGTGTGCGGTCGCCGCGAGGCGGTCGATGACGGGTGCGGCGGCTTCGGCGATCCTGTCCACGGTGTGATGCGCGCCCTCAATCGTCTTATCGATCGCAGAGGACGATTTCCCAGAATTGCCCGAGATGGTTTTGCCGCTGGTCGTGTCCATTTCGTGACTCCTTTATCGTGAGGATTGAGAACTGAATATTGGTCGAACCGCAGCCGCCCGATCGCCCCTAAGCAGCTCCACTACTATAGCGTATAGAAGGGCGGCATTAGGGGGACCGACCACACTAAGTCGGCTCGCTAGGCAAGGCCGGGCACCGGATCCGACGGTCCAGGCGTGGTGTATTGATCGAGCTCGCTGCGAATTTCCTGTTTGATGTTCGACTGATATTCGTTGAGTCTGTTATACAGCGTTTTAAGGCTGACCCCGAGCAGCTGAGCGGTTTCGCGCTTGCGACCGCGGCAGTGCTCAAGGGTGGCGACAATGACTTCGCGCTCGATGGTCTCGAGTGGGGTGCCGATCGCGAACTGCAAACTCCCGCCGGTCGGCACTGCGGCCTTGTCGCGCAGAGCGACGGGGACCTGCTCGCTGCGGTCGAAGTTAACCTCGGTCTCCGCCATAATGAACGCGCGCTGGACGGCGTTTTTGAG
Source organism: Burkholderiales bacterium (assembly GCA_046715035.1). Classification (GTDB taxonomy): domain Bacteria; phylum Pseudomonadota; class Gammaproteobacteria; order Burkholderiales; family SG8-41; genus PALSA-1004. The sequence continues at coordinate 1,309 of JBKJZR010000202.1, read as the reverse complement.
CTCGCGCACGTTGCCCGGCCAACCGTGGCGATTAAGGAACTCGCGGGCGGATTCGCTGAAGGATTTGGCAGAACCCGCCGCGGCATTGAGTTCATCCAGAAAGTGCTGTGCGAGCAGCTCGATGTCCGGACCGCGAGCACGCAACGGGGGCAGAGGCAGCGGGAACACCGCCAGGCGGTACAGCAGATCCTCGCGCAGGCGCCCCTGCGCGACCGCCTGATTCGGATCGCGATTGGTAGCGGCGATAATGCGAACGTTGACACTTTGTTCCTGCTCGCCGCCCACCCGGTAGAAACAGCCTGTCTCCAGCGCGCGCAATAACTTGATCTGCAGCTCGAGGGGCATTTCAGTGATCTCATCGAGGAACAGCGTGCCGCCGCTGGCGCGCTCGAAGCAGCCGCGGTGCGAGCGAACCGCGCCGGTGAAGGCCCCGCGCTCGTAACCGAAGAGCTCCGCCTCGATCAGATTGGCCGAGAACGCCCCGCAGTTGATCGCTACGAAGGCTCCGGCGCGGCAGGCACTCTCGTCATGGATGGCGTTGGCCACCAGCTCCTTGCCGGTGCCGCTTTCGCCGATGAGCAGTACGCTGGCCTCGGTAGGGGCCACCCTATCGACCATCTGGTAGACGGCACGCATCGCAGGCGAACTGCCATAGAGCCGCCCGAAATGCGCTCCACTCGCGCTTTGGCGCGGCGAGGTCCCTGGCAGGCGCGTGGCGGGATCGACCGCAAACATGCGCGCCTTGGCCAGCGCTGCTTCACAACCCGGACTCAGATCTGCTACGTGCAATACTGCGCTCATGGTTCACCTCGCTGGGCCCCCTGGAAGGGAGCAGTTCACTATTTTATTGGCGCTGAATGGTGGCTTCAGCGTGATTGTCAGCAAGGTTAACCATTATGCAAGTTCTACAACATCAGCAAATCGCTGCCCGACATGTAGGAGGTGTCCGACAACAGCCGATTGCTTGGGCGACGGGTTGCAAGAAGCGGGAATAAGTACATTCCAATCCAAGTATGAGTCTGAAGGGGTGGGTTTTTGAGTGTTGTTCAGGCGGCTGATTTCGATCGGTTGAAAATGGTTTTGAAGAGAGTTGCGCGTGCCTCGTTCAGACGCCGCGCGGCCTCATTATCGCTCATGGCCGAGGCCTGCGCATCGAGCTGCTGGAAGGTGACGCCGAGTTTGAGGAATTGTTGAGCTTCGTGCAGTGATTTGAGTTTCTCGTAGGGCGTCATCATCAGTTTGTAGGGGTAGCGCTTGCGGCTTCGGCCCTTGGCGTCGGTGATGGTTTCTGCGAACAGGCACGGCCGAT
>JBKJZR010000201.1:0-26225 GCA_046715035.1 Burkholderiales bacterium | reverse complement strand
GTGTGCACGTGCTCTGCCAGAAGCCTCTCGCTCCTACGCTCGCCGAAGCCGCGGCGCTCGCGGCTGAAGTGTCCGGGCGCATCCGCCTGATGGTCAACGAGAACCGCCGCTTCGCTCCGCACTTCCGCACGATCCGCCGGTGGCTCGACGAACATCGCGTCGGCGCCGTGCGGCAATGCGTGGTGACGATGCATCGCTCGGGATTCATCAAGGACTCGAGCGGGCGCCGGCCCGCGGTCGAGCGCGCTCCGTTCATGGCGCGTGAGCGGCGGCTGATGATCGCCGAAACGCTGATCCACCAGCTCGACGTGCTGCGCTTCCTGCTTGGACCGCTGACGGTCGCGGCGGCGCGCACCCTGCATACCGAGCCCGACATGCCCGGAGAAACGCTGGCGACACTGCTCCTCGAAACCCCCGCGGGTGCGCCGGTCGTGCTCGCCGGCAGTTTTGTTGCACCCGGTTTCGGCACAGCGGTGTCGGACCGCTTCGAGATCATCGGCGCCCGGTCGAGCGTGATACTCGATGAGGGCGGCCTTGAAATTCGGGGCGCACACGCTGAGCGCATGGACACAGACTACAGGGCGGCTTATCAGATCTGCTTCGACGCCGGGATGGCGCATTTCACCGCCCAGTTACTCGCCGGCCTGCCGTTCGAGACTGCGCCCGAGGACAATCTGCAGACGCTGAAGCTGGTCGAAGACGCTTATGCGCTGGCGGATGCCGCGCGCGCCGGTGCGCGCTAGCGGATGTCGCTCAGCTGTCCAGCATTTTCAGGTAGCGGAAAATCTCGGTGTGGTCGACGGCGCCGCCGAGCTTGCGTTCGGCATCGTTCCAGATTTCGACGCAATGCCGGGCGAGCGGATCCGGCGTGGCGGTCGCCGCAGTGACTTCGAGCGCGGTGCGCAGGTCTTTCGCCATCAGCCCCATCATGAATCCCGCGCCGTAGGTTTCCGACAGGATGAACTGCTTGAACTTGTTCTGCGTGCTGTTGTTCATGCCGCTCGACGCGTTGATGATATCGACGATGACTCCCGGCTCGAGGCCGAAGCGCGTGCCCGCAACCACTGCTTCGCACGCGGCGAGCAAGCCGGCCGCAGATACGTAGTTATTGAGCGCCTTGACGGCGTGCCCCGCGCCCGACGGCCCTGCATAGAATATCTGCTTGCCCATCTTCTCGAACAGCGGCTTGCAGCGTTCGAATGCCGCCGCATTGCCGCCCACCATGATGGCCAGTGAGCCGTCGATGGCGCGGCGCAGGCCACCCGAAACCGGACCGTCGAGGAGCTCGATGCCGCGCTTGGCAAGCACTTCGCTCAGCTCGCGTGTGCCCACGGGCGATGACGAGCTCATGTCGATCACCACCGCTCCGGACGGCAGACCCGCGGCGATACAGTCCTTGAAGCTGTCATGATCGCCGCACAGCACTTTGCGCACGATCTTGCCGTCGGGCAGCATCGTGATCACGGTTCCCGACTGCGCGCCCAGCTCGGCGAGCGAGGCCGCGACCTCGACCTCGTGGGTGGACGCCAGCGCAGCCGCGTTCTCACGCTTCGCGTCGTAGACGAGCAGCTTGCAGCCGGCCTTGGCCAGATTGCCGGCCATCGGCGTTCCCATCGTGCCGATGCCCACGAAACCGATCTTTCCCAATGCTGTGGTCATGGCGTTCTCTCTTGTAAGGAAATCGCGGTGTTAGACGCCGATCGGCAGGTCGACGCCGATGTTTCTCTGCCGCGCCTGTTCGAACACGTAGTTCGCGGTGTAAAGGTCCTGGACTGCCATGCCGTGCGATTCGTACAGCGTGATCGCGTCCGCTGACACCCGGCCGGGCACGCGCCCGATAATGATTTCGCCCAGCTCGGGCAGCGCGTCCCAGTCGAGCACGCCGTTCTCCACCAGCGGCAGCAGGTCGCCGCTTTCGTTGCGTGCAGTGGCGCGCGAGTCGACGACCACCTGCGAGCAGCGCCGCACCGCGGCCTCGTCGAGCTCGCGGCGGGTGAGCGCGTTCGAGCCCGCGGCGTTGATGTGCTGGCCGGGCTCGAGCCAGGCGCCTTCCAGTACCGGTGTGGCCGACTTGGTGATGACGTTGACGATGTCGGCGCCGCGCACGGCATCGGCCGCGCTCGCCACCGGCTCCATCGCCACCTGCAGCCGGTCCGCGAGCTCCGCGCAGAACTTCTGGGCGCGCTCGGCATTGCGGCTGTAGACCCTCACTGCATGGACTTTGCGCACCACGCAGACCGCTTCGAGCTGGCCCACCGCCTGCTTGCCCGCGCCGATCGTGCCGACCACCGCGGCCTGGTCGCGCGCGAGGTAGCGGGTCGCGACACCGCTGGCGGCGCCCGTGCGCACCATGCCGAGATGGCCCGCTTCGATCATCGCGAGCAGCTTGCCACTGCCCGCATCGAGCAGGTGCATGAAGTAACGTGCGTTGCGGCCGGCCCCGGAGTAATAGGCCTTGAAGCCGGCGAGCTCGAGCGCGGGCGCTGCAGACTGCATGATGTGCAGCGTGCCCGCCGGGGTACGCGTGCGCACGCGCGGTACATCGGTCGCGCGGCCTTCGGCGCGTTCGCGCAGGGCGAGCTCGACCAGCTCCACCGCCTTGTGCATGGTCAGTATCTGCGCGACTTCCTCTTCCTTGATATAGCGGACCATGTTGTTTGAGTGAGGAGTGAGGGGTGAGGAGGAAGGAGAAAGTTCTGCGCGGCCGCGCAGGTTTACCCCTCACTCCTCACGCTTTCTTGGTTTCTCATTGCCTCAGCGCGGATCGCCGAGAGTGTCGCGCGCGGCGAAATCGCGTCGGGATCGATTCTCAGCTCGAGGAGGGCGGCGGTGTCGGCGTTGAAAGCGCGCTCGAAAGCGGGCGCAAAGTCGGCCGTTTTTTCGACGATTTCAGCGTGCAGACCGTAGGCGCGCGCCAGCGCGGCAAAATCGGGATTGCGCAGTTCGGTGCCGCTCACGCGTCCCGGGTAATGCTTCTCCTGATGCATGCGGATGGTGCCGTACATGCCGTTGTTGACGACGAGGAAAATGACTTTCGCGCCGTATTGCATTGCCGTCGCCAGTTCCTGGCCGCTCATCAGGAAATCCCCGTCACCCGCGAATGAAACGACCGGCCGCCCGGGGTGTACGAGCTTCGCGGCAACGCCGGAGGGCACGCCGTATCCCATCGCGCCGCTGGTGGGCCCGAGCTGAGTGCGGAAGCCCGTATATCGATAAAAGCGATGCGGCCACAGCGTGAAATTGCCCGCGCCGTTGGTAATGATGGTCTCCGGCGGCAGCCGGTCGCGCAGAAACAGGATCACTTCGCTCATGTTGAGCGCGCCCGGCACGGCGACCGGCTTTTGCCACGCCTCGTATTCGGACCGCGCCGCGAGCGTTGCGTCATGCCACGCAGCGGCGACCGGTTTAAGCGCGCGGGCGGCTGCCGCGAATTCCGGCATGCCGGAATTGATCAGCAGGTCGCCCTGATACACGCGCCCCAGCTCTTCGGCGCCGGCATGCACGTGCACGAACTTCTGCTTAGGGCGCGGAATGTCGATCAGCGTGTAATTGATCGTCGTCCATTCGCCGAGGCGCGGTCCGATCGCCAGCAGCAGGTCCGCCTCGCGGATGCGCTGCTCGAGCGCGGGATTCAATCCCACCGCGATATCGCCGACGTAGTTGGGATGGCGGTTGTCGAAGAGATCCTGGCAGCGGTAGGCGCAGCCCACGGGCAGCGCGTTCGCTGCGGCGAACGCCTGCAGGTCGGCGCAGGCCTGCGCGTTCCAGCCGCCGCCGCCGAGCATGACGAACGGGCGCTGCGACTGCGCCAGCAGGCCGCGCAGCTTGTCCATGTCCGCCGCGCCGGGGTGGGCGGCGACGCGCTGATACGGCGCCGTATCGGCCACCGTCGCGATCGAGGTCTGCATGTCTTCCGGCAGCGCGAGCACGACGGGACCCGGACGTCCGGAAACAGCGAGGTGGAACGCGTGACTGACCATCTCGGGCACGCGCTCGGCACGGTCGATCTGCGCGACCCATTTCGCCATCTGCCCGTACATGCGCCGATAGTCGATTTCCTGAAACGCCTCGCGCTCGGCGACTTCGCTACCGACCTGGCCGATGAAGAGGATCAGCGGCGTCGAGTCCTGAAACGCCGTGTGAATGCCTATGCTCGCATTGGTCGCGCCGGGACCGCGCGTGACGAAGCAGATGCCGGGACGCCCCGTCAGTTTCCCGTAGGCATCGGCCATGTTCGCGGCGCCGCCTTCCTGTCGACAGATCACGAACCGGATGTCGTGCTGCGACTCGTAGAAGGCGTCGAGCACCGCGAGGTAGCTTTCGCCGGGGACGCCGAACGCGATATCGGCGCCATGCACCTTGAGCGCATCAACGAGCAGTTGTCCGCCCGTGCGGGCGAGCGTCGATTCGGAGATTTTCATGGCTGGGCCATTTTTCACTACCGCAATAGCCGCGGTGCAGGATAAGGAGGGGTGGCGCCGAGGTTGGTGAATCTATCACGAATGCGCGTGCTGCGGACACCGTGAGTGCACCGATTGCGCGTCGCTAAGGATGAAGCAGCGCCTGGGCCTCCGCATCGATCATCAGGGCATCGTTGAAGCGGTTGAAAAACCCGCATAGCGCGATGCGTAGGGTGAGCTCGACGACCTGCGCTTCGGTGAAGTGCTCGCGCAGACGCGCGAACAGCGCGTCGCGGATGCGCTGCGGGGTATGGGTGACGGCGATCGTGTATTCGACGACCAGCCTGTCGACCGCGTCGAACTCGGGGTGATCGGCATAGTCGAGGACGCTGTCGACACCCTGCGGGGTCAGCCCTTCGACCATCAGCAGGGGCTTGTGGTGCGCAACGCAATAGTGACATTCGTTGAGCTTGGATACCGCCACGATTGCGAGCTCGATGTAGCGGTAAGGCACGTTTTTCTGCTCGCGCAGCTCGAGCAGCATGCCCATCAGATGCGTGACTGCGGACGGCACGTGGGCAAACACGCCGACCTGGTTGCGGAAAGGTCCGTAACCGCCGGCAAACCTGACGTAGGTCTCGCGCACGTCCGCGGCGACCTGCTCGGGCGGGACATCCGTGACGCGTGCCATGGTTACGCCGCCGGGAACGTTAATGGAGGATTCATCGGTATCCCGTCAGTGCCCAATTCACGGACTTTCGCTTCGACCAACGTAATGGCTTCGACCGGGGGCAACGGAGTTCGGCGGGGGGAATGGCCCGTATTCTATGCCACGCCGTCGCTCGCGGTCATCACTTATCCTGATACGATTTATCACAAAAGACGTTGCCGCCGGTCGCGCAAGTCGGTGTAATCTTGCTGTGCAGCACCGCCGCGCGCCGCGGCGTCCAACTGATTCGAATCCAGGAGGCAACGTGGAAGCCAATTCCTTTGTGCAGAACGCGTGGTACGTCGCAGGCATGTCGCCAGAGTTCGAGACCAACAGGCTGCACGGCATGGTAATCACCAAGCGGCCCGTCGTCATCTGGCGCACGGGCGAGGGCAAGGTCGTCGCGTTCGACGATCGCTGCGTGCACAAGCGCATGCCGCTGTCGTGCGGAAAGATACTTCCGAACGGCACGCTGGAATGCTCGTATCACGGCTTCGCCTACGACGGCAACGGCAAATGCGTGGCGATTCCGTCGCAGATGGACCTGCCGATCCCGTCGCGCGCGAAGCTGCGGCCTTTCCCCGTCGTTGAGCAGGAAGGCGTGGTGTGGATCTGGGCCGGCGACCCTGACCAGATGGGCAAGGCGCGGCCGCCGCGCACGCCGGAGTTCGTGAGCGACGTCTGGGACAACTACACGTGCCCGCCGATCGAGGTGCCCGCCAACTACCGTTTGCTGATCGAGAATCTGCTCGACATCACGCATTTCTACCCGCTGCACGACGGCAACATCGGCGATCTCGCCAACAGCAAGATTCCCGTCGAGTTCATCGAGCAGGAGGTCGATGGCAATCCGTCGATCAAGTCGGTGCGCCAGGTGAGCAACTACCGGCATCCACCGTTCCTCGTCGACTGGTTCGGCTACGAAATGGTCGATCGCATACACACGCACCAGCTGTCGAATCCGGGGCTCACGCGCGTGCAGCTGCGTTGCGCGCCGCCGGGAGAGCTCGGCAGTGCAGCGGAGCGGGGCTACATCCTGCACCATTCGCATACGCCGGTCGACGAGACCCACCATATCTGGCGCTGGTCGATCTCGGTGCCCAAAGGACAGCCCAGTCTGCAGCCGGGGCACACCACGATGGAACGCATGCAGGAAATGTTTCCCTCCGTCGTCGACCAGGACCGCTGGGCGCTCGAGCGCCAGCAGCAGATGTTCAACCTGCCCGACGACAACTATCAGGAAGTGCACCTGAGGTCGGACAAGTCGATATTGATCGTGCGCAAAATTCTCGAAGCGCTGGAGAACGGCGTCACCAAAGACCCGAACAAGTCATGGCTGGTCGCGTAACGCGCGAATCGGGTCGGGAGGCGCCGGGCACTGCTGGCAGGCTGCGCGGGCGCGGGGACTAAAGCGCTTGCGCAAAGGCTCGCCTTCACCAGACGTGCCCGGGTCGCACGCGGTTCAGGGTTGTGGCTGCACGGTTTGCCGGAGCGGACGGTCGTGTTAGATTGGACGCAATCCAACCTATGCGGCCACAGGCCGCCGTCGACGCGATGGAGATCTACCAGATCCGCACCTTTGTCACCGTCGCGGAGCACGGCAATCTCACCAAGGCGGCGCTGCTGCTGCACGTCACGCAGCCGGCGGTCAGCGGGCACCTGAAAGCCCTCGAGCAGACGCTCAACCTGAAGCTTTTCGAGCGCGGCGCGGGCGGAGTGAAGCTCACGCGGGCGGGCCAGGCGCTGCTGCCCAAGGCGCACGCCATTCTTGCCGCCGCGGGTGAGTTTCGCAGCCGCGCGCAGGACCTGCAGGGCAAGCTCACGGGCAACGCCAGGGTCGGCACCATACTCGACCCGTCGTTCATCCGACTCGGTCAGTTCATGAGCTCGGTAATCGATCTCTATCCGTGGCTCGAAGTCCAGCTGCAGCACGGCATCTCGACGTGGGCGATCGAAGGCGTCGGCAGTGGCGCGCTCGACGCGGCATTCTGCATGGGGCGTGTCATCATCCCCCACGTGCAGGCGGTCAGCCTGACCGAAATGGCCTACCGCGTCGTTGCGCCCCCGACCTGGAAGGAGCGTATCGCAAGTGCGGACTGGGCGGATATTGCTGCGCTGCCGTGGATCCGTGCACCCAAGATGTCACCGCATCTGCAAATGGTCAGCGAGATGTTTGCCCGCTACAAGCTCGAGCCATTCAAGGTCGTCGAGGCCGACCAGGAGCAGACGATCAAGAGCCTGATCACTGCGGGCGTGGGACTGGGCCTGATGCGCGAGGACCTCGCGTTTGCCGCGCAAAGCGCCGGGGAAGTCTGCGTCTGGCGCGTCGCCCGCCCGACGACTTCGCTGTCATTCATCTATCTGCGCGAGCGCGAGAGCGACCCCGTCATCGCGGCATTGGAAAACGTCGCGCGCAGGATCTGGCTTGACGGCGCATTGCACGAGCGCGCCGCGCGCGCCTGAGATTGGCGCGGGTTCCATAAAAAAAGATGATGACCGGCATCAGCAAAAGTTTTTTCCAGCGCAGCGCCGATTGCGGTTAAGCTGAAAAGCCTCCGAACAAGACTCGCCGGCAGGGCGCAACGTCGCGTCGCCGGCATCCATGAGCTGCTCTAACGGTAGATAGTCCGGAACATTTCATGCTGAGCGCGGATAACGTTTCCAAATCCTTCGGTGGGTTTCAGGCGCTCAATGGCTGCAGTATCGACATCCGCGCGCAAAGCATCACCGGCATCATCGGCCCCAACGGCGCCGGCAAATCCACGCTGTTCAATGTCTTCGGCGGACTGATCCCGCCCGACGCGGGGGACGTGCGTTTCCAGGAGCGCAGTATCGCCGGCCTGCGCCCCGATCAGCTCGCCCGGCTGGGGCTGGTGCGCACGTTCCAGATTTCGCGCGAGCTCGGCGAGCTGACGGTCCTCGAAAACATGCTGCTTGCCGCACCCCTGCAATGCGGCGAGAACGTGTGGCGCAATTTCCTCGCGCCGGCGAGGGTGCGCGCCGAGCAGCATGCTGCCATTGCCCACGCACAAGCGCTGCTCGCGCAGGTCGATTTGTGGCCGCTCGCCAACGAGCCGGCGAAGAATCTTTCCGGCGGACAGAAGAAGCTGCTCGAGATTTCGCGCGCGCTGATGCTCGACCCCAAGCTGATCCTGCTCGACGAGCCGACGGCGGGCGTCAGTCCGCTGATGACCAAAGCGCTCGGCGCGACCGTTGCCAAGCTGCGCGCCGCAGGGCTGACTTTCGCGATCATCGAGCACGATATGGATGTCATCGCCGAACTGTGCAATCCCATCTACGTGCTCGCCGAAGGCCGCACCCTGACTTCGGGCACGTACCGGGAGGTAGCGTCCAACCGCGACGTGATGCACGCCTACCTCGGGAAAGTCGCATGAGCGACATCCTCAGCGTTGCGGGACTGCACGCGGGGTACGGCGCGGGCGACATCCTCAAGGGCATCGACGCGACGCTGCCGCGCGGCAAGGTGGTCACCGTGATCGGCCCCAACGGTTCGGGAAAGTCGACGCTGATCAAAACCCTCGCCGGCCTGCTGCCGGCGCGGCAGGGCGAGATCGTGCTCGACGGCGAGTGCGTGAACGCCCTGAGTGCGCCGAAACGGGTGAGGGCGGGGCTGTCGTACGTGCCGCAGGAATACAACGTGTTTCGCAACCTCACCGTGCTCGAGAATCTCAAGATCGCGCGCGAGTTCATGAGCAAGGGCAGATCCGGCAGCGGGGTGCTGAGCGACGAGTTGCTCGCGCTGTTCCCGGAACTGCCGGCCAAGTTTCGCACGCTCGCCGGCAACTTGAGCGGCGGGCAGCGGCAGATGCTGGCGTTCGCCTGCGCGCTGACGGTTGAGCCCAAGGTGCTGATGCTCGACGAGCCGTCGGCGGGATTGTCCCCGAAGTACATGGCCGATATCTTCGCTACGGTGAGCAAGGTCAATGCGGGCGGCGTGTCGGTGTTCATGATCGAGCAGAACGCGATCGAAGCGCTGCGCATCTCGGACACGTGCATCGTGATGGCAAACGGGCGGGTGCGCATGACCGCGCCCGCGAGCCAGATTGCGGACATGCCCGATCTGCACAGCCTGTATCTCGGCGACGTGAGAGAAGAGGCCGCATGAGCGCGGCGATTCAGACGCCAGCGGTCGGCGCGTGCCAGGCTGCGCGCTGCGTTGCGCGCACAGCGGCGGCCTGATGCTGCAAACCGCGTTCAACGGCGTAGTCACCGGTATCATCATGACGCTGCCTGCACTCGCGATTACGCTGCTGTTCGGCGTGCTCAAATTCCCGAATTTCGCGGTGGGTGCGATGATGACCGTCGCGGCCTACATGGTCTTTGCGCTCAATGCGCAACTGGGGTGGCCCCTCTCGTTGTCGACGGTCGTGGTGGCGATCGCCTTCGGCGGCATGCTGATTGCGATCGACTACGTGACATTCCGCCCGTTGCGCGAGCGCGGCGCCATCACGCTGATGGTCGCCTCGCTGGGCCTGGGGTTCATCCTCGAAAACGTCGCGCGCTTCGCCTATGGCAACACTGCGCGCAGCTTTGCGATCGAGCTGGCCAGGCCTTTTCGCTTTCTCGACATCCGCATGAACCGCGAGCAGATGATCACGATCGCCGTTTCGACCGCGGCGATGCTCGCGATGTATTTCCTGCTCACGCGCACGCCGATCGGGCGCGCGATGCGCGCGGTGGCCGATAATCCCGCGCTCGCCCTGGTGCGCGGCATCGAAAGTCCCACGGTCATCCGCTGGACGTGGTTCATCGCGGGAATGCTGCTCGCGGTCGGCGGGGTGCTGATCGGCATGGACCGGGCGCTCGAGCCGCCGATGGGCTCGAACTATGTGATCGCGGTTTTTGCCGCCGCTATCCTTGGCGGGCTGGGCAGCCCGCTCGGTGCGTTCGTCGGCGCGCTCATCATCGGGTTGGTCAGCGAGTTGTCCTCGCTGGTGATTCCGCCCAACTATCGCATCGGCATCCCGCTGGCCGTGATCGCGCTGATCCTCATCACCCGTCCGCAGGGGCTTTTCGGCCAGCCTTACATACGCAAATGATCTCGTTCATCATCCTGATGTCGATCGTGGTCTGTTTCTCGGCGATCCTCGCGCTGGCACTCAATTTCCAGTGGGGGCTCGGCGGCATGGTGAACTTCGGGCTCGCAGGACTCTACGCCCTGGGTGCCTACAGCTGCGCGCTGCTGATGCTCAAGGGCGGCGCCAACACGTTCTTCGCGACGCTGGGCGCGATGGCGATTGTCGCGATCGTATGCGGGGTCGTGTCGCTGGTGACGCTGCGCGTGGCCGAGGAAGATTATTTCGCGATCGTCACGCTCGGCGTCGGCGAGATGCTGCGGCTGGTCGCGCTCAACGAGGACTGGCTGACCAAGGGAGCGCTGGGGCTGACCGGCATTCCTCGGCCGCTCGGTGATGTGGTGCCGGCGGAGTACTACCAGTATTTCATGCTGGGGCTGTCGCTCGTGCTGCTGGCCGCGACGGTGTGGTTCCTCAACGTCATCGCACGCTCGCCCTTTGGACGCATCATGCGCGCGGTGCGCGAGGACGACGTGGTTGCAGCCACGCTGGGCAAATACGTGCTGTGGGCGCGTATCCGGATTTTCGCGATCGGCGGTGCGTTCATAGGTCTGGCCGGCTCGCTGCACGCGTTCTATTACCAGTACATCGACCCGACGCAGTTTTCCAATATCGTGATCGCCTATGCCTTCATGGCGGTCATCGCCGGCGGGCGCGGCGCGCACAAGGGTGCCATCGGCGGGGCCGCGATCGTGATGATCCTGCTCGAGGGCTCGCGCTTCGCGAAGGATCTGATTCCTGCGCTCGATTCGGACCAGCTGGCGGCGATCCGCATTATCATCATCGGGGCGGGGCTCATTGCGCTGCTCATCTTCAGGCCGCAGGGTTTCATGCGCGAGTATCGCTTGCAGGTAGACAGTCGCGTTTTTGCATCCGATGGCACACGCGTTGGCGGTTGAGGTCATCGGTGCTACAGGCTTTAACTAAGGAGGTGTCAAATGAAGAAATTTACGCGTCGTAAAGTTCTCAAAACGCTGGGCGCCGCAGCCGCGCTCCCGATCGCGGCCCCTTATCTCAATCTGGCGCACGCGCAGGGCGCAACGATACCGATCGGAGTGGCGCTGCCCATGACGGGCAATGCCGGCGCTTACGGCCCCGACATGGGCGAAGCAGCCAAGCGTACGGTGGCCAAGATCAACGGCGCCGGCGGCATCCTCGGCGGGCGCCGGCTCGAGCTGTTCATCGAGGACTCGGAGTCCAGCGCTTCGGTCGCCGCCAATCTGTCGCAAAAATTCATCAACGTGCACAAGTGCCAGGCGCTCGTCGGCTATTGGGGAACGCCCGAGGGCATGTCGTCGCGTCCGATCGCGGTACAGAACAAGGTCGTGCTGATGGTTTCGAGCGCTGCCAATGCGATCACGGAAGGCGACACCCAGGGCTACGTGTGGCGCTTCCAGATGAAGGCCACCGACTGGGGTACCGTCATCAGCCGCGCGACCCTCAGGCTCGGCTATAAGACGGTGGGCATCATGGGGCTGCAGAATGCCTTCGTGCTGCCGATCATGAAGGTGTTCGAAGAGCAGATGACGGCGGGCGGGCGCAAGGTCGTCGATTCGCTGGTCTACAACCCCGAGCAGCCTTCGTACCGCGCCGAGGTCGAGCGCGTTTTCGCCAAGAAGCCCGACGCGGTCTACTGCTTCGGCCTGCTGCCCGATTTCGTGTCGATCATGAAGGAGGTCTATCGCGGCGGCTTCGACAGCAAGGTCGTCGCCCTGTCGATCATGGCCGATGCCGAAGGCAAGTTCGTGCAGGCGGTCGGACCGCAGGTTGCCGAGGGCATCCGGCACTTCCAGCCGATGCCCGATACCAGCGCGCCCGGTTATAAGAAGTTCGTGGCGCTGATGGGGGCGCCGGCCGATCGCGTCTACCTCTTCCCGCCGAATACGCACGACCAGATCGCCGTGACTGCCATGGCCATGGAAAAGGCCAAGAGTCCGATGGCGGCCGACTGGTCGAAGCAGATCATCCCGGTCTGCAATGGTCCCGGCCAGGCGGTCGACGACGTCGTGGACGCGCTGAAGCTGATTCGCGCCGGCACGGCGATCAATTTTGCGGGCGCGGGGTCGAGCTGCGACTTTACGCCAGGCGGCGACCAGCTTGGCCGCGGGATGGGACAGTGGATCATCCAAGGCGGCAAGAGCGTCTTCGTCGAGTATGCGAGGCCGTAGACCGTGTTGCCCGGGGCGGGACATTTCGCGACGACGGTCCGGCGCAGCGTGAAGCGCAGGCCCTGGGCGCGGGCGCGCGGCGGCCAGTATTCCCGCAGCGGATCGAGGGGGTCCTCCGCGACGCCCAGGCTGGGGTAGCCAGTGTGGCGGTCACGCTAGTCTCCGAAAGCAGGTGCTTTGGCGGCGTGCAGCGCATCTACAGTCACGCGTCGCGCGAAACCCAGTGCGTCATGCGGTTCGGGGCGTATCTGCCGCCGCAGGCGCAAAGCGCACGCGTGCCGCTCGTCTATTGGCTGTCGGGACTGACCTGCACCGAAGAAAATTTCGTCGTCAAGGCGGGCGCGCAGCGCGTTGCTGCGGAGCTGGGGGTCGCGGTCATCGCGCCCGACACGAGCCCGCGTGGGCTTAACATCCCGGGCGAAGCAGAGAGCTACGACCTGGGTGCAGGCGCGGGTTTTTACGTCGATGCGACGCAGCCGCCATGGTCGCGCGGCTATCGCATGTATTCCTACGTCGCACACGAGCTGCCGGAAGCAGTCGCCTCTGTGCTGCCGGTCGATCCCGCGCGTGCCGGCATTTTCGGCCACTCGATGGGAGGCCACGGCGCGCTGACCATCGCGCTCAAGCATCCCGGGTCGTACCGCTCGGTCTCGGCGCTCGCGCCGATCGCATCGCCGATGCGCTGTCCATGGGGGGCCAAGGCGCTGACCGCGTATCTGGGCCCCGACCCCGCATGCTGGCGCGAATACGATGCGACGGCGCTGATCGACGAACGCGGCTGGCGCGGGCCGCCGATCCTCGTCGACCAGGGGAGCGCGGACCAGTTCCTCGACACCCAGCTCAAACCGGAACTGCTGAGGGAGGCCTGCGAGCGCGCAGCGGTGCCACTCAGCCTGCGCCTGCAGCCGGGGTACGACCACAGCTATTTCTTTGTCGCAACATTCATCGAGGATCACCTGAGATTCCATGTGAGCCACCTGTAGGGCTGTAGTTGGACGCCGCGACCGCGTGCAACAGAGGGGCCCGGCGGGATTCCAGTCCTTAGGCAAAACCGCCCCGGCAAAAATTCGCAAGTGTCGTCAAAAAAGCCATCGCAATGTCGTTGCTGCGTGCTCACCGAGGTGAAACGGCTGTGGAATTAGACATTATTCAGGAAAGATGGGGCGGGTTTGCTTTTGGCAGCCCTGTGGAACCCTCCAAGTCCGACAGGTTGCTAGCGGCCTGCAGCACGACGAAACGCGTGTCATGACCATCCTCGTAACCGGCGGCGCAGGCTATGTCGGTCTCAACGTCGTCGAAGCGCTGCTCGCGAGCGGCCGCGAGGTCGCGTTGTTCGATCGCGGCGGCCTGCCCGCGCCGGCGCACCGCGCGGTCGCGCAGTACGTTCAAAGCGGACAGTTGAACCTCATCGAAGGCGACGTCTGCGACGCGAGCCAGGTCGCACGCGCATTTGCAGAGCGCAAGCCGCGCGGAGTGATTCACTGTGCCGCGGTGACTTCCGGGCCGGGGCGCGAGGCACGCGACCCGTCCAGCGTGGTGCAGGTCAATCTGCAGGGCACGATCAATGTGCTCGATGCGGCGCGCCGCAACGCCGTGCGGCGCTTCGTCTATGTGGGTTCGGGCGCTGCGTACGGCGAATCGCTGTATCGCCTGCAGCGCCTTTACGAGGACATTGCGCCCTCGGCGCCCCTGACTCTCTACGCAATTACCAAGCACGCCACCGAGCGCATGTGCATGAGGCTCGCGGAATTGTGGTCCGTCGACGTCGTCTGCGCGCGGCTGGGCACTGTCATCGGACCGTGGGAACGCGACACGGGCATGCGCGACAATTTCGGGACGCACTCGCAGCTCGCACGGTGCGCCGCAACGGGCATCACCGCGGTGTTGCCCCCGCGCGCGAACCGGCGCGACTGGATTTACAGCTGCGATGTCGCCGCAGGGCTTCTGGCCCTGCTCGACGCGCCAGCGCATCGGGCCATGCTTTATAACCTGAGCTCGGGCGTCGACTGGGGAAGTGCCACGTTGCACGCGTGGTGCGACGCGCTGCAAACGGTCTACAATGATTTCGAGTACCACTCCGCTGACGATGGCGAGACGCCGAACATCGGCTATACCGATACCGACCGCTGTCTGATGGACGTCGGGCGCATCGTCAACGAATTTGGTGTGACGCTGCGTGGACCGCAGGAAGCGTATGCCGAATACGCCGGTTGGATAGCCCGCACGCCGGAATTCTGGAAAATCTGAGCCGCTGCGGGCGGCGAGCACCGTGCTCGTCGCGCAGCAGCCGCGGGAGATCGAATGATACGAGCTTGGTGGGCAGCGATCGGACTCGCGGTCGCCATGGCGGCGAGTGCGCAGGCTCCTTCGACGGGCTCAGGACAGGCCTATCCGAGCAAGCCGATCCGCTGGGTCGCACCGTTTCCGCCAGGAGGCACGACCGATATCGTCGCGCGGGCGGTCGCGCAACGGCTGTCTGAAGCATTCGGCCAGCCGGTCGCGGTCGACAACCGGCCCGGCGCGGGCGGCAATATCGCTGCGGAATTCGTCGTCAAGGCGCCGCCCGATGGCTACACGATATTGACGGCTTTCCCCGGCCTTGCCATCAATCCCAGCCTGTATGCCAAACTCAGCTACGACCCCCTCAGGGATCTCGCGCCGGTCGTGCTGATCTCGGCAGCACCACTGCTGATGGTGGTGCATCCGTCGCTGCCGGTAAAAACGGTCAAAGAGCTGATCTCGCTCGCGAGGCAGCGGCCCGGGGAGCTCAATTTCCCGTCGGCCGGCAACGGCACGTCTTCGCATCTCGGCGGGGAGCTTTTCAGAAGCATGGCGCAGATCAACATCGTGCACGTGCCTTACAAGGGATCGGCGCAGGGACTGCTCGACCTCATCGGCGGGCGCATGAGCCTGATGATCAATCCGCTGCCCGAGATGATTCCATTCGTGCAGTCCGGGAAACTGCGCGCCGTCGCGGTGACGAGCAGCCGGCGTTCTCACGTCATGCCCGAGCTGCCAACAGTCGCCGAAGCGGCGTTGCCGGAGTTCGAGGTCGTGACTTGGAACGGCATCCTGGCCCCGGCAGCGACGCCGCGGGACACGATCATGCGCCTGCATAACGAGGTGGTCCGGCTGTTGCGCACGCCCGAGCTCAAGAATCAGCTCGAGGGTCTCGGGCTCTTCATCATCGCTGGCAGCCCTGAAGAGTTCGCGCGGCACCTGCGCCTGGAAACCGAGAAGTGGGCGCGGGTGGTCAAGGCGTCCGGAGCGCGCCTCGAATAGCCCGGCGCCCTGTCACCGGGCGTTCTGCCGGATCGGCGCGTTCGAGCGGCGCGCCAGGCCGTCCGTTTCGGCGGTCTGAGTTTCGGCACTCCCGCGGACGCTCACCAGCCCGATCTGCAGCTTGTGGTATGCGGACCGTGCATTTTGTCACGGTTCTCGCCGTTCATCAGCGGCGCGGCAGCGCTCGTCGGCAAGGTGGCCCACCTCTGCGTCTTGGTACGTTGCGTGCGTAAGCTACGCCACAGCGTTACTTTTTAGAGGCAATCATGACCAGCTTGATCACCATACTCGCGCTCCTGTTCGGGGGGATAGCGATCTGGGCGGGCATACTTCTGATGTGTGCCAGCCGGAAACCTTCACCGCGCCCGCCAGCGCGTCCGGCGCCGGCGGCCAAAGCCCCGGCGGATCCGTGGGGCGTCGGACGCATGCGCCGCGGCGAGCGCTACGCGATACGCAACGAACCGCGCCACCGCTAGCGCGGGACGTTGCGCGACGACGAAATCTCGTCCCCACACGCTCGGGCTAACCTCAGAGGGTTTTGCGGATTATCGACGGAACAGCGCCCACCGTGGGCGCTGTGCTCTGCCGAGCAGATCGGCCAGCGCCGCCGAGCTCAGCAATCGCACCGATTTCTCGCTCGCGTAGGTACGCGCCTGCGCGCTGAACTCGCCGGCTGCGACGTACGCGCACTCGTGAGCGTCGTGCTCCCGCATCGCCTTGACCAGCTCGCGCAACGGGCCGACGCCGGTCTGCGCGACCTTCCAGCGCCTGCAGCTCACGATCGTCACACGGCCTTTCCTGCGCAGCTCGAGATCGGCAGCGCCTCCCGCAAGGCGGGTGACACTGTAGCCCTCGCGACTGAATCCTGTGCTGACAAATTCTGAAAAGTCATCCCACGACATCGCGCGTGCGCGCTCGAGAACCTCGGCGACTTTCGCCGAACTGGGCGTGCGCAGCTGGCGCCAGCCGGCGTAACCCGCGATTGCGAGAAACGGCAGCGCCGCGAAGAAAGCGGCAAAATCGGGAAGAAAGACGCGCACGCCGGCGAACAGAATCCCGGCGATCAGCGCGCTCAGCCACCACGGCGAGCGCGAGAGAATCGAAAACAGGTTTTCATTCGCCATATTAGAATAGCGGCCAGCACCGGACCGTCCTCACATTCATCCCGGATTATATGAGCGAGAAGTCGCTGCCGCCATTGCGGGGTATCAAGGTGATCGAGCTCGGCACTCTGATCGCCGGGCCTTTCTGCAGCCGCATACTCGCCGAATTCGGCGCTGACGTCATCAAGATCGAATCACCGGAGGGCGGTGATCAGCTGCGCGAATGGCGCAAGATGTACGACGGCACTTCGCTGTGGTGGTACGCGCAGGCGCGCAACAAGAAATCGGTAACCGTCAACATGCGGCTCGCGGCAGGGCAGGAGATCGTGCGCAAACTTGCCGCCGAGGCCGACATCGTCATCGAGAATTTCCGCCCGGGCGCGCTGGAGAAATGGAACCTCGGGTGGGAACAGCTTTCCAGCATCAATCCGCGGCTCATCATGGTGCGGCTTTCGGGTTATGGGCAGACGGGGCCCTATCGCGACCGTCCAGGATTCGGGGTGATCGGCGAGGCCATGGGCGGTATGCGCAGCGTCACGGGCTATGCCGACAGGCCACCGGTCAGGCTCGGCATCTCGATTGGCGATTCGATCGCGGCGCTGTACGGCGTCATCGGGGCGCTGATGGCGCTGCATCACCGCAACACGAACGCAGGGCGCGGCCAGTTCGTCGACGTCGCCTTGTACGAAGCGGTATTCAGCATGATGGAAAGCCTCGTGCCGGAGTTCGATGTCCTCGGTTTCATACGCGAGCGCGCCGGCAACGCCCTGCCCGGCATAGTGCCGTCGAACACGTATCCGACCCGGGACGGCAAGTTCGTGATCATCGGTGCGAACAACGATTCGATTTTCAAGCGCATGATGAGCGCGATCGGCCGCGCCGATCTCGCCGCCGATCCGTCGCTCGCGACCAATGCGGGCCGCGTGCCGCGCACGGAAGAGCTCGATCACGCGATCGCGCACTGGGCCCGCGAGCACGATCTCGAGCGCATCCTCGACGTGCTGGAAAAGGCCGAAGTGCCATCCGGCAAGGTTTACGATGCCGCGGACATCGTCAAGGATGCGCATTATCTCGCGCGCGACATGATCGAGCAGCAGCGGCTCCCCGACGGAAAGCCGATGAAGCTGCCGGGCATCGTGCCCAAACTGTCGGTCACGCCCGGTGCGACGCAGTGGATTGGTCCGGCGCTCGGGGCCCATACCGCCGAGATTCTGCGCGGGCTGGGCTACGATGACGCGGCACAGGACGAGCTGCGCCGCAGCGGCGTGATCTGAGCGGACCTCGGGACGAAGGCGTCGGCTTCGCGACGATGCTTCGTCCGCGTATGATGACCGCTCGGGGCATCGGAGCGAGGAGATTCCCATGATCATCCGCGACATACTGAACATGAAAGGCGGGACGATTTTCAGTATCGCGCCTGACGGCCGTGTCGCCGATGCGGTGAGTACGATGGTGAAGAACGACATCGGTTCGCTGGTCGTCATGGAGGCGGGACGCATGACGGGCATGCTGACGTTTCGTGAAGTGCTCAAGGCGCTCGACGCGCACGGCGGCAATCTCGCTGATCTGAGAGTGAGCAAGGTGATGGTGGCCGAGTCGATCTCGGGCAATCCCGACGACACGATCGATCACCTGCGCGAGGTCATGACCCGGAATCATGTCCGCTATCTGCCCATCAGGGACGGCGAACAACTGCTCGGGATCATCTCGTTTCACGACGTCGCCAAATCGGTGATCAAGGAGACGAGCTTCGAGAACCGGCTCCTCAAGCGCTATATCAAGAACTGGCCCGAGGCCGACGAGCCGATCAAGTAGGTGTCGCTGACGGTCACCGAATGTTGAACAAGGGGCCTGGGAGGGGGTCGGACCCTTTCCCCACCTGGCAGCCTTGTAAATCCTCTAAGTCAGGGGAAGCTGGAACTGGTAGAAAGGCGTAATCAGAGCTTGCCTAAGTCAGTGGAAACCGGAACTGGTAGAAAAGCTAAATAAGCGCTTCCCTAGCCTCGAAGCGGACGTGCGCCCGGTGGAGGTCTGGGCGTGGGCGATGTACGATTTCGCCAACTCCGGCTACACCACGGTGGTCATCACCGCGATTTTCAACGCCTATTTTGTCAGCGTGGTCGCGCTGAACCACTCGTGGGCGACGCTGGCATGGACGGCCGCCCTGGCGGCGTCATACCTGCTGGTCATGATCACCGGACCGCTGATCGGTGCCTGGGCGGACGCGCATGCGGCGAAGAAGCGCTTGCTGATGCTCACGACAGCCGGCTGCGTCACGAGCACAGCGGCACTGGCGCTCGTGGGCAGCGGCGAGGTCTGGCTCGCCGTCGTGCTGATCATCGCTTCGAACTATTTTTTCGGCTGCGGAGAGAATTTGTGCGCGGCCTTTCTTCCGGAGCTCGCGCGCGGGGAGGCCCTCGGCCGCGTCTCCGGTTGGGGCTGGGCGCTCGGCTACATCGGGGGGTTGCTGACGCTGGGCGCCTGTCTCGCCTACATCACGTGGGCACAGGCGCAGGGTGCGCCTGCGACGCATTTCGTCCCGGTCACGATGCTGATTACCGCATCGATGTTTGCATGCGCGAGCCTGCCGACGTTTTTGTTGCTGCGCGAGCGCGCACAGCCGCAGCTCGTCGCGGCGATGCGCCTTGCGGAAACGCTGGAACGCGTCGTCGCCACCTGGAAAGAAGCGCGCCGTTACCGCGATCTCGCGCGCTTTCTGGCGTGTATCGTCTTCTACCAGGCCGGGATACAGACGGTCATCGCCGTCGCGGCAATCTATGCCGAGCAGGCGATGGGATTCACGACGCAGCAGACGATCATGCTGATACTCGTCGTGAACCTGACTGCTGCAGCTGGGGCATTCGGGTTCGGCCACGTGCAGGATCGCCTTGGTCACCGCGCTGCACTGGCACTCACGCTGGTGGGCTGGATCATCACCGTGCTACTCGCATCGGCCGCGCGCGACGCAACGCTGTTCTGGCTCGCAGCGAATCTGACGGGCCTGTGCCTGGGATCGAGCCAGTCTGCCGGTCGTGCCCTCGTCGGCTATCTCAGCCCTGTGCGGCAGCGCGCGGAGTTCTACGGGTTGTGGGGCGTGGCAGTCAAATGCTCCGCCATTCTCGGCCCGCTCACCTACGGTCTGGTGAGCTGGATATCGCACGGCGATCATCGGCTGGCGATGTTGCTGACCGGCATCTATTTCCTGGTAGGGCTGGCGGTCCTCGCGACCATCGACGTTGCCCGCGGGCGTCACGCGGCGGTCGCGACCGCATGGTGAAATAGTAGCGAGGAGCGTGGCGTTCAAGCTACTATAGTGGTCTGATTGGCAGGGCGTTGATGTGCGACGCCGCTGATTGCGCAATCCGGGAGGGGACTTAAACGATGGCACTGTTCGGAGGTGGCAAGCCCGACCACCCGATGGCGGACATCAAACTGGCAAAAAAACTGCTCACGGAGCTGCCCGCCAATGACACTGCCAAAGCACTCGACGAAATAACCTTCTGGCTCGACTCGGTCACCCGTACCGAAGGCTTCAAGCTCGATTACCGCTTCGAGTTGTTCGACTTGCTCGATCAGGCGGCCAAAACTCCGCAGCGCAAGCTTGCCCAGGAATATCTCGCGGCGGACCGCCACGAGAAATTCCGCGAAAACAAGCTGTGGACGACCGTGTTCGAATTCTGGCGCGCCCTGGGCACGGCATACACTCAGTGCATCGAGCAGTTCCAGTCGGGCGCCGGCGGCTCAGGGGCCATCAAGAAGGATCTTCCGCTCATCATCGCGCGCACGATGCGCGCGCTCACGCTGCAGCTCAAATGGATATTGCAGCGCTACGGTCCCGTCGACGACCGGCTTTGGGGGGAGCTCGGCAAACTCCACATGTTCGCGGAAACCAAGGGCATCGCGCGTACGGAGATCGCAATCTATCCGGGTGCGTATGGCCAAAGCTCGGTGCAGCAGGAGTTTCTCAAGGCGGCGATGCTGGGCGTATCGTCGACCGATGGCCTGACGCCGATCAAGCAGGAGATCGCCGAGCGCACAGTGGCCCATTTCGGCAACGCGTACGTGCTGGAAAGCGCACCGGGTCCCGGCTGCAACTATTATTTCGATCTCTCGATGCGCAAACCGCCTGCGCGCGCGCTGAAGGGCGTCGAATCCAACAAGATGACGCGGTTTTTCGGTGCGGGCAAGGCGCTTGCTGCGCTCGATCAGGTCATCCGCGACATCAAAAGCAAGGACAGCGTCCCGTCGGAGATCAACCTGGGGGGCACCTACGATACGGATCTCGTGCTGTCCGTCTTGCGGCATCTCGCGCTGTACTGGTCCGATAACCCGCCCGCGCGCGGGTCCGAGCGCCGCAAGATCGCAACGCGGTTGACGGTCGTGTATGGATTTCAGCGCATGCTGAAGAACATCTCGCCCGCGGACGACGTCGACTCCCTCGACTTCCAGGCGCAGGACGGCACGGAAAGCTGGATCGTCGAAAACGTCAGCGACGGCGGCTTTGGCGCGATCATCCCCCCGGTTAAGGGCGACTGGATCAAAGTCGGCAACCTGCTCGGCGTGCAGGCCGAGACCGCGCAGTTCTGGGGTACCGGGGTGGTGCGCCGCATCACGCGCGACGAGTATCAGCAGCGGCGTGTCGGCATACAGTTGCTGTCGAAAGCGGTCATTCCCGTCAAGTTGTCGCCGGCGGGCACCGTGTCGTCGTTCAACGCCACTCGCGACGACGAGCCCGCCGTCCTGCTGTCGACTGCGCCGGACCAGAACGGTGAGATCGACCTGCTCTTGCGCGCGGGCAGCTATACCCCCTCGCAGGCGCTCGAGATGAACGTGCGCGGCAAGCAGTATTACCTGATGCCCAGCAAGCTGGTCGAAGGCGGGGAAGACTTCGACTGGACCAAGTTCAAGGTGGTGCAGCAGCGAGTGTAGCGCGCGCGGTCGGCATCAGGAAATCCAAGCCGAGGCGTGGTGCAGCGCGCTCGACCATCGCGCCATCGGTGATCGTGCCTATCCCAAGGCCTTACTGAGCCACCCGCCAATGGCCTGGATTTCCTCCAGGCAGACGGAGTGCTGCATGGGATATTGGAACCACGCTACCGGGTAGTCGAGCGCCTGCAGCTTGTCGCGTGAAGCCGTTGCCATTGCGAGCGGGATCACCGGGTCGTAACTCCCGTGCGCATAAAATATCGGCACGTCCCTATTGGCGGCGGCCGCCTCGGATTCGAGGCTTTCGGCCAGCGGCAAATAGGTGGAAAGCGCCATCACCCCCGCCAGCCGCTCGGGATAGCGCAGCCCGGAATGCAGCGCGATGGCTCCGCCTTGCGAGAAACCCGCCAGCACGATGCGGCGCGATGCGATGCCGCGCTGATTTTGCTGCGCTATCAGCTTGCCGATGGCGGCCTGCGACGCGCGTACGCCCTTCTCGTCGGGCTGGCGCGAGTGGCCCTCGAGGTCGCCAAAGCGCACGTCGTACCACGCGCGCATCACGTAGCCGTTGTTGATCGTCACGGGCTGCATGGGTGCATGGGGAAACACGAAGCGGATGCCGGCGAGCCCGGCAAGCCCGAGCTCGGGGACGATCGGCGCAAAGTCGTTGCCGTCGGCGCCCAGGCCATGCATCCAGATCACTGCGGCCGTAACGCCGGGGGAGGTCTCGACTTCTATCGTTTCGAGTAGATCGCTCATAAGGGCAAATGCGTTAGGCGTGAGGCGTTAAGCGTGAAGTAAGCCAAAACGCGTGAGCACAAAACGGGGTTTCGCCTCACTCCTCACCCCTTACGCCTCACGCTTTTTGGGGCTTTACGGCCGACTTGGGACGGAAAGCCTTGATCACATCGTCGTGGGTTTCGATGTACGGACCGCCGATCAAGTCGACGCAATAGGGAACGGCGGCGAACACCCCATCGAGCGTCTCCTTGATCGCTTTGGGCTGACCCGGCAGGTTAAGGATCAGCGCCTGCTTACGCACGACGCCCACCTGTCGCGACAGAATCGCCGTGGGAACGTACTTGAGACTGACCTGGCGCATCTGCTCGCCGAAGCCCGGCATGATCTTGTCGGCGACGGCGAGCGTCGCCTCGGGCGTGACGTCGCGCGCCGCGGGGCCCGTTCCGCCGGTCGTCAGCACGAGGTGACAGCGCGTATCGTCGACCAGCTCCCGCAGCGTCTGCTCGATCTTCGACTGCTCGTCAGGGATCAGCCGCGTCACCATTTCCCACCGCGTCGAGAGCGCAGCGCCGAACCATTCGCGCAGCGCAGGTATGCCCTGATCCTCATAGATGCCGCTCGAGGCGCGGTCACTGATGGAAACGAGCCCGATCAACAGCGTTTCGTTCATCTGCCGATTATAGCGTGGGATTTCGCGCGACGAAGGGACGAACGACCCGGGACGAAGTCCGTGCAGCCGCTAATGTTCTGCGTCCGTGGGTTTCGGCGTCGGATGGGCGACGACATCGCGCAGCGCGCGAAACAGCTCGCGATAGTTCTTGAGCGGCCGGCCGGCAGCCTTGTCGCGCGCGATGCTGGCCACGAGCGAGCGAAGTCGCTGCAGATCGCTTCCGGGATAGGCCTGTGCAAACGCGGCGAACGCGTCACCTTCATCGAGCAAACGCGCGCGCCAGCGTTCTGCGAGATGCTGCAGAGCCGTATGCTCGCTCGACACACCGCGCCATTGGTCGAGCGTCGCGCGGATCGGCGCGGGGTCGATTTCCCGCATCAACTTGCCTATGTATTGAAGCTGCCGGCGGCGCCCCTCGAAATCGCGAATGCGCTGTGCTTCCAGCACTGCTTCGCGCAGCTGTTCGCTCAGGTCGAAGTGCGCTAACTGGTCGGAATTGAGCTGCACGAGCTCGGCGCCGATCTGCTGGAGCGCTTCCATCTCGCGTTTGCGGCGTGTCTTGCTCGGGCGTTGCGCTTCGGACATGACTGCGGGCAGGCTGGGCGGGCTGTTATCATAACGGCTTTCAGGCTGATGACTCCCTAATGACCACTGCACTCGAGACCCGTTCCGCCGCCGATCATCAGTTTGTCTACCTTCAGGACAGGCTGCGTCAGCTGACCGCCGACGTGTTGGGCCATGCGCGTGAGCTCGGCGCGAGCGCCTGCGAGACGGAAGTGTC
Organism: Burkholderiales bacterium; assembly: GCA_046715035.1. Taxonomy (GTDB): domain Bacteria; phylum Pseudomonadota; class Gammaproteobacteria; order Burkholderiales; family SG8-41; genus PALSA-1004. Next base: position 2,349 of record JBKJZR010000201.1, on the reverse strand, counting down.
GGAAGGATTCGGCCAGACCGTCACCGTGCGGCGTGAGGAAGTCGAGACGATCGAATACAACCGCGACAAGAGCATCGGCGTCACGGTGTACCTTGGCAAGTGCCGCGGCCACGCCAGCACGTCGGACTTCTCGCCGGCGGCGATACGCGCGACCGTCGGCGCTGCGCTGTCGATTGCGAAATTCACCGCCAGTGACGAGTTTGCGGGTCTGGCCGACCCGGCGCTGCTGGCGCGCGAGATGCCGGACCTGCATCTCTATCATCCGTGGCAATTGCCGGTGGAGCGCGCGATCGAGATCGCGCAGGCCTGCGAGGCGGCTGCTTTCGCAGTCGACCGGCGCATCGCCAACTCGGAAGGCGCGACCGTCTCGACCCAGCAATCGCATTTCGCCTACGCCAATTCGCACGGCTTCGTCGGCGGTTATCCGAGCTCGCGACACTGGGTGAGCTGCGCGGTGATTGCCGGCAAGGACGAGCACATGCAGCGCGACGACTGGTATGCGTCGGCGCGCGATGCCGCCGAGCTCGATAGCCCCGAGTCGATCGGCAGAATCGCCGGCGAACGGGCGGTGCGGCGGCTGGGCGCGCGGAAAATTTCGACGGTGCAGGTGCCGGTGCTCTACGAAGCGACCGCCGCGGCCACGTTGCTCGGACATTACGTTTCGGCGGTCAGCGGCGGCAGCCTCTATCGCAAGTCGTCTTTCCTCGTCGACAGCCTTGGCAAGGAAGTCTTCGCGCCGCACGTGCAGATCAGCGACGATCCGCACATCCCCAAGGGACTGGCGAGCAGCCCGTTTGACGAGGAGGGCGTGGCGACGCATTACCGGCCCGTGGTCGCGGATGGCGTGATTCAGGGCTATTTCCTGAGCAGCTACTCGGCGCGCAAGCTCGGCATGACAACGACCGGCAATGCCGGGGGCAACTACAACGTGCTCATGCGCGACACGGGCCTCGACCTGCAGGGGCTGCTGCGCAGAATGGACCGCGGCCTGCTGGTTACTGAATTGCTCGGCCAGGGCATCAACATGGTGACCGGCGACTACTCGCGCGGCGCGGCGGGTTTCTGGGTCGAGAACGGCGCGATCGCATACCCGGTACAGGAGATTACGATCGCCGGGAATCTCAAGGACATGTTTCGCGGCATCGCCGCAGTCGGCAACGATATACTGAGGCGCGGCTCGAAACAGTGCGGATCGATACTTATCGACCGCATGACGGTCGCGGGCGACTGACCGCAGCCGCCGCTGCCGGATCGCACTTGCATACACTGTGGAGGGGCGAGCAATGAAACGACGAGGATTTCTGAAGCAGGCGGTGGCGGGCCTTGCCGCCGGCACCGTGGCGGCGCCGGCCATCGCGCAGTCACAGCCGGGAATCAAGTGGCGCATGGCGTCCAGTTTTCCCAAGAGTCTCGACACGCTGTTCGGCACGGCGGAGCAGATCGCCGGCCGCGTATCGCGGATCACCGACGGCCGCTTCGAGATCCGGCCTTTTGCCGCAGGCGAGATCGTGCCGGGCCTGCAGGTCATGGACGCCGTGCAGAACGGCACGGTCGAGTGCGGCCAGACCGCCAGCTACTACTACATCGGCAAGAATCCGGCGCTCGCGTTCGATACCGCGATCCCGTTCGGTCTGAACGCGCGCCAGCAGAACGCCTGGATGTACTACGGCGGCGGCCAGGAACTGATGCGCGAGCTGTTCAAGCAATACAACATCATGCCGTTTCCGGCGGGCAACACCGGCACGCAGATGGCGGGCTGGTATCGCAAGGAGATCAAAACCGTCAACGATCTGAAAGGCCTCAAGATGCGCATCCCCGGCATGGCGGGGCAAGTTCTGGCCAAACTCGGCGTCGTCCCGCAGCAGATCGCGGGCGGCGAGATCTATCAGGCGCTCGAGCGCGGCACGATCGATGCGGCGGAGTGGGTGGGACCCTACGACGATGAGAAGCTCGGCTTCAGCAAGGTCGCCAAGTTCTACTACTATCCCGGTTGGTGGGAGGGCTCGGCCCAGCTGTCGATCCTGGTGAATCTGAAGGAATGGGAGGCGCTGCCCAAGGGGTATCAGGAAGCGCTCGAAGCGGCCTGCGCGGAAGCCAACATCCACATGGTCGCGAAGTACGACGCCCGAAACACCGAAGCCCTGCGCAAGCTGATCGCGGCCGGGACGCAGTTGCGCGCGTTTCCGCGCCCGGTGATGGAAGCGTCTTTCAAGGCTGCCGTCGAGCTATTCGCCGAGCTGTCCGCTAAAAGTCCGGAGTTCAAGAAAATCCACGAAGCGTGGAAGCGGTTCCGCGACGACCAATGGCTCTGGTTTCGGGTCGCCGAAAATTCCTACGACAACTTTGTTT
>JBKJZR010000200.1:0-15655 GCA_046715035.1 Burkholderiales bacterium | reverse complement strand
TGCGGCTAATCGAGCATCTGCAGCCGACCTTCGCGCAGCAGTTTTTTCCAGCGCTCGGCGTCGGCGCGGATGAACGCCACGAACTGCTGCTGCGTCATCGGCTCAGCCAGGATCGCCTGCGATGCGAGCCGCGACTTGACTGCCGGCGTTTCGAGCGCCTTGACCAGGCTCGCGTGCAGCTTGTCGATCACCGGCTGGGGAACACCGGCGGGCGCGATGACCCCGCACCACGTGCCCGATTCGAACCCCTTGACCCCGGCTTCCGAAACGGTGGGCACGTCCGGCAGGGCGTCGAAACGCTTCGCGGACGTGATCGCCAGCGCCCGCAGCTTGCCGGCCTGGATCTGCGGCTGCGAGGTATTCAGGAAATCGAACATGAACTGGATGCGCCCAGCGAGCAGATCGAGGATCGCCTGCGATGTCCCCTTGTACGGGATGTGCGTCATCTGCGTGTTCGTCGCGGCCTTGAACAGCTCGACCGACAGATGGCTGCCACCGCCCGGTCCCGATGACCCGAACGCAAGCTCGTTCGGTCGCGCCTTGGCCAGCGCAATGAACTCCTTGAGCGTCTTGACGGGCAGCGAGGGGTGCACGACCACGATTTGCGGCGTAGCGCCGATCATCGTGATCGGTACGAAATCCTTGATCGGATCGTAAGGTATCCTCGACTGCAGCACCGCGTTGCTCACGTACCCCAGACAGCCGAGCCCCAGCGTGTAGCCGTCGGCGGCGCTTTTCGCGACGTGTTCGATGCCGACGTTTCCCCCAGCGCCCCCGCGGTTGTCGATCACGATCTGCGTGCCCAGCGCCTCCTGAGCGCCCTCTGCCGTTACGCGCGCCATGAAGTCCGCGACGCCGCCAGCGGCATAAGGAACGACCAGCCGCGGCGGCCGCACCGGATAGGGCTGCGCGGACACCGCGCCAATCGATAACGTGAGCAGCGCAGCCGGCCACACGATCCGGTTCGCAGCGCGGCGAAACTCGAGTCTCATGCTCGTCTCCATGGCGGGAAAGGGTGAGATTAACATGTGCGCTAGCGCGTCATGAACGCTCGCTATCCTGCACCGCGCCGCTGTGCAGCAGGCTGTCGATCTCGCTGCGCTGGTAGCCGGCTTCCCGCAGTATCTCTGCGGTGTGCTCGCCGAGCCGCGGCGCAGGCAGATCGTTCGCGGGTGGGGAGGCCGACCACGAAGAGGGCACAGCCATCGATCTGATGCGTCCTTCCGAAGGATGCTCGATCGAACGCAAGAAGCCGGTAGCCTGCAGATGCGGATCCTCGAGCAGCGTTTCGAGCGTGTGCATGGGCATCGCGGGGACGTCGGATTGAGCGAGCAGCGCCATCCATTCGGCAGTCGTCTTTTTCGCCATTGCACCGTCGACAATCGCATAGAACTGCGCGAGGTTGCGGTTGCGGTGGATGCGCGTGGCAAAGCGCGGATCTTGCTTGAGGTGCGGCGTGCCGATGGCGTCGAAAAATCGCGCGCACTGTTCATCCGTGCCGATCCAGAAGCAGATGGTTCCGTCGGCTGTGCGCGTGGGCCTGCGCTCGAACAAGCGCGGTGCGCCCATGCCGCCGATGCCCGGAATGAAAGTTGCACCCCACATATGCTCCGACAGCACGAACTCGGCCATGGTCTCGAACATCGGCAGCTCGACCGACTGGCCGGCGCCAGTGCGCGCGCGATACAACAATGCAGCAAGTATGGTCTGGGCGAAAACCATGCCGCAAATGCGATCCGACATGTTCAGCGGCACGTACGCGGGCGCGCCGCCCAGGCGTTCCTGCAACGCGGGTATCGCAGCCAGGCCCTGGATCATGTCGTCGTATGCGGGCTTATCGGCGTACGGGCCGCCGCTGCCGAAACCGACGGCGGCGCAATAGACGATATCGGGCTTGATGTCGCGCACATCGTCATAGGACAGACCCAGGCGCTGCATCGCGTCACGGCGGCTGTTGTGAACGAATACGTCGGCAGTCGCGCACAGCCGCAGCACCACTTCACGCCCGCCCGGCTTCTTGAGGTCTACCACGATGCTGCGCTTGCCGCGATTGATATGCAGAAACTGCGAGTGCATGTGCGCATGCCGCGCGGGGCCAAGCGTGCGCCTGCCGTCACCGGTGGGAGGCTCGACCTTGACGATGTCGGCGCCAAGGTCGCCGAGCATCTGCGTTGCATACGGCCCCAGCAGCATGAGGCTCAGATCGAGGACCTTGATGCCTGCCAGCGGGCCCTGAATCGCTGCCATTACGAGGTTCTTCCGGTCGCGTGAGCTTGGCGCGTGGCGTGGGGATCGCGTGCCGCTTCAGGGTTCAGGGAACGATGACCACTTTTCCCTGGACCCTGCGCTGCATCACGTCGTCGAGCGCGCGTGCCGCATTGTCGAGCGTGTATTCCGCTGTCACGACGGGTTGCAGCTTGCCGGCCGTTATCCACGCGATCATCTCGTCGACATTGGTCTGACCGCCCGCCGGGTTGCGGCGCGAATACGTGTCCCACGCCACGCCCACGATGGAGCAGCCTTTGAGCAGCGGCAGGTTCAGCGGTATGCGTGGAATCTCGCCCGCAGTGAAGCCGACGACGAGATAGCGCCCGTTCCATGCCATGCTGCGCACGCACGGCTCGGCAAATTCGCCCCCGACCGGATCCAGAACCACATCGGCCCCCGCGTCCGCGGTCAGCGCTCTGATCGATTCGCGCAAGCTCTGCGTGCGGTAGTTGATCAGCTCGTCGGCGCCATAGCGCTTGCATGTCGCAAGTTTCTCATCCGACGACGCGCACGCGATTACCCTCGCGCCCATGACTTTGCCGAGCTGCACTGCGGCGAGGCCTACCCCGCCTGCCGCCCCGAGCACCACGAGCGTCTCGCCGGGCGCCAGCCGGGCGCGATCCTTGAGCGCGTGATAACTCGTCCCATACGCGAGCGGAAAAGCTGCTGCGATCCTGAAATCGAAATCGCGCGGCAGCCGCCAGAAACGATCGGCGGGCACTATCGCCTGCTGCGCGAATCCGCCCGAGCGGATGATCGCGACTCCCGCATCGCCGACGCCAAAACCGGTTACGCCTGCGCCCACCTGCGCGACCGTGCCCGCGACCTCGTATCCCGGCGTGAACGGCAGCGCGGGCCGGTGCTGATACTTGTTTTGTATCATCAGCACATCGGGGAAGTTCACCCCGGCCGCTTTGACATCGACGAGCAACTCGCCGCGGCCGGGCGCCAGGTCCGCCGTCTCCTCGACTGTCAGCGTGTCCGGCCCACCATATTGCCTGCACAATAACGCCTGCATCGTCACGCTCCCCGCCGCATGAGCCGGCTGCTTTCGTTCGCGCCAATCACCGCCAACCGACTCTCCATCACTGGCGCTCGATGCCGGCGGCTTTTGCCACCTTGCCCCACTTGACGATTTCCATCTTGATGAACGCGGCGAACTGCTCCGGTGTATTGCCCGCCGGCTCGGCGCCTTCCGAATTCAGGCGCTCGTTGAGCTCTTGTGCGTTGAGCGCTTTGTTGACTTCGCGGCTGAGCATCCCCACGATTTCCCGGGGTGTCCCCGCGGGCGCAAGCAGGCCGAACCAGGAACCGGCTTCGTAACCGGGATAACCCAGTTCATCGACGGTCGGCAGATCCGGCACGGCCTTGGCGCGCTTGAGGCCACCGACCGCGAGGCCCTTGAGACGCCCCGTCTTCACGTGCGGCAGGCACGGCGGGATCGTTCCCCAGATCACCTGCACGTGCCCGCCGAGCAGGTCCGTGAGCGCCTGTCCCGTGCCTTTGTAGGGGACATGCACGAGGTCGATTTTCGCTACCAGCTTGAGCAGTTCCATGCTCAGGTGCGTGGAATTGCCGGTGCCGGCGGAGCCGTAGCTGAGTTGGCCTTGCCTGGTGCGCGCATAGGCAAGAAATTCCTGGAAGGAGCCTGCCGGCAGGGACGGATGGACCACGAGAATGTAAGGGACATTCGTCGCCAGACTGATCGGCGCGAAATCGCGCACCGGGTCGTAGGGCAGCTTGCGGTAGAGATTCGGGTTGATGGTCAGCGAGCTCGAGCCCATGATCAGCGTGTAGCCATCGGGGGCCGCGCGCGCGGCCATCTCATTGCCGATGTTGGCATTCGCGCCCGGCCGGTTGTCGACGACGAAGGGCTGGCCGAGCGCATCGGTCAGTTTCTGCGCGAGCGCGCGCGCGACGAGGTCGGTGCCGCCTCCGGGCGCGAACGGCACGATCATGCGCACCGGCTTGACGGGGTAGGCTGCGCCGGAGACGGTGCAGAACAGACATAGCACTGCGCCCGCGAGCGCCTGCGATAACACGACTTTTCCTGCACGCATTGGTTTTCCTTGAATGAGCGGCCGCGTCTCGTTGCGGGCCACACCGAGACGCGCGTCGCATCGGCGGGATGCCCGCATAGCCGTCATCGACGCCCCGGCGTACGGTCGAAAAGACGCACAACCTCGGTCACGTCCGGGCATTGCTCGAACGACGCGAGCCCCGCGAGTATCGCGCGGCCACTCGCGCATCCCAGCGTGTCGATCAGCCGGATCCTGCACGCGTCGACGACGGCGGGTGAAGGATCGCCATAGCCGATGCCCATCGCGTAATCGACGAGCTGTGCCGTAGTGCTATCCATGCGACCTCGCGGCGCACACCGTATCGATACGGCCGAGTCGGCGCGCTTGCTTCGCGCATACCGCATCCGCGGCGGTGGACTGGATCATTGCGGCTGCGCCTCGACGACGACTGCCCGGTATAACGCGTCCAGATTCGGCGCGTCGTCGAGTCGCCACAAGGCGTCGAGCGCAAGCCCCACCTGGGCGGGACTCAGCATGCGCCCGGCGAGCGCCTCGAACTTCGCCGCGACTTCCGTCGCGGTCATCGGATTTTTCACGTGGCCGCGCGGATAGTCGATGGTCTCGACCAGGCGCCGGCCGTCCTTCGTCACCACCTCCATGCGGCAGGGAATCGCGCGCGGGAACAGGCGCGTAAATCCCGCGTCTTCGTGCACGGCGATGCGGTCGGCGAGCTGGTGGACCTGGGGGTCGGCTATCCGCTCTGCGGAAAAGATCCGGTCGCTGAACGCGCCGTCGATCAGCACGGCGGCGATGATGAAGGGCAGGCTGTGATCGGCGCTTTCGCGCGTGGCCGGATGCCACTTCTCGGGCTCGCTGCCGATCTCGCTCCATGCAAACCAGTAGGTATGGATGTGCACCGCCTCGATGTCGGCCGCCGCCACCTGCCGGCTCAGCTTCAGCGCGATGGTGATCGGCGACTGCGAATGGTATTCGGAGAGGAAACTTTTGAGGTTGGAATCGGTGATCGCATACGGCTCGCCGTCGCCGCCGAATGGAGTGACATCGAAGCGGCCGGTCAGCTCGCGCAGGCCGTGGGATCCGTCGATGGCATTGCCGGGACCCGTCACACCCTCCGCGGCCAGCAGCGCGGCGAAGACGCCGTTGCGCGCGCCGTTGGCGGCTGCGCAGCCTTTCCACATCGACAAATCCCCGCGGCGCGTCGCGTGCAGCGCCAGGTTCGGCGTCACCGCGAGCGCGACCGCTTGCGCGAGGCGCGATGCGTCGAGCCCGAGCAGCTTGGCGGCGCCGACCGCCGTCGCTGCCGCGGTATACAGCACGTGATCCATGCCCCGGTCGCGCATGCACACCGCGCGCGCGAAATGCCGGTACACCTCGTAGGCGAGAGCGATCGCGCCGATGGCCGCCTTGCCGTGCGCGCGCGTCGCATCCGCAACTGCGAGCACGGGCGCGATGACATCGCTGGGATGGCCGCCGCCTCCGGGATAAGTGTCGTTGCCGTCGAGGTAGCGCGTCATCACGCCGCCGGCAAATGCCGCAAGCTCCGGCAGCGTCCGCTGCGCGGTCCCTAAAACGACCGCACCATGCGGGTCGCAAACCCGCAGCGCGAGCGTGCGGGCAGCCTTGCACGGTTCGTCGGCGTACGCGCCCAGCCCGCACGCGAAGGTATCGACGACGCGCAGCTTGCACTGGTCCACCGCGTGCTGCGGCAGCGCTTCATAGCGCCAGGCGCTCGCATAATCCGCGATGCGGCTTATCGACTGGTCCAAAGATCTGCCTCCGGTGTGATCTGGCGTCGGCGTCTGCCGCAGCGCCGCCCGCTACTCTTGTTTTATTCCCGCACCGCGCGCGAGCTTGATGTTCTGCTCGACTTCACGCCGGATCAAAGCCGCGAACTCCTCCGCGGTGTTGGTCTCCACCTCCAGCCCCTGCCTGAAGTAGGCTGCCTTCATTTCCGGCGTATTCACGACCTGCACGACCGCGGCATTGAGCTTCGCCACGATGTCCTTGGGCATGCCCCCCGGCCCCAGCAGCCCATACCAGCCGGTGCGGTCGTAACCGGAGACGCCCGATTCATGCAACGTCGGCATCGCGGGCATCAGTGCGGTTCGCTTCGCCGTGCTGACGGCGATCACGCGCAGCTTGCCCGCTTCCACCAAAGGCTGCGCCGCGGTGATGCTCGCGAATATCATGTCGCTTTCCCCGTTCGCGGTGGCGACGACGCCTTGCGAAACCCCCTTGTACGGAACGTGCACCGTGCTTACCCTCGCGAGCGCGTTGAAAAGCTCGGCAGCCAGATGCGCCGAGCTGCCCACTCCGGACGTCGCGTAGTTCATGCGGCCGGGACGTTCGCGCGCCACGGCGATGAGCTCCCTGACATTCTTCGCAGGCACCGATGGATGGACGACCAGCACGAACGGCCCGGTGACCACCAGCGAGATCGGCGAAAAATCGCGCAGCAGGTCGTACGGCATTTTCGCGCGTATCGCGGGCTGTATGCTGTCCGCGGCCGCCATCATCAGCAGCGTGTACCCGTCAGGTGCCGACTTGGCCACGTATTCCGTGGCGATAATCCCGCCGGACCCGGCGCGGTTCTCGACGAGCACAGGCTGGCCCAGTTGATCGGTGAGCTTCTGCGCGACCATGCGCGCCGAAATATCGGTGCCCCCGCCAGCTGAGAATCCGACGATCACCCGCACGGGCTTGGCCGGATAGGACTGCGCGTGCGCCGCGGCCGCGCATCCGAGCAGCGCACATGCAGCCGCCGCGGCGCAAGCGCGGATACGAAACCGTGAACTCGGCCGCGTGGCGGCTGCAAGCTGTGTCATCGGAACTCCCGGGCATGGTGCGTTCGACCGGATCGTTGCCATTGCGACCCGCCCGAATCGCAGGCAGTGCAGACGCCGCTCATCCGGTATAGCCGGTTTTTTTGCGCCGGTTCAGCCACCAGCCGTACTGCACCGGCATGGTGGCGAACTCGGGATCCGCGCCGAGCTCCCGGGCTGCGCGCGCTGGCCAGAACGGGTCGTACAGAATTTCGCGCCCGATCGCAACCAGATCCGCCTGTCCGTTGACGATGATGTCTTCTGCCTGCTGCGGGTGCACGATCAGGCCGACGGCCATCGTCGGTATCCGCGCTTCGCGACGCACCCGCTCGGCATACGGCACCTGAAACCCCAATTGCGGCGCTTCGCGGCTGGCGGTAGGCGAGCGTATGGCGATACCGCTCGCCGAGCAATCGATCGCATCCACGCCGACCGCTTTGAGCTCATGCGCGAGCGCCACCGTATCGTCGAGCGTCCAGCCGCCCTCATCCACCGCTGAAACCCGAAAGAACAGCGGCTTGTCGGCGGGCCAGACCTTGCGCACGGCAGCGGTGACTTCAAGGGCGAAACGCATGCGGTTCGCGAGGCTCCCGCCATACTCGTCGCTGCGCTGGTTCGATGCAGGCGACAGAAACTCGTGTATCAGATAACCGTGCGCGCCGTGCACTTCGAGTATGTCGAAGCCGGCATCGATCGCGCGGCGCGCCGCGTCCACCCACGCGGTCTTCACGGTGTCGATGTCGTCGCGGGTCATCTCCTGCGGCAGCGGCCACCCCTTGAGATATTCGACGGCGCTGGGCCCGATGACGGGCCAATGGGCTTCCCCTTCGACGGGCACCGAACGGTCCAGGGGTCCAAACCCGTCCCACGGCTTGTAGGTTCCCGCCTTGCGCCCGGCGTGGTTGAGCTGGATAGCGGGCACTGCCCCATGCTCGCGCAGAAAATCGGCGATGCGCCGCAACGGAGCCACATGCTCGTCTTTCCAGATGCCCATGTCACCGACGGTGCCCAGGCCGCGCCGTTCGATCTTGGTTGCCTCCGTAAACACGACGCCCGCGCCGCCGAGCGCGAACTTGGAAAAATGGGCGAAGTGCCAGTCGGTCACGAAGCCATCGCGCGCCGAATACTGCGCCATGGGTGAAACGACGATCCGGTTGCGCAGCGTTACGCCGCGCAGCTCCAGCGGAGAGAACAGCCGCACGTCAGCCTTGCCCATGGTCGCGTTGCACTGTTTCCGGTTGGCGAATCGAGAGCGGGCGCGGCGCCCGACGGTAACCGTGGTACTGCCCGCTGCGCCGGCTTGACACCCCGTTGGGCAGCCCACTATCATCGTGTTCGGTATTCTGAACGACGTTCAACAAACGTTTAACAAAGATACGCCCGTCGCCGCCGTTGTGTCAACGCCGCGGCGTTCTCCGACGCGCGTAAATGACCGGAAACACTCGTCATGTCTGGGCCACACATCGCAGTGCTGGGCGCCGGCGCCGTCGGCGGTTACGTCGGCGGCAAGCTGGCTGCCGCGGGACACGATGTGGTGCTCATCGACGGCTGGGTCGAGCATATCGACCGCATCAAGACGCGCGGCATCCGGCTCACCGAGCCGGCCGGCGACACCGAGGTGCGCGTCGCTGCCTTTCATCTGCACGAGGTGCAGTCGCTGATCCGCAAACCCGTCGACATCGCGCTCATCTGCACCAAGTCGTACGACTCGGCATGGTCGGCCCTCATGATCCGGCCCTATCTTGCGGACAGCGGATTTGTGGTCTCCATCCAGAACAGCATCAACGAAGAACAGATCGCCGCGATCGTGGGCTGGGAGCGCACCCTCGGTTGCATCGCCAGCACGATCAGCGTCAGCGCGCCCGAGGCCGGCTGTATCAACCGTGTGAGAACACCGGGCGGCGCCGCCTACACGGTGTTCAGGGTCGGCGAGGTACACGGGCGAGTCACGCCCCGCGCCACGCGGGTCGCGCAGCTGCTGGCCGACGTCGACAGTGCCCGGGTCACCCGCAATCTGTGGGGGGAGCGCTGGGCCAAGCTCGTCACCAACTCGATGCACCACGGCATACTCGGCGCCACCGGCATCAGTGACCATCAGCTCATGCGGGACGAAAGCACGCGCCGCCTGGCGATCAAATGCGCTGCGGAGGCGATCGCCGTCGCCCACGCCATGGGCCACGAGCTCGAACCGATACTGCGCATGCCGCCGGCGCTCTGGGAAGCCGCCGCCGCAGGCAATCCGGCGTCGCTGGACGAGCTCGAGGCGGGCTGGCAGAAGTGGATGGAGCGCTCGCGCGAACCGCATTACGGATCGATCGGACAGGACCTCGCGAAGGGCCGCCGCACCGAGATCGACTACACCACGGGGTATGTGGCGGCAAAAGGCGCGGCGGCGGGCGTGCCCGCGCCGACGCAGGCCGAGCTGGCGATGCTCGTCAAAAAGATAGAGCGCGGCGAGCTCACGCAGCAGCTCGCCAATATCGCGCACCTGCTGCGCTGATTCACCCTCGGGGATGGAAACCGGATTGGGCAAGCACATCGCGATCATCGGCGCCGGGGCCGTGGGCGGCTATGTCGGCGGCCACCTGACCCGCGCCGGTGAGAACGTGACACTGGTCGATCCGTGGCCGGAGCATGTCGAGGCGATGCGCGCGCGCGGGCTGCACCTGAGCGGGTCGCAGGGCGAGCACGTGGTGAAGGTCAACGCGATTCACATGAGCGAAGTGCAGAGCTTCATCCGCAAGCCGGTCGACGTGGCCGTCATCTGCACCAAGTCGTACGACACCGAGTGGGCGGCGCTGATGATCAATCAGTACCTGTCGCCGAGCGGCTTCATCGTGTCCATGCAGAACGGCATCAACGAAGAGCGCATCGCGGGCGTCGCCGGCTGGGGCAGGACCGTGGGCTGCATCGTCAGCACGATCAGCGTCAATGCCTACGAGGCGGGACGCATCACGCGCTACCAGGAACCCGGGGGCGGCAAGCATTTCGTGTTTCGGGTCGGCGAAGTACACGGACGCACCACCGAGCGCGTGTCGGCGCTCGCCGCCACCTTCGGCGCGGTCGACAGCGCCAGGGTGACCGACAACCTGTGGGGCGAACGCTGGACCAAGCTGAGCGCGAACACCATCACGCACGGACTGCTGGGCGCAACCGGGCTCGATAATCGCGAGGTGTACGTGAAGCGCGGCAAGCTGCACCGGCTGGGCGTCAGGCTCGGCGCCGAAGCCGTAGCCGTGGGACGGGCGCAAGGCTACGAGCTGGGCACCATCCTCGGCATCGCGCCGGACGACTGGTATGCGGCCGGCTCGGGCGATGCGCAGGCACTCGCGCGCGTGCAGGACGGGCTCACGCGCTGGATGGCCACGTTGCTCGAGCCATCGCGCTCGTCGGTGGGCCGCGATGTGATGCGCGGCCGCCGCTCGGAAATCGATTACACCAACGGGCTGGTTGCCGAAAAAGCGCGCGAAACCGGCGTGCCCGCCCCTACCCACGCGGCCGTCACCGAGCTGGTGCGGCGCATCGACCGCGGCGAGCTCGCCCCGCACCCCGATAACGTCAGGGATATTCCCGACAGCGCGGGCTGAAGCGCGTGTCGTTACGCTTTCGCGCGCTTGCGCTCGAGGAAAGCCTCGACCTTGGCGCGATGATCGGGCGTGTCGCGCAGTATCGAGGTGTGTGACGACACCATGTCGAGATGCGCAACGAGCGGCATGTTCATGCCCTGGTAGACCGCGCGCTTGTAGGCGCGGATCGCCTCGAACGGCTGCGCGGCGATCTGCCGGGCCAGCTCCTGGCTCGCCACCAGCGTTTCGCCGTCCGGCACCACGCGGTTGACGATGCCCATGCGCTCGGCCTCCTGGGCGCCGACCACGCGACCGGTCCAGAACAGATCGAGCGCGCGCGCAGTGCCGATCAACCGCGGGAGGTAGTAGGTGCCGCCGTCGCCGGCGATCAGGCCGACGTTGATGTAGCTTTCCGAGAGCGTCGCCGACTCGGCCATGATGCGCATGTCGCACATGAGCGCCATATCCATACCGGCGCCGCGCGCCGCGCCGTTGATCGCGGCGATGACCGGCTTGTCGAGCTGCTCCATGAGCAACGCGATCCGGTGCACGTAACGCCAGAGAAAATCCTTGCGCTCGAGGCTGTCGTTCCTGGCACGCTCCTTCTGTGCGCTGATATCACCGCCCGAGCAAAACCCCTTGCCCGCGCCGGTGAGCACGATCGCCTTGACCTTCGCGTCGTCGGCCGCGTCCGCCAGGATGCGGTGCCAGCGAATGATCATGTCCTTGGTGAAAGCGTTGTATTTCTCGGGCCGGTTCAGGGTCAGCGTGCCAACTCCGTGCTCGTCGGTGCTGAACAGCACCAGGGATTCCGCGCTCATAAGCTGCTCCATGTCGAGGGTTGAAATCTTACGGTGAGACGCTGCATGCTGCGACTCAATGCGCGGCGCCGCGCGCGCCCGCGCACGCGGCTGATTGCTGCGGCGAGTAGCCGAGGAGACTGCCCAGCACGGCATGGGTGTCTTCGCCGAGCTCCGGCACGCGCGGCTTGGCGGCGATATCGAGTCCAGGCATCTGAAACGGCGCGTTGGGCACCCAGTACTCGCCGACCTTGTCGCGCACACGCGTCAGTGCACCCCGGGCCTGCGTCTGCGGATCGTTCATCGCCTCGGCCACCGTACGGTAGCGCGTGCACGGCACGCCGCCTTCGAGCAGGACCGTTTCGCAATCGACGCCCGCGCGTTCGCACGTCCATGATTCGATGCATTCCATGAGCTCGGACCAGTGCGCTTCGCGCGTGCGCGTCTTCGCAAACCGGCGGTCGGTGATCCATTCGGAATGCCCGACCGCATGCGCGAGCTGTTCGAAATTCTTCTGGCTGGTCGGCGCCACGACGATGTAGCCGTCGCGCGTCTTCAGCGGCTGGTAAACCCTGATCTTCTCGTCCGACGGGGCCTGCGCTTCCTGACATTCGTAGACGAGCAGGTTGAGCATGCAGTCCATCAAGGCGACATCGATAAACTGCCCGCGACCGTTTTGCCCGCGGCGGAAAAGCGCGGTCTGCACCGCGCCGAATGCCGACATCCCCCCGAACACGTCGGCGATGAACGTCGCGGTGTTGGCGGGCCTGCCGCCGCCCTGATACTCGACCTGGGCGAGATCGAAGCCGCTGGCGGCGTGCACGATCGGGGCGTAAGCCGGGCGCTGCGCAATCGGGCCGGTCTGACCAAACCCCGAGACGGAACAGTAGATGAGCCGCGGCTGCAACGCCGACAGTGCCTGGTAGCCGACGCCCAGCCGGTCTGCCACGCCGGGGCGCCAGTTTTCGACGATGACATCGCTGAGTTTCGACAGTCCGATTGCGGCGTCGCGCCCGGCATTGCTCTTGAGATCGAGCACGATGCTGCGCTTGCCGCAGTTCAAGTGCCCGAAAAAACTGCTCGATCCTTTGCGCACCGGGCGCCTGCTCCTGTTGTGATCGCCCGCAGGCGGCTCGACCTTAATCACCTCCGCGCCGAGGTCGGCCAGCAGGCGCGTGCAATAAGGCCCGGACAGCATGTTGGTGAAATCGAGTACGCGAATCCCGGCAAGCGGGCTATTGATCGCATCGGTTACCAATCATTCCTCCAGATTTTCCTGCGGGCGATGACCTCGTTCAGCACACCGCCGCAACTCATGTGGGAAGCGGTGCACGGGAATCCCGAGGGGTGCGGCTCGCGATCAGTTGCCACAGTTCCTCGCCGCCGACACCGGCAACCGTATTGCCGACCCACGTCGCCCATTCGCTTTCGGTGCCGAACTCATCGCGCCACGACCACAGCCGGCGCGTGCTGCGATGCAACGGGTGCTCGTGGGTGAATCCCATGGCGGCATGCACCTGGTGCGCGATTCCCGCTGCGACGGCGACAGCTTCGCCGGTGCGCGCTTTCGCGGCAGCGATCTCGAAGTGCGCGGGACCCGCCGCCGCGGCATCCGCCGCCGCACGCGCCACGGCGACCGCCGCCGCCGCGTGCGACGCGAGCGCGGCGATCTGTTGCTGCACCGCCTGATATTTGCCGATGGGGCGGCCGAACTGGATGCGTTCCTTCGCGTAGCGCACCGTCAACTCGAGCAGTGTCTCGAGCGCGCCCGCCATCTGCACCGTGCGATACAGCGCGCCGCGGAAGTACAGCGCCTCGCGGCTGTACCCCGCGCGGAGTGGGCCGACGTCCTCGTCGCGCAGCTTGTGGCCGTCCAGCCGCACGGTCTCGCGCGGCTCGCGCGCGTAATTCCAGTTATCTTCGACAGCGTAGCCCGCGTCTACGATTACCGTGCGCTCGTTCGTGCCGTCCTGCGCAACCACCACGATGGCGCGTGCGTGGCGCGCCCACGGCACGCGGTGCAACGTGCCCGCGACAGTCCAGCTGCTGGCGTGCTTTTTCAACACGACTTGGTCGCGGCGGAGCACCGGCCCGATGGTCAGCGGACCACTGCGCGCCGGGAGCCCCGCCGCGGCCAGCACCTCCTCCGCCAGCAGGGTCTCGGCCAGCGGCACCGGCACGGCCTTGAGACCGACTAGACGCAGCAGCGCGAAGACATCGGCGAGCTCAGCGCCGGCGCCGCCGCGTGCTTCGCTGATCGCCGCGCTCGCCATGCCTGTTTCTTCGAGCGCGCGCCAGAGGCCGTCGGGCCAGACGCCACGCTCGGCGGACTCCACAACTGCGCGCGTGCAATGATCGTCGCACAGCCGCGATGCGGTTGCGACCAGCAGCGCGGTGGCGTCGCTCATCGCAGGCCGAGTCCGCGCGCGATGATGCCGCGCAGAATTTCGCGCGTACCCCCGCGTATCGTGTACGAAGGCGCATACAGGAGCGCGCGGTCGAGCATGGCGTTGAATCGATCGTCCGAAGGCAGGCACGCGCGCACTTCCTCGGGTACCACCTGCCGCGCGAGCTCGGGCACGTCCTGGTCGAACTGATTGCCGAGGTCCTTCACGAGCGCAGCGGCGACGTCGGGCGTTTCGCCTTTGTTGAGCAATCCGGCGATGGAGAACGACATGCGGTGCAGCGCCCAGATGTGCGCGACCAGACGGCCCACTTTCTCGGCGGCGTAGCGATCCGGTGCAGCTCCCATCTGGTCGACGAGATGCACGAGCACCCCGTACGAATTCAGCCAGCGCTCGGACCCGCTGCGCTCGTGCGCGAGCTCGCCGGACACCTGCTTCCAGCCATTGCCCACGCTGCCGATGACGTTCTCGTCCGCGACGAACACGTCGTCGAAAACCACTTCGTTGAAGTCGTGGTCACCGGCGAGATTGATGATCGGGTTGATGCTCACGCCGGGCGCCTTGAGGTCGACGATAAACTGGGTGACCCCCGCGTGGCGGTCCGTTTCGGTGCGCGGCGAAGTGCGTGCGAAGACGTTGATCAGATGGGCCATGTGAGCGTAGCTGGTCCACACCTTGGTGCCGGCGATGCGCCAGCCGCCATCGACTTTCACCGCTTTGGTGCGAATCGACGCTAAGTCCGACCCTGAGTCCGGCTCGCTCATGCCGACGCACACGAAACACTCGCCCGCCGCTATGCGCGGCAGATACTGGCGCTTTTGCGCTTCGGAGCCGGCGGCGAGCAGCAGCGGGCCGAACTGCCGGTCGGCGAGCCAGTGCGCGCGCACCGGCGCGCCGGCGGCGAGCAGCTCTTCGGTCACCACGTAACGCTCGAGCGAGCTGCGTTCGTGCCCCCCATACGCGCGGGGCCACGTCATGCCGATCCAACCCCGCGCGGCGATCTTGCGGGTGAATTCGGCGTCATAACGGTCCCATCCGGCGGGTTCGCGCGTATACGCGCCCGCTGCGCGCTGCGCCGCGAGAAACGAGCGCACCTCGTCGCGCAGCTGGTCGAGATGCGCAGGCAGCTCGGAAGCGGGCAGGCTGAAACTGTCGAGGATCATCGGGCTGCAACGCTGGGAAATGGCTTTGGCGGACTGCAAGCAACTGTAGCGCGGAACTTCATGCGTTTAGTATTCTGAACGCCGTTCATATTTTCAAGGCACCTGTCGGGGGTGTCAAGTCCGGATCACACGCTCACACGGCCGTGTCGTCCTGAAGCCACCGCTCGATTGCGTCGTCAGCAAGCCAGCCGCTGAGCGCCGCGCGCGCGTCGGGCGCTGCGGGCGCCGTCGGCGCCGCGGGTACCGTCCGGCTGAAGCGCGGCATCACCCCAGGCTGCACCACCCCGTCCACGGTGATGAACGTGCCGCGCTGCCTGAAGTGCGGGTGCAACGGCGCTTCGGCGAGACTGAGCACGGGCGCGAAGCAGGCGTCGGTGCCCTCGAGCAATGTGCACCACGCCTCACGCGTGCGCGTCCTGAATCTCGCAGCGAGAACGGCCCGCGCCTTATCCCAGTTGCTCCTGTCGCGCTGCGCGCCGATTTCCGCTGGATCGATTTCCATCAGGCGCAGCAGCTCCGCGTGGAACCTGCCTTCGATGGCGGCCACGGACACCAGCCCGCCGTCCTGGCATTCGTACACATCGTAGAA
>JBKJZR010000199.1:0-14563 GCA_046715035.1 Burkholderiales bacterium | reverse complement strand
GCAGTCCGAGTCCGTGACGCATGGTGATTTCCTTTCGTTATTGATTGCACGCAGCCGTATCAGGTACTGCATGGTCACCAAAAAACAGAAGTGCAAGGCTGCCGCGCGCGGCAGACCTTGTCCTCGTCTGTTTATAGTTTTTCCAGGCCGGCCGGCGGCCAGCTTTCAAGCTTCATGCCCAAGGTCAGGCCGCGCGATGCCAGCACTTCCTTGATTTCGTTAAGCGACTTGCGACCCAGATTCGGGGTCTTGAGCAGCTCGTTCTCGGTGCGCTGGATCAGGTCACCGATGTAGTAGATGTTCTCGGCCTTCAGGCAGTTCGCCGAACGCACGGTCAGCTCGAGATCGTCGACCGGACGCAGCAGGATCGGGTCGATCTGCTGAGCTTTCGGCTGTTCGATCTGCACCGGCGTGCCCTTGAGATCCGCGAACACGACGAGCTGGTCGACGAGGATGCGCGCCGCATAGCGAATCGCCTCTTCAGGCTCGATCGCGCCGTTGGTCTCGATGTCGACGATCAGCTTGTCCAGGTCCGTGCGCTGCTCGACGCGCGCTGAATCGACCTGATAGCTGACCCGGCGCACCGGGCTGTACGAGGCGTCGAGCACGATGCTGCCGACCGCGCGGCTCGGGGCTATTTCCAGCTGATCGCCGCGGCTCGTGCGCACCGCAGCCGGCACGTAACCGCGGCCGTGCTCGACTTTGATCTGCATGTCGAGCTTGCCCCCAGCCGTGAGATGGGCGATCACGTGATCGGGATTGACAATCTCCACGTCGTGCATCGGCTCGATGTCGCCCGCAGTGACCACGCCCTCGCCTTGCTTCTTGAGGGTGAGCGTGACCTCCTCGCGGTTGTGCAGCTTGAGCACGATGCCTTTCAGATTGAGCAGGATATCGACCACGTCTTCCTGCACGCCGTCGATGGTCGAGTACTCATGCAGCACCCCGCTCATCTTGACTTCGGTCGGGGAAAATCCCGGCATGGATGAGAGCAGAATGCGCCGCAGCGCGTTGCCCAGCGTATGGCCGTAGCCGCGCTCGAACGGTTCCATCGTCACCTTGGCGTGAAACGGCGAGATGTTCTGCACATCGATAATGCGGGGCTTGAGAAATGTGCTGGTTTGCATGGCTTAAAATCCTCTGACGATTGCGGGAAGCTCCGGGCGGCTCGGCCGGCGGCCGCGAGCTGCGCTTGATTTGGTACTTGATGCAGCGGCCAGGCGTGGAATGCCTGCTCGGTATCGCCTGCCGCCTCGAACAGCTCCCTTACTTGGAATAAAGCTCGACCACGAGCGATTCATTGATGGTGGCGGGCAGATCCGAGCGCTGGGGCAGGCTCTTGAAAGTGCCCTTCAGCGCGGCGGTATCGACTTCGAGCCATTCCGGAAACCCGCGGCTCGCGGCTGCCTCCTGCGCTCCCTTGATGCGCAGGTGGTCCTTGGCCTGGGCCGTGACTTCGACGACATCGCCCGGGCGCAGCTGGTACGACGGAATGTTGACGCGCTTGCCGTTCACGAGAATCGCGTTATGGCGCACGATCTGCCGCGCCTCCCCGCGCGATGCGCCAAATCCCATCTTGTAGGTGATGTTGTCGAGGCGCGACTCGAGCGCCTGCAGCAGGTTTTCGCCGGTAATGCCCTTCTGCTGATCGGCCTTGTGATACATGTTGCGGAACTGGCGTTCGAGCAGGCCGTATATGCGGCGCAGCTTCTGCTTTTCGCGCAGCTGCACGCCATAGCCCGACAGCCGGCTGTTCTTCTGGCCGTGCTGTCCCGGAGGGTAGTTGCGGCGCTCGATTGCGCACTTATCGGTGAAGCATTTTTCGCCCTTGAGGAACAGTTTCTCGCCCTCACGGCGGCATTGACGGCATTTTGCATCGAGATTTCTGGCCACTGCCGGTTCTCCTTAAATACGACGCCGCTTGGGCGCGCGGCAACCGTTATGCGGGACCGGCGTGACATCGGCGATGCTGGTGATCTTGAATCCAACCGCGTTGAGCGCGCGCAACGCTGATTCGCGGCCAGGCCCCGGTCCCTTGATGCGAACCTCCAGGTTCTTTACGCCGCACTCCTGCGCCTGCCTGCCGGCGTGCTCGGCAGCGATCTGCGCCGCGAAAGGCGTGGACTTGCGCGAGCCCTTGAAGCCGCTCGAACCGGTGGTCGCCCACGCCAGGGCGTTACCCTGGCGATCGGTGATCGTTACGATCGTGTTGTTGAAGGACGCGTGTATGTGCGCGATGCCTTCCGCAACGTTCTTTTTTACCTTCTTGCGAATCCGGGTATTTGCTTTTGCCATGGTGTGCTTTCGCTCGAGGCTGACTCGTTATCCGGCCGAGACCGCTTTGACCATCTTGATCGCCGCCTTGCGCGGGCCCTTGCGCGTGCGCGCGTTGGTGCGCGTGCGCTGACCGCGAACCGGCAGACCGCGCCGGTGACGCAAGCCGCGCCAGGTGCCTAAATCCATCAGCCGCTTGATGTTCATCGACACTTCACGGCGCAGATCGCCCTCGATCGTGAACTTGCCGACCTGCTCGCGCAGTTTGTCCATTTCCGTATCGGAAAGGTCCTTGATCTTGATGGTGTTCTTGATGCCGGCCGCCGCGCAGATCTGGCGTGCGCGGCTGCGGCCGATGCCGTACACCGCAGTCAGTGCGATTTCCGCGTGCTGGTGATTTGCTATGTTTACGCCACCGATACGGGCCATACTCGTCTACCTCGTCGCGCGCCTGCCGGCGCAAAATGGAAAACCTGCGATTATAACGCCCTAATTTTCATCAGTAAATGCAATTCATCCCTGACGCTGCTTGTGGCGGGGATCCTTGCAGATCACGCGCACCACGCCTTTGCGCCGGATTACCTTGCAGTTGCGGCACAATTTTTTGACCGAAGCTCGCACTTTCATCTCAAACTCCTTTAAACACCTGCTGGCGGCGCGGCGCGTACACGCATCGCCTTACGCCTTTTACTTCGCGCGAAAAACGATACGGCAGCGCGTCAGATCGTAGGGCGACACCTCCACGGTTACCTTGTCGCCGGGCAGTATGCGGATGTAGTGCATGCGCATCTTGCCGGATATGTGGCCCAGCACCGTGTGGCCGTTCTCCAGCTTCACCTGGAATGTCGCGTTGGGCAGGGTCTCAACGATCTCGCCCTGCATCTGTATCGTTTCTTCTTTCGCCATCTAGCGTGTCGGGAAGACGCGGCCGCCTTTGAAGTTCGCCTTCTTGAGCAGGCTCTCGTACTGGTGGCTCATTGCGTACGCCTGTACCTGCGCCATGAAGTCCATCGTCACCACCACGATGATGAGCAGGCTGGTGCCGCCGAAATAAAACGGCACTTTTTTCCATACGATCAGAAACTCGGGCACCAGACACACCAGGGTCACATAGATCGAGCCCACCAGCGTGAGGCGCATCATGATCTTCTCGATAAAGCGCGCGGTCTGCTCGCCAGGGCGGATGCCGGGCACGAAGGCGCCGCTTTTCTTCAGATTGTCGGCGGTCTCTTTCGGATTGAACATCAGTGCCGCGTAGAAAAAGCAGAAGAAAATGATTGCCGAGGAATACAGAAATACGTAGATCGGCTCCCCCGGCTGCAACGTCGACGCGATATTGGAAAGCCAGCGCATCCCCTCGCTGCTACCGAACCAGCCGCCGAGCGTCGCCGGAAACAGGATGATGCTGGACGCAAAAATCGGCGGAATCACGCCCGACATGTTCAGCTTTAGCGGCAGGTGCGACGACTGGCCGCCGTATACCTTGCGCCCGACCTGACGCTTGGCGTAATTGACCAGAATCCGCCGCTGGCCTTTCTCCACGAAACACACGAGCGCAGTCACGCCGATCACCAGGCCGACGATGACGAACACGGTCAGAATCGAGAACGCGCCGGTGCGCTGCAGCTCGAGCGTGCCGGCAATCGCACTGGGCAAGCCGGCCGCGATGCCCGCGAAAATAATCAGCGAAATGCCGTTGCCGATTCCGCGCTCGGTGATCTGCTCGCCGAGCCACATCAGGAACATC
Organism: Burkholderiales bacterium; assembly: GCA_046715035.1. Lineage (GTDB taxonomy): Bacteria > Pseudomonadota > Gammaproteobacteria > Burkholderiales > SG8-41 > PALSA-1004. Next base: position 10,542 of record JBKJZR010000199.1, on the reverse strand, counting down.
GTGCCGGTCACCAGCGTGAGCATCGTCGTCAGGCGGAAAGCCAGTCCCGGATCGAGCACGAGCCCGCGTTGCGACTCGAGCGCGATCGCGATGCCCAGCCCCTGAAATATCGCCAGCCCGGCGGTGCCATAGCGCGTGTATTGCGTGATCTTGCGGCGTCCAGACTCGCCTTCTTTCTTCAGGGCTTCGAGCGTCGGCGAGACCACCGTCATCAGTTGCATAATGATCGAGGCCGAAATATAGGGCATGATGCCGAGCGCTAAGATCGTGAAGCGCTCCAGCGCACCCCCCGAGAACATGTTGAACATGTCGAGGATGCCGCCGCGCTGCGACTTGAACAAATCGGCAAGCACGGCCGGGTCGATCCCCGGCACTGGAATATGCGCGCCGATACGGAACACGATCAGCGCGCCCAGCAGGAACAGCAGGCGACGCTTGAGGTCGCCCATCTTGCCTTGCATGCTCAGCACTGAATCCTGGTTAGCCAACGCTATTCACCTTTCTTGGCCTTCTTGCCGGCCGCCTTGTCTTTGCCGCCTTTAGGCTTGGCGTCGGTCTTACCGCCCGTGCGCGGCTCGGCCTTCGCTTCCGCCTTGCTCTTCGCGGCCTTGGCTTTGGCGCGCGCTTCGGCTTTCGCCTCGTCGGTGGCCTCGACCTGGGTCTCGAGCCTCGCCAGCGCTTTGGCCTTGGCATCGGCCTTGGCGAGCGCCCTGGCGGCCGCCTTGCCCTTCGGCGCCGGGGCAGCCTTCGCTTCCGGCATTTCAACCCTGCCGCCGGCGGCTTCGACCGCGGCCTTGGCGCCCTTGGACAGCAGCAGGCCCTGTAACGTTACGCTGCGCTTGATTTCACCGGAGACGATCACTTTTGCCGACAGCGCATGGATGGGCACGACTCCGGCTGCCTTCAGCACCAGGATGTCGATCGTGTCGGCGCTGAGCCGGTTGAGGTCCGAGAGCCGTACCTCGGCGGTATCGTTGCGCAGCGGCGAGATGAAACCGCGCTTGGGCAGCCTGCGCTGCAGCGGCATCTGCCCACCTTCGAATCCGGTCTTGTGGTAGCCGCCGGCGCGCGCGTGCTGGCCCTTGTGGCCCAGGCCGGCGGTCTTGCCCGTGCCGCTGCCGATGCCGCGCCCGACGCGCTTTTTCGAGTGCTTGGCGCCCGCCGCCGGTTTGATCGTATTGAGTTGCATTATGGAGCCTCGAACTTCAGCAGGTAACTGATCTTGTTGATCATGCCGCGGACTTCCGGCGTGTCGGCAAGCTCGACCGAGTGGTTGATGCGGCGCAGGCCCAGCCCGCGCACGGTGGCGCGGTGCGTACGCATCGTGCCGATCAGGCTCCTGACCAGCGTGACCCTGATGGTCTTTCCAGCTTGTTTAGCCTCGGCCATGACTTATCCCGTGATTTCTTCAACCGACTTGCCGCGCTTGGCCGCCACCTGGCTGGGCGAATTCATCGCCTGCAGGCCGTTCAGCGTGGCGCGCACGATGTTGTAGGGATTGGTCGAGCCCAGGCACTTGGCGAGCACGTTGGTCACGCCCATCACCTCGAAGATCGCGCGCATCGGACCGCCGGCGATGATGCCGGTGCCGTCGGACGCGGGCTGCATGTAGACGCGCGAAGCGCCATGGCGGCCGATCACTGCGTGGTGCAGAGTGCCGCTCTTGAGGTTGATCTTGACGAGCTTGCGACGCGCCTCGTCCATCGCTTTCTGCACCGCGATCGGCACCTCGCGCGCTTTGCCCTTGCCCATGCCGACGCCGCCGTCGCCGTCGCCGACGACGGTCAGTGCCGCAAAGCCGAGGACGCGCCCGCCCTTCACTACCTTGGTGACGCGGTTGATCGCGATCATTTTTTCGCGCAGACCGTCGCTGCGGTCGCTGCCGCCCTGCATCTTGGAAGCCTGGAGTTTTGCCATGTCGTCGCCTTAGAACTTGAGACCGTTTTCGCGCGCCGCTTCAGCGAGCGCCTTCACGCGGCCATGATAGCGATAGCCGGAGCGGTCGAACGCGACCGCCGCGATGCCGAGCAGCTTCGCCTTTTCAGCGATGCGCTTGCCCACCGCCGCCGCAGCTTCGATGTTGCCGCCATACTTGATGCTCTTGCGCATGTCCGGCTCGAGCGTCGAAGCGCTGGCGAGCACTTTGTCGCCGGTGGGGGCAATTACCTGCGCGTAAATGTGGCTGCTCGAGCGATGCACCGTCAACCGCACCGCCTTGAGCGATGCGATCTTGTGCCGGGTCTGCTGCGCGCGGCGCAATCTTGCCTGATTCTTGTCTTTCATCGTCCGTCCCTGCTACTTCTTCTTGGTTTCTTTCAGCGTCACGGTCTCGTCCGCGTAACGCACGCCCTTGCCCTTGTACGGCTCGGGGCTGCGATAGGCGCGCACTTCGGCGGCGACCTGGCCCACGACCTGCTTGTCGATGCCCTTGATCAGGATTTCAGTCTGAGTCGGGGTCTCGACCTTGATGCCTTGCGGCATCTGATGCACGACCGGGTGCGAGAACCCCAGGGTCAGGTTCAGTTTGTCGCCTGCCGCCTGGGCGCGATACCCGACGCCGACCAGCGTGAGCTTCTTCTGATAGCCCTTGGTGACGCCCTGCACCATATTGTTTATCAGGGCGCGCAGCGTTCCGGACATTGCGTTCGCGGTCGACGAATTGTTCGCGACCTTGACGTGCAGCACCTGCTCTTCTTTCTCGATTTTCACCTGGTCCGAAAGCGCCTGGGTGAGCGTGCCGAGGGGGCCCTTCACCAAAATCTCGGCGTTCGACAGCACGACCTCGACTCCGGCGGGCAGCTCGACCGGCGAATTACCTATCCTGGACATCGCTATTCCTCGTTCTCAAGGCGGCGCACTATGCGACTACGCACAGGACCTCGCCGCCGATCCCCAGGCCGCGCGCCTTGCGATCCGTCATCACGCCCTTCGACGTCGACACGATGGCCACGCCCAGCCCGTTCATGACCCTGGGGATGCTGTCGCTGGGTTTGTACACGCGCAGCCCGGGGCGGCTGATGCGTTCGAGTTTCTCTATGACCGGACGTCCCGCGTAATACTTGAGCCCGATGTCCAGTTGCGGCTTGCCTTCCGCATCGCGCACGGCGAAGTCGTCGATGTAGCCTTCGTCCTTCAACACTTTCGCGATCGCCACCTTGACCTTGCTCGAGGGCATCGCAACCGAAACTTTTTCCGACAGCTGCGCATTGCGGATGCGCGTCAGCATGTCGGAGATGGGATCGCTCATGCTCATAGTCTTGTGCTCTCCTACCAGCTCGCCTTGATCACACCGGGTATCTCGCCGCGCATCGCGATGTCGCGCAGCTTGCTGCGGCCGAGACCGAATTTGCTGAATACCCCGCGCGGACGGCCGGTCAGCGCGCAGCGGTTGCGCACCCGCACCGGGCTCGAGTTGCGCGGCAGCTTTTGCAGCTTCAGCCGCGCTTCGTAGCGGTCTTCCGGCGACAGCCTCTGATCATCGATGAGCGCCTGCAGTTGAGCGCGCTTGGCGGCAAATTTCTTGACCGTCTTGCGCCGCTTCTGATTGCGGTTCGTCAGTGCGATTTTGGACATAGCGTCAGTTCCTGAACGGAAATTTGAAGGCCGCCAGCAGCGCCCTGCCTTCGTCGTTGGTGCTGGCGGTCGTGGTGATGGTGATGTTCATGCCGCGTAAAGCGTCGATCTTGTCATACTCGATCTCAGGAAAGATGATCTGTTCCTTGACCCCGAAATTGAAATTGCCGCGCCCGTCGAAAGACTTTCCCGGAATACCGCGAAAGTCGCGGATACGCGGGATCGCAACGGTCACCAGGCGGTCGAGAAACTCGTACATGCGCGTGCCGCGCAGCGTGACTTTGCAGCCGACCGGATAGCCATTGCGGATCTTGAAGTTGGCGATCGACGTGCGCGCCTTGGTGACAAGCGGCCTCTGCCCGGCGATCTTCTGCATGTCGGACACCGCGTTGTCCATGATCTTCTTGTCGGCGACCGCTTCGCCGACCCCCATGTTGAGGGTGATCTTCTGGATCCGCGGCACCTGCATCACCGTCTTGTAGCCGAATTGATCCATCAGCTGCTTGACTACATGATCGCGGTAATGCGCCTGTAACCTCGCGGCAGGTGCCGGCGCCTTTGCCGTCTTAGCTGGTGTGCTCATACGTCGATGACTTCGCCGTTGGACTTGAAATAACGCACGCGCCGCCCGTCATCGAGCACGCGCATGCCCACCCGGTCCGCTTTCTTGGGTCCCGGGTTGTAGATCGCAACGTTCGAGATGTGCAGCGGCATCTCCTTGTCGACGATGCCGCCGGCGATGTTCTTCATCGGATTCGGGCGCTGATGACGCTTGACGCGATTGGCGCCTTCGACCAGGACGCGCTCGGCGTCGATCACGCGCGACACCGTGCCGCGCTTGCCCTTGTCCTTGCCCGCGATGACGATCACATCATCGCCTTTTCTGATCCTGCGCATGCGTTGAACCTCTTCGGAAGCTCCAGTTAAGCTGTTCGGCCCGTTACGGCTTGTCCCGACCGGGGGATTAGGGGCATTGCCCCCGTACGACATTGCCTCTACAAAACTTCCGGCGCGAGAGATACGATTTTCATGAAACGCTCGCTGCGCAGCTCGCGCGTCACCGGTCCGAATATGCGCGTGCCTATCGGCTCCAGCTTGGGCGTGAGCAGCACCGCCGCGTTGCTGTCGAATTTGATCATCGACCCGTCGGCGCGGCGGATTCCCTTGGCGGTGCGCACCACGACCGCGTTGTAGACTTCGCCCTTCTTCACGCGGCCGCGCGGCGCCGCGTCCTTGATGCTGACCTTGATCACGTCGCCAATGCCGGCGTAGCGACGTTTGGAGCCGCCCAGCACCTTGATGCACATCACCGAGCGCGCGCCGGTGTTGTCAGCAACATCCAAAATGGATTGCATCTGTATCATTTTCGCTCTCGATTTTAGGTGCAGCTTTTTCCAACTTGATCCGCCAGGCAGCGCCTGCAGTCAGTCTTGGAGCCCGTCCGGGCCAGGCCGTCCGCCGCTGCATCGCCAGGCGGCGTGACAAAACATGCGATTCTACGTGCGTTCCCTTACTATTTCAAGCCATCCCGAGGCGCCAGCTTACACCTGACGTCCCTTCTCGATCAGTCTGGCCACGCGCCACGCCTTGGTCTTGGCGAGAAGACGGCATTCCTCGATCAGCACCACGTCGCCTTCCTTGAACTCGTTGTTCTCGTCGTGCGCATGATATTTCTTGGAGCGTGTGACGATCTTGCCGTAAAGCGCGTGCTTAACCCGGCGCTCGACCAGCACCGTCACCGTCTTCTGCATCTTGTCGCTGACGACGCGCCCTGTGAGGGTGCGCCTGTTGCTGCTGGGCTCGGTCATGACTGGCGTGCCTTTTGATTGAGCAAAGTGCGCACCCGCGCGATGTCGCGGCGCACTTTCTTGATTTGACTATTGTTGGTGAGCTGCTGGGTCGCTACCTGCATGCGCAGGCTGAATTGGGCTTTCAGCAGCTCGTTGAGCTCCTGCTGCAATTCCGCCGGGTTCTTGGCGTTCAGTTCGCTGGCTTTCACGGCTAACCTCCGACCATGCGGTGGACGAAAGTCGTCAGGAGCGGAAGCTTGGCTGCGGCCAGGCGGAAAGCCTGGCGCGCGGACACCTCATCCACGCCGTCCATTTCGTATAAAACCTTGCCGGGCACGATTTCAGCGACCCAATATTCCGGATTGCCCTTACCGTTGCCCATGCGCACCTCGGCGGGCTTCTGTGAAATCGGCTTGTCCGGGAAAATGCGGATCCAGATGCGGCCGCCGCGCTTGATGTGACGGGTCATGGCACGACGCGCCGCTTCGATCTGCCGCGCCGTGAGCCGCCCTCGCGTGATTGCCTTCAGACCGTAATCACCAAAGCTCACTTTGTTGCCCCGCGTGGCAACACCCTTGTTGCGGCCCTTCTGTTCCTTGCGGTATTTCCTTCTAGCTGGCTGCAGCATGCTTCACTCCTACCCTTCTTTTCTTCGGCACAGCCTTGGGCGCTGGCACTTCGGGCGCCGCTGCCGGCTCCGGCAGCGCGGCAGGCGCCGCCAGCTGCTGCTCGTGTTTGCTGATTACTTCGCCCTTGAATACCCACACCTTGATGCCGATGACGCCGTAGGTCGTTTTCGCTTCCGACGTCCCGTAGTCGATCTCCGCGCGCAGCGTGTGCAGCGGCACGCGCCCTTCACGGTACCACTCGGTGCGCGCGATCTCGATGCCGTTCAGACGACCCGCGCTCATGATCTTGATCCCTTGGGCACCAAGGCGCATAGCGTTGGTGATCGCTCGTTTCATCGCGCGGCGGAACATGATGCGCTTCTGCAGCTGTTGCGCGATCGAGTCCGCGATCAGTTGGGAATCGAGCTCGGGCTTGCGGATTTCCTCGATGTTGATATGCACTGGCACACCGAGCATTTTCTGGAGCTGGCCCTTGAGCGATTCGATGTCTTCGCCCTTCTTGCCGATCACGACACCCGGCCGGGCGCTGTAAATCGTGATCTTCGCGTTCTTGGTTGGACGCTCGATCACAATCCTGCCGACGGCCGCGTGGGCGAGCTTCTGCTTCAGGAATTCACGGACCTTGATGTCCTCCTGCAGCATTCCGGGAAAATTCTTGGTGTTGGCGTACCACTTCGACGACCAGTTGCGCAGCACCGAGAGCCGAAAGCCGGTCGGATGTATTTTCTGTCCCATATGACTATTTCCTTCCGTCGCCGACGGTGAGGTGAATGTGGCAGCTGTGCTTGAGGATGCGCACGCCGCGGCCCTTGGCGCGCGCCGAGAAGCGCTTGAGCACCGGGCCTTTTTCCACGTAGATGCGCGTCACCTTGAGCTCGTCGATGTCCGCCCCGTCGTTGTGCTCGGCGTTCGCGATAGCTGACTCGAGCACCTTGCGGATGATGACCGCGCCCTTCTTCGGGCTGAACGACAACAGGCTCAGCGCTTTTTCGACCTGCAGTCCGCGGATCTGGTCCGCGATCAGCCGCCCCTTTTGCGCAGACAGGCGCACCCCGTTCAGTTTTGCCGTAGTTTCCATCGCATCCCTCATTTCTTGGGCCCGGGCGCAGCCGCGGGGGCGGCGACACTGGACTTGCGATCGGCCGCCGCCACGTTGGCGTTGGCCTTCGAGTGGCCCTTGAAGATACGCGTATGCGAGAACTCGCCCAGCTTGTGGCCGACCATATTTTCGGAAATGTAGACCGGTACGTGCTGCTTGCCGTTGTGGACTGCGATCGTCAGCCCGACAAAATCAGGGAGTATCGTCGAACGCCGGCTCCACGTCTTGATCGGACGCTTGTCGTTCGAGGCGCGTGCCGACTCGACCTTAGCCATCAGGTGATAGTCGACAAACGGGCCTTTTTTGATTGAACGTGCCATGGATTTATCCCTCGCTATGCGGCGCTGACTTTGGCGTGCCGACGACGCACGATCATGGTGTTGGTGCGCTTGTTCTTGCGCGTGCGATACCCCTTGGTCAGCGTGCCCCAGGGGCTGACCGGGTGGCGGCCGGCGGCGGTCTTGCCTTCGCCGCCGCCGTGCGGGTGGTCGATCGGGTTCATCGCCACGCCGCGCACGGTCGGCCGGATCCCGCGCCAGCGCTGGGCGCCGGCTTTGCCGATCGAGCGCAGGCTGTTTTCCTCGTTGCCGACTTCGCCGATCGTCGCGCGGCAGTTGACGTGCACCTTCCTGATTTCGCCCGACCTCATGCGCAGTTGCGCGTAGTCCCCTTCGCGCGCCAGCAGCTGCGCCGAGGTGCCGGCGGCGCGCGCCAGCTGCGCGCCCTTGCCCGGCAGCATCTCGATGCAATGCACCGTGGTGCCGACCGGGATGTTGCGCAGCGGCATCGCGTTGCCGGACTTGATGGGGGCATCAGCACCGTTCTGCAGCTGCGCGCCGACGCTCAATCCCTTCGATGCGATTACGTAGCGGCGCTCGCCATCGGCATAGCATACGAGGGCGATATTGGCGCTGCGGTTGGGATCGTGCTCGAGCCGCTCGACGCGCGCGGTGATGCCGTCCTTGTCGCGCTTGAAGTCGATCTTGCGATAATGCTGCTTGTGGCCGCCGCCAATATGGCGTGTCGTAATATGGCCATGATTGTTGCGTCCCGCATGTTTGGACTGACTCTCGACGAGCGCGTGATGCGGCCGGCCCTTGTGCAGGTCGGGATTGACCACCTTCACCACCCCGCGGCGGCCGGGCGAGGTGGGTTTGACTTTGACGAGTGCCATTACTTGTTGTCTCCTGCCGCGAAATTGATCTCCTGACCGGGCTTCAGGCGCACATAGGCTTTTTTCCAGCTCTTGCGGCGGCCGATTGCACCGGCGAACCGCTTCTCCTTGCCCCCGACGTTGACGACCTGCACCGAGGTCACCTCTATCTTCTTGTCCTTGGCGCTGAACATGAGCTCGACCGCCGCCTTGATCTGCGGCTTGGTCGCGGTGGAGGCGACGCGGAACGTGTACTGATTGTTCTTCTCGCCGATGAAAGTGCTTTTTTCGGATATCACCGGGGCGAGCAGTATCTGCATCAGCCGCTCGGTATTGCGGGTGGTGCCTGCAGCGGCCGCGCTCATTTCAACAGCTCCTCGAATTTGGACATGGCGTTCTTGGTGAGCAGCACGTGGGCATGGCGCACCAGGCTTACCGGATCGGCATGCGCCGCCGCGATGACGTCGACATTCGGCAGATTGCGCGACGAGAGCAGCAAGTTCTCGTCCACGGCATCGGTAATGATCAACAGGTTCTCGAAGCCCATGCTCTTCACTTTTTGTGCGAGCAGTTTGGTCTTCGGTGCATCGAGCGTAAAGCTGTCGACAACCGCCAGCCGCCCTTCACGCGCCAGCTGCGACAGGATCGAGCACACGCCGGCGCGGTACATCTTCTTGTTGAGCTTGTGGCTGAAATTTTCGTCCGGACGATTGGGAAATATGCGCCCGCCGCCACGCCACAGAGGACTCGACGTCATGCCCGCGCGCGCGCGCCCCGTGCCCTTCTGGCGCCATGGCTTCTTGGTCGAATGCTTGACCTCGCCGCGATCCTTCTGCATCCGCGTGCCGGCACGGCCGTTCGCGAGGTAAGCGGTGATCACCTGGTGGATCAGCGCTTCGTTGTAGTCGCGTCCGAAAACGGCGTCCGGGGCGGCCACGTTGGCAGTGGACTGCCCCTGAGGGTCGATCAGTTTAAGTTCCATCACTTGCCTGCCTTACCGGCGCCCGGCTTGGCCGCCGGTTTGGCGCCCGATTTGCCGCCGGGCTTGCGGGTTTTCACCGCCGGAAAAATCGTGACATCGCCGTTGCGCGCACCCGGAACGGCCCCGCGTACCAGCAGCAGCTGGCGCTCGGTGTCGATGCGCACGATGACGAGATTCTGCGTCGTGCGCCTCACGTCGCCCAAGTGACCGGTCATCTTCTTGCCCGGAAACACGCGACCCGGATCCTGCGCCATGCCGATCGACCCGGGCTTGTTGTGGGATACCGAGTTGCCGTGGCTCGCGCGGTTGGATTTGAAATGGTGGCGCTTGATAACGCCCGCGTAGCCTTTGCCGAGCGTCGTGCCGGCGACATCGACTCGCTGGCCGACCTCGAAGACACCCGTGCCGAGCACCCCGCCCACCTTGAGCTCGGTAACCTGCTCGGGCGTCACGCGAAACTCCCGGAGCACCGAACCGGCCTCGACTGCTGCCTTGGCGTAATGGCCGGCAGCCGCCTTGTTGACGCGCCGCGCACGGCGCCGGCCGTAAGCGACCTGCACGGCAGAGTACCCATCGCCCGCCGGGGTCTTGATCTGTGTCACGCGATTGTTCGACACGTCGATCACGGTCACCGGGATGGAATCTCCATCGTCGGTAAAAACGCGCGTCATGCCGATCTTGCGACCGACTAATCCTAACGTCATCTTCTTCACCTTTTGTTTGACCTGCCCGGCTTCCGGGCCCACGGCAGGTGCCGACTGCAATTGGCCGGCGTTTCAATTCAGGATTGAGTAGTCAGGATTGGGGAGTGAGCAAGCCCATTTCCTGCAATCCGCGATCCTCAATCCTCGTTTCTACAGCTTGATCTCGACATCCACTCCCGCCGGCAGATCGAGCTTCATCAACGCATCCACAGTTTTGTCGGTGGGATCGATGATGTCCATCAGCCGCAGATGCGTGCGGATCTCGAACTGATCGCGCGAAGTCTTGTTCGCGTGCGGCGAGCGCAGCACATCGAAGCGCTCTTTGCGCGTCGGCAGCGGCACGGGGCCTTTGACCACGGCGCCGGTGCGTTTGGCCGTATCCACGATCTCGAGCGCCGACTGGTCGATCAGGCGATAGTCGAACGCCTTCAGGCGGATGCGGATTTTCTGACTCTTGACAGTTGCCATGGTTCTACTCGATGACTTTGGCGACGACGCCGGCACCGACGGTGCGGCCACCCTCGCGGATCGCAAAGCGCAGCCCCTCTTCCATCGCGATCGGCTGGATCAGCGACACCGTGATCGAGATGTTGTCTCCAGGCATCACCATCT
>JBKJZR010000198.1:0-5782 GCA_046715035.1 Burkholderiales bacterium | reverse complement strand
TCAGGATTTCGCTGCCCGCGGCGAGCGCGCAGCCGTGCACGGCGCCCGCCTGTTTGTAGATGGTTTCGTGGCGCCGCACGCTGTCGATGAGCGCGTAGAACGTCGCCTCGGTGATGAATGCGTCGTCGGGCAGCTGGATTGCATCGATCTCGTCCATGACCTCCCCGAACACAGTGCCCTGTCCACAACCCGTGGTGACGGTGCGCTTTTCCATGCGCCCGTCCAGGTCGGCGAGCCCATCGCGCGTGGTCACCACGACCGAATTCACTTCCCAATCGACCTGCACCGAGCTGATCTCCTCGATGCTGCCCACCAGACGCTGGTTGCGCAGATAGCCGATCGCCAGCGCTTCAGGTGCCGCCCCGAGCGTCATCAGCGTCACGATCTCGCGTTTGTCGACGTAGAGCGTGAGCGGATGCTCGCCCGCGATCTCGGTCGGCAGCGCCTCGCCGCGCTCGTTGCGCGCGTGTACGGTAAAGGTCAGCGGCCGCCGCGCGTGGGTGATTTGCGGACGGTAGGGGGAGTCCATGGGGCGAGGATCGAGGAGCGAGGATTGAGGATCGAGGCAAAAACCAAGTGTCGAAGCAGGGCAACCGGAGTGACTCAATCCTCAATCCTGCTTTTTCACCCTCCGATATACGACATCTCGACTTTGTGCAGCTTCGCGGTGGCGGAGGTGCGGATTTCCGAATAGCGGTCTTCACGATTGCGCCAGACCTGCGCGATCGAATCTGAGATCGCGTCGTCCGATGCGCCGCCGCGCACCAGCGACTTGAGGTCGTGACCGGCGGAGGCGAAGAGGCACGTATAGAGCTTGCCCTCGGTGGACAGGCGGGCACGCGTGCAGTCGCGGCAGAAGGCCTGCGAAACCGAGGCGATGACGCCGATCTCGCCGCTGCCGTCGCGGTAGCGCCAGCGCTGCGCGACCTCGCCGCGGTAGCTCGCATCGACGGGCTCGAGGGGCGCTTCGGCGTCGATCATGCCGACGATCTCGCGCGCGGTGACGACATCGTCCATGCGCCAGCCGTTGGTGTGGCCGACGTCCATGTACTCGATGAAGCGCAGGATATGGCCGCTGCCGCGGAAATGGCGCGCCATCGGCAGGATGCTCTCCTCGTTGGCCCCGCGCTTGACGACCATGTTGATTTTGACCGGCGCGAGCCCGGCCTGCGCCGCCGCGTCGATGCCATCGAGCACTTTGGCGACGGGAAAATCGGCGTCGTTCATCGCTCTGAACACGGCATCGTCGAGCGCATCGAGGCTCACCGTGACGCGATGCAGGCCCGCGTCTTTCAGCGCCTGCGCTTTTTTGCGCAGCAGCGAGCCGTTGGTGGTCAGCGTGAGGTCGAGGCCGGGTATCGCGGCGAGCATGCGCACGAGCTGCTCGATATTGCGCCGCACGAGAGGCTCGCCGCCCGTCAGTCGGATCTTCTCGATGCCGTGGCGGGTGAAGATACGCGCGAGCCGGGTAATTTCCTCGAATGTCAGCAGCTCTTTGTGTTCGAGGAACTGGTAGTCCGCCCCGAACACTTCGCGCGGCATGCAATAGACGCAGCGGAAATTGCACCGGTCGGTGACGGAGATGCGCAGGTCGCGCAATGGCCGCGCGAGACGGTCGCGGACCTGGGCGTGGCGTGCTGCCGGCGGGAATACAGTGTCGTTCAAAGGGATACGCGTTGTCAGTGGGCGGCGGCGCTTGTCCGTGGCTGCGATTATGACAAAAGACGGCGGCCTAGGGAAGGATGGCATTACTTGCAAATCAAGTATTTGGGCTGGTTTTTCATTGAATATGGCGCGCGCGTGGCGCACAATTCTCCCATGTTGGAGACGCCGACTTCAGCAAGCGAGACGATGTACCGCGTGGCCGTCGTCATGCAGCGCACCGCGCTCACCGGGCGTTGGGCTGCCGAAAAGTGGGAGGTCAAAGGCGTGGTACGCGACGACTCCCCCGGCGATGCGGCTCACCGTGTCATCGTTCGTGAATCGACGCTGACCCAATACCTGTTCACCGGCCATGTGCTCAAACTGGTACGCGACGAGGCGGAGGGCTACTACATGAACGTCACCTCGCCGCACCCCAAGGTATTCGTGCTGTGGCGCATGCACGACGACCTCGCGCGGCCCGAATTTCTCACGGTCGGCTACAACGAGGGCATGCGCTGGGCGGACAGCGGCGAGAATGTCGACGGGGTGGCGATGCCCGCTGAGCTGCTGCCGTGGATCGGTGCGTTCGTGGAGCAGCACTATCGTCCCGAGCCTGCCAAGGCCAGGCGCTACGCGAGCAGCCGCGACAAGGGTCGCATGGGCGGGGTGTGATGAGCGATCGCGGCGAAAAGTTTCTGGCGCGCTGGTCGCGCCGGAAGCTGGAAGAAGCCGAAGCGCCCAATCCAGCGCAGCCACTGCCGCCTGTGGCTGACGGCAGCGCGCCGCCCGCGCTGCCGCCACTGGAAGAATTGACCCTGGAGTCCGACTATTCGGGCTTTTTGCATCCGAAGGTGGACGCAAAGCTGCGCAAGGCGGCGCTCGGCAAACTTTTCGGCGATCCGCATTTCAACGTGATGGACGGGCTCGATGTCTATATCGACGATTACTCGAAGTCCGATCCGCTGCCCGCGGAAATGCTCGCGCGGTTGAAGCACGGCCAGCAGATACTCGCCTGGGCGCGCGAGGATTCCGAAAAGACGGCCGCGCAGGAGGCAGCAGCGGCCTCGGGGGCAGCGGTACCCGCGACCGCGGATCCGGCGCTCCTCGAGGACACGCAGCCGAATGCTGCTCCTTTCACCGACCACCCGGCGACGGTGGACTCGAACGACCAGCCCGAGCCCGAGCGGCCCCCGCGATCGCGCTCGCAGTCATAGCGCAACGCGCGCCTTTTGGTTAGCATGCGCAGCTCATCACGGACGCTGCATCTGAATAATGAAATACCAGGCAGGGTGCGCTTGCGCACCACGCCGAGAGGATGCTCCTTAACGAACGCACAGATTCCGCTGACGAGCCGAATACAGTGACCGAGGAACGCCACAAGCTGCTGTTGTGCAACTGCAACCGCACCATGCCGGTGGACGGCAAGGCGGTGGCGGGCGCACTCGGCCTCGCCAGCGTGCCGCACGTCAGCAGCGAGCTCTGCCGCCGCCATCTGGCTGCGTTCGATGCGGCCGTCAAGACTGGCGAAGATTTGCTGGTGGCCTGCACGCAGGAAGCGCCGCTGTTCAGCGAGTTGCACGCGGAGCAGAAAGGTGTCGGCAGCATCAGGTTTGTGAACATCCGCGAAACCGCCGGCTGGTCGGCGCAAGCGCAGCAGGCCGCGCCGAAGATAGCGGCGCTGCTGGCGCTCGGCGACCTTGCCGACGCGGAGCCCGTACCGGTGGTTTCTTTCCAGTCTGGCGGGCAACTGCTCATCATCGGCCCGGCGGCCGCCGCGCTGGGATGGGCCGAGCGCCTTACCGAGCAGCTTCAGGTATCGGTCTTGATCAGCGGTGAGGTTCAGGGCGCAGAGCTTCCGCTGCAGCGCCGCTATCCGGTGCACTCCGGTCGCAAGCCGCAGATCACTGGCTACCTTGGGGCATTCGAGGTGACCTGGGAGCAGGCCAATCCGATCGATCTCGAAGCCTGCACGCGCTGCAATAGGTGCATAGCAGCGTGCCCGGAACAGGCGATCGATTTCAGCTACCAGATCGACCTCGGCAAATGCAAAGCGCACCGGCTGTGCGTGCAGGCATGCGGCGCGGTCCACGCAATCGATTTCGAGCGCAGCGATACCCGGCGCAGCGATCGGTTCGACCTGGTACTCGACCTGAGCGCGGCGCCGCTGCTCACCATGCACCAGCCGCCGCAGGGTTACAGTGCCCCCGGCACGGAAGCGTTTCAGCAGGCGCTGGCGGCCGCGCAGCTCACGCAGCTCGTCGGTGAGTTCGAAAAGCCGAAATTCTTCGCCTACAAAGAAAGCATCTGCGCGCACAGCCGCTCGGCGATCGTCGGCTGCACGCAGTGTATCGACGTGTGTTCGACGCGCGCGATTGTCAGCGAGCGCGAGAACAACCGCGTGAGCGTCGAGCCGCATTTGTGCATGGGCTGCGGCGCATGCGCAACCGTGTGCCCCTCGGGCGCGATGGCGTACGCGTATCCGCGCGTGGCCGACATGGGTGTGCGCATCAAGACTGTGCTGCAAACCTATCGCCAGGCGGGCGGAACCCAGCCGTGCCTCTTATTTCATGATGCCGCCGCGGGCCGCGATCTGATCGCGATGCTCGGCCGCCGCGGCCGAGGGCTGCCGGCGAACGTCATTCCGCTGGAAGTGTTGCATACCGCGTCGCTGGGGCTCGATTTGATGCTGGGCAGCCTGGCGCTCGGCGCGGCGCAATTTGCCATCATCTGCACCGCCAGCGTAGCGCCTCAGTATCGCGTCGCGCTCGCGCGCGAGCTCGACTTGGCGGGCGTGATCGTGTCAGGGCTGGGCTACGGCGACCATCATTTCAAGCTGATCGAAGCGCCGGACATCGCAACGCTGGAGCAGGCGGTCTGGAATCTTGGCGCAGCCTCCGCCATGAAGCCCGCGACCTTCAATCTGACGAGCGATAAGCGCGCCACGCTCGATTTCGTCTTCGATCATCTGGCGAAAAATGCGCCTGCGCCTCAACAACAGTTGGCATTGCCGAGGGGCGCGCCTTTTGGGCTTGTCGAAGTCAACACCGCCACCTGCACGCTCTGCATGGCGTGCGTCGGCGCGTGTCCCGAAGGCGCGCTCCTCGATTCGCGCGACGCACCGCAGCTCAAGTTCATCGAGCGCAAATGCGTGCAGTGCGGTCTGTGTGAGAAGACCTGTCCCGAGGGTGCGATCACTCTCCAACCGCGCCTCTTGCTGGGCAATGTGGCGAAGACCGAAGTCGTGCTCAATCGCGCCGAGCCTTTCGACTGCACGCGCTGCGGCAAGCCGTTTGGCACGCGCCAGATGATCGACAACATGCTGGGACGGCTGAGCACGCACTCGATGTTCAGCGCGCCCGAGGCCCGGCGGCGGCTGCAGATGTGCGCGGATTGCCGCGTGATCGATATGTTCGAAGGCAAGGAGCAGGCGAGCATACTCGACGGCGGGCGCGGAAAACCGGCGCCGACCGACGCATGACGGCCGAGCCGCCAGCCCGGGCTGGCGACGGCATGCCGGAGGAAGAGCGCGCGCGCGCCAACCTCTACGCACTGATTGCGCGGCTCTTTTACGACCCCGATGCCGCCCTGCTGGCGCAAATCTGCGCAGAGGGCGCGCGCGCGCAGAAACCGGAGCCCGCTACGGCGTTCGAGGTCGCCTGGCATGCGATGGTCGGCGCATGCCAGGCCGCGCTCCCGGATGAGGTCCGGCACGAACACGACACTTTGTTCGTGGGGGTGGGCAAGTCGGAAGTGACCCCCTACACGTCTCACTACGTCACGCACAGCGCGCCCGACCGCCATCTCGTGCTCTTGCGCGAGCGGCTCCACGCGCTGGGGCTGGGGCGCGGTGACGGCGTATTCGAGGTCGAGGACCATGTCTCGGGGGTCTGCGACGTCATGCGTCACCTGATCCAAAGCGCCGCGCCGGAGCCCGACCAGCGGGTCTTTTTCGAGCAGTTCGTGTATCCCGGGGCACGGGCGATGCTGGCGGCTGCGTCGGTCGCACCCTCGGCCAAGTTCTACCGGCACGTCGCGGCGTTTGCACAGGCCTTCTTCGAGGTCGAGAAAGCGGCCTTCGAAATGACAGGATCACCCAGCGTAGCCGGACATGAGAAGAGTTCTCGATAAGGCATCGGGG
>JBKJZR010000197.1:0-5789 GCA_046715035.1 Burkholderiales bacterium | reverse complement strand
TCGAAGAGAAACGCGTAGGGCGATCGATTGCGGGGATCGAGAAACCGCTTGATCGAATACGCGTAGTCCTGCGCGGTCAGCTCGCGTTTGCCGCCCGTAAACGCGGGATCGGCGGCGAAGTAGATGCCTTTCCTGATCCTGAAAGTGTAGGTCTTGCCGTCTGCGGACACTTGCGGCAGCGATTCCGTCACGTTCGGCACGACCCTGGCTGGGCGCGCCAGGTAGTCGTACGTCAGCAATGGATCGAATATCGCCTCGATCACGGTGCCGGAATAGTAGTCGGACACCTTGACCGGATCGAACCCGGTTTCGGCGGCCTGGAACGTGATGCGCAGTACCTTGTCGAGAGCGGCGGCCCCGCAACCCGGCGGCACCGCGAACATCGCAGCGGTTACCAGGCACCTTATCGCTCTGCAGTTCATCATTCGATGCTCTTGGCCATACGTTTTTGTGACGGGGCGCGCGCGGCGCCGGTTTTGCGCAAAAGACGGCGCAATCGTGATAACCACTGGAACCCTCCGGGTGCGCACTGCTGCGCGCGCGCATGCCGCGTGCGGTCGTCGGAAAAGTAACACACTACGCGCGTGCGCGAGTGCGCGCCGCAGTGACGCGACTCCGCTCTTTCGTTAAACTCGCGGCCATGCGCGGGGAAAAGCTCTATTGGGCGGTGTGCACGCTGGCGAGCATGATCTTTTCTTCTGCGTTGTGCGGCATGGCCGTCGCCGCGCATGCGCTTTCACTCGGCAGTACACCCAAGTATCCCGCGGGATTTGCGCATTTTTCATGGGTAAATCCCCTTGCGCCCAAGGGCGGCGACCTCGACCTCGTGCCGCCGCTGCGCATCACGAATTTCGACAAGTTCAATCCGTACACGCTCAAAGGCACCGCGCCCCCGGGTCTCGGCAGTCTCCTGTTCGAGAGCCTGCTGACGGGAACCATGGACGAGCCCACGACCGCCTATGCGCTGCTCGCCCAGGACGTCGAGGTGGCCGCCGACCAGCTGTCGGCGACCTTTACCATCAACGCGCAGGCGCGCTTCCACGATGGCAAACCGGTCATGGCCGCCGACGTCAAGCACAGCTTCGACACGCTGATGAGCAAAGAGGCCGCACCCCAATACCGGGTAGTGTACGGCGACGTGGCGGCGGCGGTGGTGGTGGCGCCGCTCACCCTGCGCTTCGAGTTCAAACGCGCCAGCGCCGAGCTGCCTTTGCTGGTCGGCAGCATCCCGGTCTTCAGCCGTGCGTGGGGCGCCGGGAAACCCTTCTCGCAGGTGGTCACCGAGATGCCGATCGCGAGCGGCCCGTATCGCATCGGCCGCATGAATTTCGGCCGCGACATCACCTATCAGCGCGACCCGAATTACTGGGGGCGCGACTTGAACGTGCGGCGCGGCCGCTACAATTTCGACCGCATCACGTTCAAGATCTACAAGGATACAACGGCGCAGACGGAAGCCTTCAAGGCGGGGGAGTTCGACTATATCCAGGTGTTTTCGGCGCGCGAATGGGCGCGCACGTACACCGGCAAGAAATTCGATTCCGGCGAGCTCACCAAGACCGCGCTCAAGTTCAGAAACGCCGGCGACTTCCAGGGTTTTCTCATCAACACGCGGCGCGAACAGTTCAGGGACCCGCGCGTGCGTGAAGCGCTGGGCCTCGCGTTCGACTTCGAATGGATGAACCGGCAGATTTTCTACAATTCGTACACGCGCGTGCGCGGCTTTTTCAACGCGAGCGACTTCGAGGCCCAGGACCTGCCCACCGGGGACGAGCTCGCCGTGCTGGAACCCCTGCGCGACAAGCTGCCTGCGAAAATCTTCAGCGATCCCGTCCCGCAGCCGCCTTCGACCCCCCCGCCTGGCAGCCTGCGCGCCAATCTGATCAAGGCGAAGCAGCTGCTTGCCGATGCGGGATGGACGTATCGCGACGGTGCGCTGCGCAACGCGAAAGGCGAAGCATTCACCGCCGAATATCTCGACAGCGGCGGCGGCGAGCGGCTGATCGCGCCGTACACCCAGGCGCTCGCGAAACTGGGCATCGTCCTCAACTACCGGCGCGCGGATTTCGCGCTCATCCAGAAGCGCCTCGACGTGTTCGACTTCGATCTGTTCACGGTGCGGCTGCGCGGCGACGAGTGGCCCGGCAGTGAGCTGCAGGATCGCTTCGGCTCGAAGTCCGCCGACACGGAAGGCTCGAGCAACCTGATCGGTGTGCGCGATCCCAGCGTCGATTACCTGGTGAGTCAGGCGGTTTCATCGACGACACGCGCCGAGCTCGTCGCGCGCCTGCGTGCGCTCGACCGCGTGCTGCGCCACGGCCACTATGTGGTGCCGCAGTATTACGGCAGCACCTTCCGTATCGCCTACAAGACGGGCAGGTTCGGGCAGCCCGTCGAGGCACCTACCTATTACCAGCCCGAAGACTGGGTGATCAGCACCTGGTGGCGAGCCAAGTAATCGAGGCCCAACGATGTGGTCCTACATACTCAAACGGCTGCTGTTGATGATCCCTACATTGTTAGGGGTCCTGGTGATTACCTTTGTGGTGATCCAGTTCGTGCCCGGCGGTCCGGTCGAGCAGATGGTCGCTCAGCTTCAGGGGCGGGAGGCCGTGGGCGAAGGACCGTCGGCGAGCGCCGGGGTTTACCGTGGACGCCAGGGCGTCGATGCAGCGCGCGTCGAGGAGATCAAGAAGCTGTACGGGTTCGACAAGCCGCCGGCGGAACGCTTTTTCCACATGGTGGGCAGCTTCGCGCGCTTCGACCTCGGCAAGAGTTTTTTTCACAGCAAGGACGTCTGGCAGCTGATCAAGGAGAAGCTGCCGGTCTCGATCAGCCTGGGCTTGTGGACCTTCCTGCTCGTTTACCTGATCTCGGTTCCGCTGGGCATCGCCAAGGCGGTGCGCGCCGGCACGCCGTTCGACACGGTGACAACTTTCATCGTGCTGCTGGGATATGCAATCCCGAGCTTCGTCATGGGCGTAGTGCTGCTGGTATTCTTCGCGGGGGGATCTTTCGCACAATGGTTCCCGCTGCGTGGCATCACTTCCATCAACTGGGACGAGCTCACCCTGACGGGCAAGGTGCTCGACTACGTATGGCATATCGCGCTGCCGGTGACCGCGATGGTGCTCGGAGGGTTCGCGGTGATTACGATCCTCACCAAGAATTCCGTCCTCGAGGAAATTCGCAAGCATTACGTGCTTACCGCACGCGCAAAAGGCGTTCCCGAGCGCCAGGTATTGTGGCGGCACGTGTTTCGCAATGCCATGATCCCGATCATGACGGGATTTCCCGCGGCATTTGTCGGCGCATTCTTCAGCGGGTCCCTGCTCATCGAAACCCTGTTCTCGCTCGACGGGCTCGGACTGCTCTCTTATGAGTCCGTGATTCGCCGCGACTATCCAGTGGTCTTCGGCAGCCTCTTTCTGTTCACGATCATCGGGCTGCTTACGACGCTGCTGCGCGACCTGAGCTACCTCTGGGTCGATCCCCGCGTGAAATTCTTCGATTGAGCATGAGCGCTACGCCTCCCGCCTTGGCGACGCACAGCGCAGGGCTCGCGCCTGTCACCGGCGACAGCCCGGGACGCCGGGCATGGCGCCGCTTTCGCAGTAACCGCCTCGGTTATGTCAGCCTGCTGATATTTGCCGGCCTTTTCGGCCTGAGCCTGCTCGCCGAAGTACTTTCCAACGACACGCCCTTGTTCGTGCGCTATGAAGGCAAGTGGTACGTGCCCGTCGTGCAGACGCTGCCAGAAATCGAGTTCGGCGGTGATTTTCCCACCCCGACGGATTATCTCGATCCCGACATCCGTGCAAATCTGCGCAGGCCCGGAAATTTCGCCTGGTTTCCGCCCAATCCCTATCACCACAGCACCATCAATTACTTTGCGAAGCAGCCGAATCCGGCACCACCTGACGCCGACAACCTGCTCGGCACCGACGACCGCGGGCGCGACATTCTGGCGCGCCTGTTGTACGGCTTCCGGCTGTCGGTGGTATTCGCGGCGCTCGTCACCGGGTTCTGTGTCGTTTTCGGCGTCACCTACGGCGCGCTGCAAGGCTATTTCGCCGGCTGGACGGATATCGGCATGGAGCGCTTCAACGAGATCTGGGGTGCGATGCCCACCCTGTACATGCTGATCATTCTCTCGTCGCTGTTTTCGCCGAGCTTCTGGCTGCTCGTCGTACTGCTGTCGTTGTTTGGCTGGCTCGGCATCGCGGCCTACGTACGCGCGGAATTTCTGAAGAACAGGACGCTCGACTACGTGCGCGCCGCGAGAGCGCTGGGACAGAGCAACGGCAGAATCATGCGCCGCCACATTCTGCCCAACAGCCTCACGCCGGTGGTAACGCTGATCCCCTTCGAGATGGCGGCCGCCATCGGCGCGCTGACGAGCCTGGACTTTCTCGGCCTCGGCGTCCCGCCCGGCACGCCGAGCCTGGGCGAGCTGCTCAATCAGGGCAAGAGCAATCTCGATGCGTGGTGGATCTCACTCTCGACGTTTGGCGTGCTCGTGATCATGCTCTTGCTGCTGATCCTGATCGGCGATGCGCTGCGCGACGCGCTCGACCCGCGCAAGGTCCTGGAAGGTGATGCGGTATGAGCCTGCTCGAGGTGCGGGAACTCAGCATCGCGTTCGGCGGGCGGCGTGCCGTCGACGGCATCTCGTTTTCGCTCGCAGCAGGCGAGAAGCTTGCGCTGGTCGGCGAATCCGGGTCGGGCAAGACCGTGACCGCGCTGTCGCTGCTGCGGCTGCTCGATGGGGCACGCGTCGAGGGCGAGATCAGGTTCGACGGCAGGGATGTGATGACGATGCCGAGTGAGGCGCTGCGCGATCTGCGTGGCCGCGACATCGCGATGATTTTCCAGGAGCCGATGACGGCGCTGAACCCGATCTATACCGTCGGCAAACAGATCGTCGAATCGATCCAGCTGCACGACGGGACCGCCTACGCCCCAGCGGCGACGCGTGCGGTCGAGCTCTTGTCGCGCACCGGCATCCCCGAGCCGGAACGCCGCTTCCACAGCTACCCCCACCAGCTCTCCGGCGGGCAGCGTCAGCGGGCGATGATCGCCATGGCACTGGCCTGCCGGCCCAAGCTGCTGATCGCCGACGAGCCGACCACCGCACTCGACGTGACGGTGCAGGCCCAGATCCTTGCGCTCCTCAACGAGTTGCAGCGCGAGTTCGGCATGGCGGTGATCCTGATCACGCATGATCTGAACATGGTGCGTCGCTTCGCGGACCGCGTGGGCGTGATGCACGCGGGAAAAATCGTCGAGACCGCGGCGACGCAAACAATCTTTGCAGCGCCGCGCCACGACTATACCCGCCTGTTGCTGGCGAGTCGTCCGGAGCGCATGGCCGTCGCACTGGCGGCAGACCCCGGCGTGCTGCTCGAAGCGGGCAAGCTGGACTGCGTGTATCCGGTGCGCCGCGGCTGGTTCCGCCACGACAAATTCTATGCGGTGCGCGATGCCGACCTGCAACTGCGCCGCGGCGAAACGCTCGGCATCGTCGGCGAATCGGGCTCGGGAAAAACCACGCTCGGGCTGGCCGTGCTGCGGCTGCAGCCGAGCTCCGGCACCATCGTCTTCGACGCCGCGCGCCTCGACTCCCTGTCGCAGTCGGCGCTGCGGCCGCTGCGCAAGCACATGCAGGTCGTATTCCAGGACCCCTACTCGTCATTGTCGCCGCGGCGCACTGTCGAACAGATCGTGGGCGAAGGACTGGAGCTGCATTTTCCCGAACTCGACGCCCACGAACGCCGGCGCCAGATCGT
>JBKJZR010000196.1:0-7400 GCA_046715035.1 Burkholderiales bacterium | reverse complement strand
GGCCAGGTGGAAAAACAGACGATTGCCGCGCTCAGCAGCGCTGTCGCAAAAGGCAGCAGCACGTACAGGCAGCCGACGACCAGCAGCGCGACGGCCGCGATCTGCGCGATCTGTCGTTCGAGACGTCTTTCCATCGGTTTTCCGGTGCGGTTACAGGCCCCCGGCTTTCTATCACGCGTCTTGTGCGGGGTCAAACCGCAACGGCGCCCGCGCGCTTTCGATGCCGACGCTGAGCGCGTTTTCAGCGCAGCGACTGCGCCTCGTGGCGCCGTTCGCCGCCGGTGGCGCCACCGATCTCGTCACGCGGCTCGTCGGCGATGCACTGGCGCGCCGTCTCGGCGCTGACATCGCGATCGAAAATCATCCGGGCCACGGCGGCACTCGCGGCGCCGCGCTGGTCGCTTGCGCAGCACCTGATGGCCGGACGCTCGTGATGGGAACGGTAAGCACGCACGGCATCGGCACCAGCGTATTCAGCGACGTGCCATACGACTATGTCGCCGACTTCGCGCCGGTTGCGCTGATTGCCCTCGCCCCGAACGTGCTCGTCGTCGGAGCGCATAGCGGTATCGACTCGGTCGACACACTGATCGCATGCGCGCGCGCAGCGCCGGGGGCCCTGAAGTTCGGCTCGGCGGGCTACGGCCAGACTATCCATGTGTGCGGCGAGTTGTTCAAATGCGCCGCACACATCGATGTCGTGCATGCCCCGCGTCCGGGCAGCGCAATCGCGCTCGAGGAGTTAGCGGCCGGTGAGCTCGCGCTCATGTTCGACAACGTATTGTCGGCGCTGCCCTACATCCGCTCCGGAAAATTGCGTGCGCTCGCGGTAACGAGCGCCGAGCGCTGCACCCAGCTGCCGGACGTGCCGTCACTGCAGCAAGCCGGCATTGCGGACTTCGACCTGACCGTTTGGCTTGGGCTGCTGGCGCCTGCCAACACGCCTGCGGCGACCATCGCGCTGCTCAATGCGGAAGTCAACGCTGTGCTATCGACTCCTGGCATCCACGCCGCGCTCACGCGCCTCGGTGCGCAGGTCAGCGCCGTCACGCCGGATGAGTTTACGCAGCTCATCGCCGCTGCAGCGCGGCGCTGGGGAAACGCCGCGCTGCGCGCGGGGATACACATCTGACAGAGATGCGTGCCTGGCCGCGCACGGTAAACTGGCGCATGCCATATGCCCTGCTGCGGCCGCTGCTGTTCGCGCTCGACGCTGAAGCCGCGCACGCCGTGACCCTCGGCGGCCTCGATGCGCTCGACTCGCTGGGCTGCACCACCCTCGCGGGCGGGAAGCGCGTATCGTGCCCCCGGCGGGTCATGAATATCGACTTTCCCAACCCGGTGGGTCTCGCCGCGGGACTCGACAAGAACGGCGAGCATATCGATGCGCTGGCCGCGCTGGGTTTCGGTTTTCTCGAGATCGGCACCGTAACCCCGCGCGCGCAGCCCGGCAATCCCAGGCCACGCCTGTTTCGTCTCCCGGCGGCGCACGCGATCATCAACCGCATGGGGTTCAATAACGCCGGGGTCGGGCACCTGCTCGAGCGTGTGCGACGCGCGCGTTACCGCGGCGCGTTGGGAATCAACATCGGCAAGAACTTCGATACACCGCTCGGGCGCGCCGCTGATGACTACGTTGTGTGTCTGCGGCAGGTTTACCCACTGGCGAGCTATGTCGCCGTCAACATCTCTTCGCCGAATACCGCGGGACTGAGAGATCTGCAGCGATTCAGCGGGCTCGCGCCGCTGCTGGCGACCCTGAAGCGGGAGCAGCACGCGCTTGCCGATGCGCACGGTCGCTACGTGCCGCTCGCCGTCAAGATCGCTCCCGACCTCGATGCAGCGGAGATTGCTGCGATCGCGCGGCTGCTGATCGAACATGAGATAGACGCGGTGATCGCGACCAATACGACGCTCGCGCGGGATGCAGTCATTTCGCTCGCGCATGCGCAAGAGACCGGCGGCCTGAGCGGCGCGCCGCTGACGCGGCGCACCCGCGAAGTTGTGGCCGCGCTGGCACGCCACCTCGACGGCGCGCTGCCGATCATCGGGGTCGGCGGCATCATGAGCGGGGATGATGCGCGCTCGCTCGTCGAAGCGGGTGCAAGCCTAGTGCAGCTGTATACCGGACTCATCTACCGCGGCCCTGGTCTCATCGCGGAGGCGGCCGCGGCGCTTTGTGCGATGAAGTCGCCGTGACGCGGTCGCACGAGGGATGGGTCGCGCGTATCGATGCGCTGCTGCCGCAGACGCAGTGTCGTCAGTGCGGTTATGCGGGCTGCGGGCCGTATGCTGCGGCCGTTGCGGCCGGCCGTGCCGGCACCAACCAGTGTCCACCGGGCGGTGAGGAAACCGCGCGCGCGCTCGCGGCGCTGATGGAAACGGCCTACGCGCCGCCCGATCCACGCTACGGCGCGACCAAGCCGCCGCTACGGGCCGTGATCGACGAGACCCTGTGCATAGGCTGCACGCTGTGCATCCAGGCCTGCCCGGTCGACGCGATCGTCGGCGCTGCCAAGCTCATGCACACGGTGATCGCCGCCGATTGCACCGGCTGCGAGCTGTGCGTGCCGCCGTGCCCGGTCGATTGCATCGCGCTGGAACCGGTGCGCGTGAATGCCGATCCGGCCGCGCGCCGGCTGGCGGCAGCGCGGGCGCGCAGCCGCTACGAGCGCCGCGAAGCGCGCTTGGGCCGCGCGCGCCCGGCGGGTCCCACGGCTGCCGCAGATGCCGGCAGCGCCCGGCGGCGCACCGTGCAGCGCGCGCTGGAACGAGCCCGTGAGCGTCTCGACCGTCGCAAATGAACGCTGCCAAGCGCCACGCCATCTTTTCGCGGCTGCGCGCTGACCGCCCGCGACCCGTCGGCGAGCTCGAGTATGGGTCCCCGTTCGAGCTGCTGATCGCCGTCATCCTGTCTGCGCAGGCTACCGACAAGAGCGTCAATCTTGCGACGCGCGAGCTGTTCAAGGTCGCCAACACACCCCAGGCGCTGCTCGCGCTCGGCCCTGCCGGACTGGAGTCCTACATCAAGCGCATCGGCCTGTATCGCACGAAGGCAAAAAGTATCGTCGCGACATGCCGCCTGCTGCTCGAGCGTCACGCGGGAAAAGTGCCGCCGGTGCGCGAGGATCTCGAGCAGCTTCCTGGCGTAGGACGCAAGACTGCGAACGTCGTTTTGAACGTCGCGTTCGGGCAGCCGACGATTGCCGTCGACACGCACGTTTTCCGCGTCGCCAATCGCACCGGCCTCGCGCCCGGCAAGGATGTGCTGACGGTCGAGAACAAACTCGCCAAATTCGTGCCCGAGGAGTTCAGACTGCACGCACATCACTGGTTGATCCTGCACGGACGGTACGTGTGCCTCGCACGCAAGCCTGCCTGCCCCGCGTGTTTGATCGTCGATTTGTGCGAATTCAAGGGAAAAACACCGGCGCAGGGCTGAGACTCATAGTTAAGCGCGCTTCCGCGGGCTACACATAACGTCGTGGTGTGCGGCGGGCCGGTGCAGACGTTTGAATTCGCGCGGCGAAGATCGTCCGTCCGCACCACCTTCGTCCGTCCGCACCACCTACCGGGTTAGGCGACAAATGGTCGAATAGGAAGCAGCAAGAGCCGGATTATTTCTTTCTCGGGTCATCCGCCGCGCTGACGTAATCGATCGCCCACGGTCCCACGCCATGAACCTGAACTATCGTTTCTCCTTTCGTCCAGGCGAAATGATTGGTCTTGGGCTGCATGATGGCGACGCTACCCGCCGACAATGGCTGCGTTTGCTTCTGGTCTATCGAGAGCAAAGGATGCGCACTTTCATTCCGTAAGCGGAAGGCAGCGCAGCCGTGCGATGCTGCTGCGCTCTCAGGCGCGCTATGTGCAGCACATGCAGGCTAGGGTGGAGTGCATCTGCATCCGGAATATCACGCGCTGCTCGACCCGCAGCGGCACCTCGGCAGGACTACAGGCGACGACGGCGCGCTCAATCCCCAACGGGCTCCGAACACGATGCCAGGCGCGTGTTACTGGACTGACTTGTAGAGACTTTGTGGGTCAGCGCAGCGCGCAAATGCCGCGCCGGTCAGCTACCTGGATTGCGCAGAGCGGAGGGGACGATGAAATCGCAGCACGCGATCGGCAGTGAACGCGATGCCCGATCCGTGAATCCCGATCCCGAAATCAGTACTTGAACGCCAACCCTGGCTGGCTCGCATAGTACGCCGCCAGGTCGTCCATGTCGCGCTTGCTGAGGTTGGCTACCTGCGCCGCCATGATGGCATTCTTGCGCGCGCCGGATTTGTAATCGTACAGCGCGCGTGCCAGGTAATCGTAGTGCTGTCCGGCGAGCTTCGGAAAATCCGCGGCGGCGCTGATACCATTCTCACCGTGGCACGCCGCACATACTTTCGCCTTTTCCCTGCCGGCTGTGCCATCCGCGGCCCAGGCACCGGAAGCGGCGACACCGAGCATGACTACCAGTCCTATTTTTCTCATGGTGCGATCCTGTTATTTCGACGCGGTCCTGGCGTCTGCACCGGCATAGTACGCCGCGAGGTCAGCCATGTCCTTGTCACTCAGGTCGGCGGCGATTGCGCGCATGCTCGGATGACTGCGCTCGCCCGATTTGTATGCCTGTAGCGCTTTCACGAGATATGCGGCGTGCTGGCCGCCCAGCTTCGGCACGCTGTATACCGCGGGAAATACGGATTTGTAGCCCGGAATGCCGTGGCAGCCGCTGCACATCGTTGTCTTCTGCTTGCCCGCGGCAGCGTCGCCATTCGCCTGGGCCGGGGCGGCGAGCACTAACGCTATCGCCGCGCCGCATGCCGTCAACAGGTCACGCATGTTCTTCCTCGCAGTCGCAAAACACGCGCGATTATACCGAAAATCCTCGTCCGCGTTGCGCCGCCGCAGCGCGCGCCTGATAATCGGTCCTCAATCCGTGAGACTTGGCCTCGACAGCATTTTCCCCTTTCTGCGCTGGCGGCGACTGATCAGCCGCGACACACTGCGCGCAGATTTTCTGGCGGCATTGGTGGGCGCGGTGATCGTTCTGCCGCAAGGCATCGCATTCGCGACGCTTGCCGGCGTGCCGCTGAAGTATGGGCTCTACGCGGCAATGCCCGCGGTGACTGCAGCTTTGTTCAGTTCATCGCGGCATCTGATATCGGGGCCGACCCAGGTTTCCACCAGATGGGAGCGATCGGCCTGAGCCCAGTCGCTCGCGGTCGCACTGCGCTGCGGCGCGTTAGAATCCGTTAAACCACCAACGCATCTGATGCGACGTTTCTTTCCATTTCTCGACTGGTTTCCGCTCTCGCGCGCTATGCTGGGCGCGGACCTGCTTGCCGGCGTCACGGTTGGTCTGGTTCTGGTGCCGCAGTCGCTCGCCTACGCGCAATTAGCGGGGTTGCCCGCTTATTATGGGCTTTACGCCTCGCTGCTGCCGGTCGCGGTCGGCGCGTTGTGGGGATCATCGCGGCAGCTCGCGACGGGGCCGGTCGCGATGGTGTCACTGCTGACCGGTGCCTCCCTCGCCCAGTTCGCCGCGCCCGCGTCCGAGCAGTTCATTGCGCTGGCCATCATGCTCGCGTTGATCGTCGGCGTGTTTCAGCTCGCGATGGGCGTTTTCCGGCTCGGCGCAATCGTCAACTTTCTTTCGCATCCGGTGGTAGTGGGTTTTACCAATGCCGCCGCTATCATCATTGCGCTGTCGCAGCTGAACAAGGTGATGGGCGTGCCGGTCACGCGCAGCGACCGTTTCGCCGATGACGTATGGGGCGTGCTGCTACAGGTCGGTGACACCCATCTGCCGACGCTGGCGATGGCACTGGCGGCCTTTGCGATCATGCTCGGGTTCAGGCGATTTTTGCCCAAGTGGCCCGGCGTGCTGGTCGCGGTCGCGATTACCACCGCGGTGAGCTGGGCAATCGGCTACGAACGCAATGGCAGCGCACGCCCGGCAGATATCGCTGACGTGGAAGTGCGCAGCCTCGCGACCGACATCGTCGCCAGCGAAGCGCGGCGCGCGCAGATTCAAGGCGGGATATCGGCGAGAAGCGAGCGGCTCAGGGCGCTCGAGAAAACGCCTCAGCGCGACAGGCCGGCCGAGCTCGGGCTCGCCTACGAGATCGACGTGCTGCGTCTCGAAGCCACGGAGATCGAGCGCGAAAACCGGATCCGCAGCCGCGCGCTGCGCAAGTTCATCTTTGAGCGCGCACCGGCCGCGAGCGGCGCCGATACGCTGCTGCATCTTGTGGGCAAAGCGCCCGGCGGCGCCATTCCCGACGCGCAGCGCTGGCGCATCGAACGCGTGACGGGCGGCGAGCTGCGGCTCGCCGGCGGCGGTGAAGTCGTGGGCAGCATCCCGCGCGGGTTTCCGGAGCCGAAGGTGCCGCGGTTAAGCTGGGACTCGGTGAAGATGCTGCTGTCGACCGCGTTCGTGATCACCCTGGTCGGTTTCATGGAAGCGATTTCGATTGCCAAAGCCATGGCCACGCAAACCAGACAGCGCGTGGACCCGAACCAGGAGCTCATCGGCCAGGGTCTGGCCAACATCACCGGCAGCCTGAGCCAGTCGTTTCCCGTCAGCGGCTCGTTCTCGCGCTCGGCGGTCAATATCAGCGCGGGCGCGCAGACCGGCGTCTCATCGTTGGTCACTGCCGCGCTCGTCGTGCTTACGCTCCTGTTTCTGACGCCCCTGCTTTACCACCTGCCGCAGGCGGTGCTGGCGGCAATCATCATGATGGCGGTCGTGAACCTGGTGAATTTCACGGCGCTCCGGCAGGCATGGGCAGCGCATCGCCACGACGGCATCGCGGCGGCGGCCACCTTTGCTGCGACGCTGGCATTCGCGCCCCATCTGGATGCCGGCATACTCGCCGGCGCCGGGCTCGCGATCGTGCTCTACCTCTATCGCACGATGCGGCCGCGCGTGGCGATACTCGGACGGCATCCGGACGGCACGCTGCGCGACGCGAAGCTGTTCGATTTGCCGCTTTCCGAGCACATCATCGCGCTGCGTTTTTACGGCCAGCTCTATTTCGCCAACGTGCCGTATTTCGAGGACGCGGTGCTCGAAGCAGTAGCCGCGCGTCCGCGTGCGAGATGCCTGTTGATAGTCGGCGACGGTATCAATCAGCTCGACGCCTCGGGTGAGGAAGTGATCCGCCACCTGGTGCAGCGGCTGCGCGACGCCGGGATCAGCGTGGTGTTCAGCGGGCTCAAGCAGCAGGTGTTGCAGGTGATGCGCAACACGGGGCTTTACGACTTCATCGGCGAAGCCAACCTCTACCGCAGCGAGGAACGCGCGATCGACGCCATCTTCACACGCATCGACGATCCGGGCTTCGATCCCGCGACGTGTCCATTGCGCCGCATGACCGACTGACTGCGGACATCGCCGGCCA
>JBKJZR010000195.1:0-6599 GCA_046715035.1 Burkholderiales bacterium | reverse complement strand
GAGCTTCATTGGTGCCTGCATCCGGGTAAGCCGCGCGTTCGAGGGCGCTCTCAAGCCGTCGAACTTGTCCGCCGCCGATTCGCTGCGTAGCCTTGGGTTCTAGCTAGCGCCGAGGACGAGAATGCCTGGAATTTCGATGCGCGCAGGAATGGCTACTGCGCTGCTGGGGCTTGCCTGCGCGGCGTCCGCGCAGCCCTACCCGTCGAAACCGGTCCGCATGATCGTACCTTTCCCGGCGGGCGGCCCGGCCGATGCGCTCTCGCGCGTCATCGGCCCCAAACTCGCCGACACTCTGGGCCAGCAGATCGTCGTCGACAATCGCGTCGGCGCGAACGGCAACGTCGGCGCGGAGCTCACCGCCAAATCCGCCCCCGACGGCTATACGCTGATGATGGTGGTGTCCAGCTTCGCGAGCAATCCGGCGCTGTATGGGAATCTCGCGTTCGATCCGCTCAAGGACTTCGCGCCGGTTTCCCTGCTCACGTCGGCGCCGCTCATTCTCGTCGTCCACCCGACGCTGCCGGTGAAATCCGTGCAAGACCTCATCGCTCTCGCCAAAGCGAAGCCCGGGGGGCTCAACTACGCGGCGGCCGGCAACGGCGCCGGTGGGCACCTCACGATGGAGCTCTTCAAGGGGATGACCGGTATCAAAATGGTGACAATCATCTACAAGGGCGGCGCGCAGGCGCTGACCGATGTCATCGGCGGGCAAGTCCATCTGACCGTGAACAATCCGCTCGTCGTGCTGCCGCACGTGAAATCGGGCCGTTTGCGCGCGCTCGGTGTGACGAGTCTCCAGAGGCTGCCCGCGGTGCCCGACCTGCCGACCATCGCCGAAGCCGGCGTGCCGGGCTTCGAAGCGACGCTGTGGTACGGGGTGGTGGCGCCGGCGAACACACCGCCCGCGCTGATAACGCGGCTGCACAGCGAGTTTGTCAAAGTACTGCAGCACTCCGACACCCGCGAGCGCCTGGCGATCGACGGCGTGCGCATCATCGGCAGTACGCCCGAGCAGTTTGGTGACCACCTGCGCCAGGAATCCGTCAAGTGGAGCAAAGTGATTCGCGACTCGAAGATCAAGCTCGAGTAGTGCGCTCTCACGTACTGTCGTTACAGTTATGTGATTTAATGCCGTCCGAAGTGATGGAGAGATGAGGCGGCCGGGCACGCACCCGGTAACGAATCACGGCGCACTGCGCGCCGTCCCGCCAAACGGAGATCGCCTAATGTCAGAGCCGATGGGTAACCTTGCCGAGAAAACCTGTAAACCCTGCGAAGGCGGCGTGCCGCCGCTGACAACATCCGAGATCGCGGGGCTGCTGACACACCTGGACGGCTGGTCGCATCGCGACGGTGTGATCAGCAAGACGTTCACGTTCAAGAACTACTGGCGCACCATGGCGTTCGTCAACGCCACCGCGTGGATCTCGCACCAGGAAGATCATCATCCGGTTCTGAATGTGGGGTACAAGACGTGCCGTGTCGACTATTCCACGCATGCGATCAACGGATTGTCCGAAAACGACTTCATCTGTGCCGCCAAAGTCGACAGGCTGATCGAGGCGCCGAGCTAGCGAAGGCGGGATGCGGAACCTCTTGTTGGCGTGCCCCCTCCCTGCCCTCCCCCGCGCTGGCGCGCAAGGGAGGGAATCGATTGGTGCAGTTTCTGTCGAATCCGGTCTCAAGGCCGACACTTTTTTCGCGGAGATAGTTAGTGACTCATGACTTGCTCATAAAGAATGGCGCCGTCGTCGACGGCACCGGCGCTGCACGTTTCAGCGGCGACGTCGCGGTCAGCGGTGGACGCATAGTGGGCGTGGGCAAAATCGACGACCCCGCCGCGACGGTCATCGATGCCGAGGGCTTGATCGTATGCCCGGGCTTCGTCGATCCGCACACGCATTACGATGCGCAGATATCCTGGGACCCGCTGCTGCACAGCTCGTCCGAGCACGGCGTGACGACCGTCCTCATGGGGAACTGCGGCGTGGGCGTCGCGCCGTGCCGCGCGGCCGATCACGACCTGCTGATCGAAGACCTGATCAACGTCGAAGGCATGTCCCAGTCGGTGCTGACTGCCGGCATCCGCTGGAACTGGGATTCGTTCGCGGATTATCTCGAGATGGCGAAAAATCAGCCGGCGGCGATCAATCGAGCCTTTCTTGTCCCGCTCTCGCCGCTGCGCACCTATGTGATGGGGGCCGAGTCGAGCGAGCGCGGCGCGACACCCGCCGAGATCGACAGCATGGCGGAACACATCCGGTCCGCGATGGATGCCGGCGCATCGGGGTTCAGCTCGTCGAACAACCGGTCGCAGATCGGCTACCAGGGCAAACCGTTTGCCGCGCGCCTGACGAGCCGGGACGAATACGCCGCTTATTGCGACGTGCTGCGGCGCGCCGGGCGCGGCGTGATCCAGATCGCCGTCACCAACCGCTTCGCCACGCTCGCCGACGACGAATACGAGCTCCTCGATTTCCTGCTCACGCACAGCGGGCGCAACGTGACGTGGATCTCGCTGCTCAACGATCCCAACAAGCCCAACGGCTGCCGCGACGTGCTCGACAAGGCCGATCCGCTGCTCAAGCGCGGGTGCGCGCCGCAGATGCTGCTGCGCTCGATGCTGCGCGAGTTCACGCTCAGGAAGCCGTACCCGTTTTCGGAGATCAAGGCGGCGGGCCGCATTTTCAACCGCAGCCTGGACGAGCAGAAGCAGGCGTATGCCGATCCGGCGTTTCGCGCCGCGTTCAAGGCCGAGCTCGCCGAAGGCCGGCGCTTCACCGGACATCCGCCCAAGGTCCTCATCTGCAAAGTCGGCAACCCCGCCTTGCGGCACTACGAGACGCGCACCGCCGGCGAGATCGCCACTGAGCGCAACGCCGACCCCCTCGACACGCTCTTCGACGTCGCCATCGAGGATAACCTGGAGACGCTCGTTGCCTACGAGCGCGGCAACAGCGACCGCCAGCAGATCGCCGACATGCTGCGCGATCCGCGCGCAATGATCGGTCTCTCGGACGGCGGCGCGCACGTGGACATGCTTTACGAGGCCGGCTACCCGACCTTTTTGCTGTCGTACTGGGTGCGCGAAAAGCAGGTGCTCACGCTTGAGCACGCGGTCAAACGCATCACTTCCGAGCCGGCGGACTTCTTCGGCCTGCGCGGCCGCGGCCGCATCGCGGCGGGCCATGCAGCGGATATCGTGCTGTTCGACGCCGACACCATCGGTTCACCGGAACGCGGCGCGTTCATCTACGATCTGCCGACCGGTGCAGGACGGCTGCATGCGAAAGCGGAAGGCATCGCGCGGGTGATCGTCAACGGCAGGACGCTGTATCGCGACGGGACGCTGACCGGCGACCTCCCCGGCGCCGTCGTGAGCGCGCAGTAGCGCCGGGCCGACAAGAAATGAGATCAGCCGCGATATGCGCCCTTGCCGGCCTGCTGGGGTCGACAGCAGCCCTCGGTCAGAGTTATCCAACCCGCCCAGTGCGCATCGTCGTGCCGTTCGGCCCCGGGGGAGCCACCGACATCGTCGCGCGCTCGCTCGCGCAGAAGCTGTCCGATGCGTGGGGCCAGTCGGTGATCGTCGACAATCGCGGCGGCGCCGGCGGCCTCATCGGCTCGGACATGGTTGCGAAAGCAACGCCCGACGGCTACACACTGCTGCTGGCGACCGCAGCGAACGCCGCCAACGTGGTGCTCGAGCCGAAGATGCCCTTCGACCTCATCAAGGATTTTGCGCCGGTCACGCACGTCGTCAACGTGCCCTTCGTGCTGACTGCGAATCCGAAAGTGCCCGCCAACTCCGTGAAAGAGCTGATCGCGCTCGCCAAAGCCAAACCCGGACAACTCAATTACGGCACCGTCGGCGTCGGCACTTCGAATCACCTGATGATGGAGCTCATGAAAAGCATGTCGGGCACCGATATCGTGCACATCCCTTACAAGGGCGTCGGCCCAGCGATCGTCGATCTCATGGGCGGCAGGGTCAACACGATGTTGTTCTCCATCGGCGCCGCACTTCCCTACCTCCGCGACGGCCGGCTCAAGGCTCTGGGGATCACGTCAGCGAAGCGCACGCCGGCGATGCCCGACGTGCCGGCGATCAGCGAAACGCTGCCGGGCTACGACATGACGCCGTGGTACGGCGTGCTCGCCCCGGCAAAAACGCCCCGGCCGGTTATCGACCGGCTCAACGCCGACATTCTGCGCGTGCTGAAGCTGCCGGACATCCAAGAGAGCTACGCCGTGCAGGGCTTCGAACCCGTAGGCTCGACGCCGCAGCAGTTCGCGCAGCACATCGGCAGCATGATCGCCAAGTACCGGCGCGTTGTCGCCGATGCGAACATCAAGATCGATTGAGGAGGGTTACATGCGGCATGACCTGCTGATGCGAGATGCGGGGCGCTGCCGGTCCCGGACGATGGATACGTCAGCTTGCCGGGGCGCGCCTTTGCGAAGGCGATCAGCTCCTTCATGACCGACCTGATCTCGGGACAGGTGGACATCGCCTTCACCGGAATTGCGAGCTCGCTCGGTTACATCAAGGCCGGCAAGCTCGTGCCGCTCGCCGTGACGGGGGCGCGGCGCTCCGACCTCGTACCTCATCTGCCGACCATGCGCGAAGCGGGGCTTCCGGGCTACGAGCTCGTTGTCTTCTACAGCCTCCTCGCGCCCGCAGCGACTTCGCCAGAGATCGTCGCCGCGCTGAACGCGGCCCTGCACAAAAGCCTCGAGCACCCGGACATCCGCGCGCGCATCGCAAACGAGGGCGCGTATCCGGCGGGCAACACGCCCGAGCAGTTCAGGGAATTTCTCAAGGCCGAGATCGCGAAATACGCGAAAGTCATCAAGG
Source organism: Burkholderiales bacterium (assembly GCA_046715035.1). Taxonomy (GTDB): domain Bacteria; phylum Pseudomonadota; class Gammaproteobacteria; order Burkholderiales; family SG8-41; genus PALSA-1004. The sequence continues at coordinate 1,741 of JBKJZR010000195.1, read as the reverse complement.
ACGCCGGCATAAAGCGCGACTGAGTTGCCCATGCCCGGCTGCCGCGTAGCGCGCCACCGTTCGCGCGCCCCCTGAGAAGGGCAGGGCTGGCGCGATGCGCATGATAAAATCTCCGACCCGTCCGTCACCATTGATTGCGATGGCCCTCACTCCGCTTACGGCGCTTTCCCCACTCGACGGACGCTACAGCAGCAAGGTCGAAGCGCTGCGGCGCTATTTCAGCGAATTCGCGCTGATACGCTACCGCACCCTGATCGAGATCGAATGGCTGAAGGCGCTCGCGCTAGAGCCCGGCGTCGCCGAAGTTCCGCCGTTCTCTCCTGCAACGCTCAAGCAGCTCGACGCAATCGCCGCCGGCTTCTCGGAAGCGGACGCAGATGCAGTCAAAGCGATCGAAGCAACTACGAATCACGACGTCAAGGCGATCGAATATTTTCTGAGAGAGAAGCTCGCCGCCAGCGCCGAAGTCGTGAAGGTCGCCGAGTTCATACATTTCGCCTGCACGTCGGAAGACATCAACAATCTGTGCCACGCGCTCATGGTCAAGCACGCGCGCGACCAGGTCATGCTGCCTGCGCTCGATGCGCTGATCGCGCGTCTGGCCGCCCTCGCGCACACACATGCCGGCGCCGCGATGCTCGCGCATACGCACGGCCAGCCCGCAAGCCCGACCACGCTGGGCAAGGAAATGGCAAACGTCGCCGCGCGGCTCAGGAGAGCGCGCGACAAGCTGGCCGCGGTCAGGCTGCTCGGCAAGGTCAACGGCGCGGTCGGCAATTACAACGCGCACCTGGCTGCCTATCCTGACGTCGACTGGGAAGCGTTTGCGCGCAGGCTGGTCGAGTCGCTGGGGCTCGAGTTCAATGCCTACACGATCCAGATCGAGCCGCACGACGCGCTCGCCGAGCTTTTCGACGCGTTCGCGCGCGCCAACACGATCGTGATCGATCTCGACCGCGACGTCTGGGGCTATATCTCGCTCGGCTACTTCAAGCAGAACACGAAGGCCGGTGAGGTCGGCTCGTCGACGATGCCGCACAAGGTCAATCCGATCGATTTCGAGAATTCCGAAGGCAACCTGGGGATTGCGAATGCGCTGCTGCGCCACATGAGCGAGAAGCTGCCCGTGTCGCGCTGGCAGCGCGATCTGACCGATTCGACCGTGCTGCGCAACATGGGGGTCGCGCTCGGACACACGCTGCTCGCCTGGGATGCGTGCCTGAAAGGGCTGGGCAAGCTCGAATGCGACCCCGCCAGGCTGGCGGCCGATCTGGAGCATAGCTGGGAAGTGCTCGCCGAGCCGATCCAGACCGTGATGCGGCGCTACGGCGTGACGGGCGCCTACGAGCAGTTGAAAGAGCTCACGCGCGGCAAGGCCGGCATCACGCGCGAGTCGCTGGGCGCGTTCATCGACGCGCTGGCGATTCCCGAGCCCGAGAAAAAGCGCCTGCGTGCGCTGACGCCGTCGAGCTACATCGGCAAAGCCGCAGAACTGGCCAGGAGAATCTAGCCTGATGCAAGGGCTTTCGCCAGGGCGCGCCTGATGCAACAGGTGCAGGGAAAGTTGTTCCCCCGGCGGTCCCCCCATCCCAACCTTGTATGCTTTTTCTTTTGAGTAGTAACGTGTTGAGTGCTGGGGCGGAGGAACCATGACCCACCTTTCTGCCAGATGTTCTTGGACAGACCGGGGAAGAGTTTCCCCGCCCCGCGCCAACGTCGATAAGGGATCGTACGGTGAGTG
>JBKJZR010000194.1:0-4068 GCA_046715035.1 Burkholderiales bacterium | reverse complement strand
TGCTGGTGCCGGCCGGGACTCCTGCCGGTATCGTGAATCTCATCCGCGCCGCCGCGATCAAGGCGGTCGAGCTGCCCGACGTGCAGGAAGCGATGTCGCGGCAGGGCCTCGAAGTCGAAACCAGCACGCCCCAGCAGCTGGCCGGACGCATCAAGTCCGAAACTGCCGTGTGGGCGGACGTGATCAGGGAAGCCGGCATCAAGGCCGAGTAACGCTGGATCGCGGGAGTCTTCGCATGACGGATTGCCGGCCCACGCGCCTCACGCGCGGGAGCGGATTTCGCCGCGAGGATGGTAAGGGGCGAAAGTGATGCGCTAAGGCGAAACCGCCCCGGAAAAAATGCGAAAGTATTGTCAACAGCCATCGCAAGGTCGTTGCTGGGTGCTAGCCGAGGTGAAACGGCCGTGGATTTAGACACTATTCAGAAAAAATGGGGCGATTTTGCTTTTAGCTGCGTGTCGGACCCTGAAAGTCCGACAGGCTGCTAGGGTGCTGGAATAACGTCATGCAGGAATTTCGCGTCTGGGCAGCGGCGTGCGCCCACGTCCACAGCGACCTGCAGGCAGGTCGTCGCAGTATCGAGGACGCGATCGGGCAGAGCGAGTTTGGGGGCAGTGACGGCGGCACGCCGTTCGAGTGGGACCTGATGCTGCACCTGGGGGATATTTCCGGCACCCAGGCGCCGCCCACGGATGCCGATGGGCCGCCCGTCGTCGAGCAACTGAGCTCGGCGAAAAAGCATCGCATCGAGCAGATCTATCATCTGCCGGGCAATCACGACGCGAGCGGTCCGGACGAGGAAACGCAATGGTGGTTCCGCAAATGGATCGATCCGGAAGGCCTCAGTCCGCAATATTCGAAGGTCGCCAACGCACGCAGGCCTTTCCCCATTACGGGCAACTGGGAGCGCTACAGCTTCGCTGCGGGCAACATTGTCTTTCTCGTGATGGGCGACCGCAACGACGGCGGGCCGCCGAAGGGACGCAGCGCGCTCGGCGGCTGGCCGGCAGGCGCCATCACACGCGACACCTTCGAATGGTGGAAGCGCATGGTGGAAGCGAACCAGGACAAGATCATCGTCACGTGCGCGCACCACGTGCTGCGCGACACGACGGTCGCCTCCGGCCGCTGGGAAGGCGTGCAGTCCGGCTACCACGGCAAGTACGATGATGCGCAAGGCGCTGCGTATCTCTACTGGGTCGGTGATGAAATTGACGCGACGGCATTTCAGAGCTACCTCGAGCAGCACCCGGGTGCGATCGATCTATGGCTTGCAGGTCACACCCATACTCACCCCGACGACCGTTACGGCAACAAGAGCCACATTGAGCGCCGCTGGGGCGTGACGTTTGCCAACGTCGCAGCGCTTACCCGGCATCACGGCGCGAAGCAGCGGCCGCTGTTTCCGTTGAGTCGATTGCTCACGTTCTCGAACGGCAGCCGCAGCGTACGCATCCAGTGCTATTTGCATACCACCGACTATGCTGCGCAAGGCTGGTACGCACCGGCGGAGCGCTCGATTCGGCTGCGGCTGCCGTTCGCTGGCTGACGATGAACGCGCGAGGATGCGCACTGCGCGCGCACTACGCGCCTAATATGACTGCATCACTTCGTTCGCTTTTACCTACCCCCTCGTCGGGCGAGCAGCGCCGCACCGTCGTTTTTCGTGATCGTCAATGAGCGGCGTATAGGCGGCGCAGCGCGCGAACGTCCCGCAAGTCGTCGATCTTCCAAAGCGCAGCGAGCAGCGCCTGGCTGCGCTGCTTGCCCAGGACCGGCGCGATGAGGTCGAGCGCTTTTTCGGTTTCTTCCTGTGGCGTCAGCGGGTTCTCGAAGCTGCCTTTGGCGGCCATGGTCTGGTGATTCAGGACGCGGCCGTCCTTGAGCCTGATCTCCATCACGCAGCGCCAGCGCCGCTGCGCGTCGGTCAGCGCGGGATCGCCGAGCGCCTCGATGCGCCGCCGCAGCGCGCGGATCGCCGGGTCTTTCATGCGCCGGAAGTCGTGGGCGGACTTGAAGGTGACACTGCCGTCGCGCAGCATGACCGCGAGCAGATGCTGCACCGAGATGTCGGGCATGTCGCGGTTATTGACGATCTCGAGCTCCTTGTCGGGCATGCGCGCGGTCAGCCGTTCGACGTCCTGCGCCTTGAATCCGTGTTGCCGGATGAGATCGTTCAGGACGTGCAGTGGTCCTTGTATCGGGCCGCCGACGGGCCAGCGCTTGATGCCGCCACGCAGGATTTCGTAATCCACCCCCAGTCCGCGCACGAGCGCATCACGGTCAGCGCCCTCCTGCGGCTCGAACGTATAAAAGAAATCGCGCTCGCCCGAGAACACGTCGTCGACGCCGGTCCAGCCGTGCGCGACCATGAGCGCCGCCTGGGTCCCGTTGTGGGCGGGCATGCCGCCCATCGCGTAGGCCTTCTCGATATGCTCGGGGTCGCGGAACATGGTGTACAGGCCCGCCGTCTGCTGCGCGGTGTACGACAGCACGTGGCGCATTTGCGCGGGCTTGAGTCTGAGCAGCGCTGCGGCGGCGGCGGCGGCGCCGAACACCTGCCCGCACGCGCCGGCGTGATGGCCGGAGCGCAGGAAAGGCATCGGTCGCAGTGCGAGCAGCATGCGTGAACAGATGTCATACCCCAGCACCATCGCCCGCAACACGGCTGCACCGTGCAAACGATCGCGCTCGCCGATGGCCAGCGCCGCGGGCACGACGCTCGTGCCGGGATGGGTGAGCGAGGGCGGATGCGTGTCGTCGGTTTCGTCGGCGTGTCCGAACATGCCATTGGCGAGCGCCGCAAGGGCTGCCGAGGTCACGATGCGGGTGCCGATCACGCCCGCTTCCGGTTTACCGTCCAGCGAGCCGACGTAACCGATCGCTTTCCTGCCCGGCAGCAGGCGTGACCCCGAGATCATCGCTGCAAACGTGTCGACAAGATGCAGTTTTGCGCGGTCTGTGACCGCGCGCGGGAGCGGCTTCCTGACGGCACTGGCAAGGTAAGTGCTGAGCTGAGCCATGAGCGGCGAAACCTGAGGGTTACTGCGCGACATGATCGACATCCTTTCTGTTGCTGCGCGTTGGGGTGAATTCATTCGCTTCGATCGCCCTAAACTTCGGCGACGTCGGGCCATCGCCTCCGCTGCTGTCACTCACCCTTGATACCGGCTGTCTTGACGGTCCTGGCCCAGCGGTCCATGTCCTTGCGCATGATCGCGGCAAACTGCTCGGGTGTGCCCGCCACCGGGTCCGCACCGATCACGAGAAACCGCTCCTTGAGCTCCGCGCTGGTGATGATCCGGTTCACTTCCCCGTTGAGCTTGGCGATCACCGCGCGCGGCGTGCCACTCGGCACGAAGATGCCGATCCAGAAATCGACCTCGAAGCCCGGCAGCCCGGACTCGCCCGCGGTCGGCACCTCGGGCAGCGCCGGCGAGCGCTTGGGCCCGTTCACCGACAGCGCGCGCAGGCGCCCCGCCTTGATGTGCGCGATCGCCGACGCGACGCCGGTAAACATCATCGACGTTTCGGCGCTGATCGTGGCGGTGACACCCGGCGTGCTGCCTTTGTAAGGAACCTGCAGGATGTCGGTGCCGGTCATCTGCCGAAACATCTCGGCCGAAAGATGCGGCGTGCTGCCCACTCCGGCTGATGCGTAGCGGAGCTCGCCCGGTTTCGATTTCGCGAGCGCGATCAGATCCGCAATGGTCTTCGCCGGTACTGACGGGTGCACGACCAGCACGCTCGTCGAATACGCAATCAGCGCTACTGGCGCAAACTGCTTCACCGGATCGTAGGGGATCTTGGCGTAGAGGCTCGGATTGATCGCCATCGGCGCGGTCCCTCCCGCGAGCAACGTGTAGCCGTCGGGCGGCGCCTTGGCCGCCATCTCGGTGCCGATGATGCCGTTGGCTCCGGCGCGGTTGTCGACGACCACTTGCTGGCCGAGGCTGTCGCTGAGCTTCTGTCCGACCAGGCGCGCGAGCGTGTCGGTCGAGCCGCCCGCGGCCTGCGGTACCAGGAACCTGATCGGCTTGGTAGGGTAGTCCTGGCCCACTGCCGGCG
>JBKJZR010000193.1:0-30470 GCA_046715035.1 Burkholderiales bacterium | reverse complement strand
CTGTTCGTTCTGGGTTTGACGATCCCATGGCGCAATCTCACGCCGCGCCGGGAAATCATGGCGGTTGTCGCGGTGAAGCTGCTGGTCGCGCCGCTGATTGTCTCGGTTGTCGCACGGCTGCTGTTCGCGCCCATGGGCGAAGCGCAGCACGCGGCAGCAATCGAGGCGACAACGCCAGCGATGATGACGGCCTTGCTGCTTGCCGACCGCTTCAAGCTCGATGCCGAGGCGGCGGCGCTGCTGATCGGCTGGAGTACAATCTTCTTCTGGTTGAGCCTGCCGCTGACGCTATCGCTGGGCTTGATCCGATGAATGGCATGCCGCCGCGGATGAAGTTACCATCGACGAATCCAGGCGCTCGAGGGGGGATGATGGCAAGACTATCGCTGTGCGTACTGCTGTGCAGTTTATGCACGGGCAGTTATGCGCAAGCTTCGCGCCCCGGCACGGCTTGGTACGAGGCGGGACATGTGCTGCTCGCCGTCACTGAACCCGCGGTAGGATTGTCCGGCTCGTGGCAGTTCGACCGCGCCGACAACGGCGACATGCGGATCGTCAAGGAAGAGCAGCGACTCGGGACCGTCGTCAAAGGCAGCGTGATGATGATCTGCAGCGACTCCGCGATGCTTACGCGGGGACTTGCGCCTGTCAAGGGACGCGAGACGCGCGAGCTCGACGGGCCGGTGCTGTTGTTGCAGCTTGCGCTGCGGCTGCTCGAACGCGGATTGCCACAGGGTCCGCAGGCGGTGGCGGGCGAGACGGCTTTCGACGTTCGCGAAACTGAACTGCCCATTCGCGTGCGAAGAGGCAACATGGCGCGCAGCGAATTCCTGCCGCCATGGCGGGCCCAGGGCAAGGTTGCGCCCGTTACGCCGGGCCAGATCAGGTTTGAAATGAAGTTCGCCTACTCGACGCTGGCCGCCAGGGATCGCCAGTTCCAGATGGACCTCGTCGGCGTGTGGCAGCGTGAGAGCCGCGTGGCTGCGTTCGAGCAGGACACGTCGATCAGCGATTGGCAGGTGTTCCGGGTCGATGCCGTCGGCAAAAACGTCGCGGGCAATTTTTTGATCGACCAGGTAGCGGCGCTGCAGGCACGCCGTTATCAGACCCTGGGTGAGCTGCGGACCATGATCGAACGCAACTGGGATCCGCGCCAGCGCACGCGCGTTCGCGAAGAGTGCGCGCCGTGACGGTGAAAGCGGGGTTCATCGGCCTCGGCGCGATGGGGCGTCCAATGGCCGCCAACCTCATGAAGGCCGGCTATCCGCTGGCGGTCTATGCCCGGCGTCCGGAAGCCGCCGCGCCGCTCGCGGCTGCGGGTGCGGCCGTGCATCCCACACCGGCCGCGCTCGCCGCGGCCTGCGACGTCGTCTTCACCATGGTCACCACCTCCGCCGACAGTGAAGAGGTCGCGCTGGGCAAACAGGGCATACTGGAGGGCGCGCGGCGCGGCACCGTCGTCGTCGATATGGCGACGATCTCGCCGCTCGCCACGCGCCGCATCGCTGCCGCTCTCGAAGCGCGCGGCATCGAGCACCTCGACGCACCGGTGTCGGGAGGACCGACGGGCGCGCAAACCGCGACCCTGGCGATCATGGGCGGCGGCAAGCCCGCGGTGTTCGAATTCGTGCAGCCGCTGTTCTCCTGCCTGGGGCGCACCGTCCTTCACATGGGCGACCATGGCGCCGGCCAGGTGACCAAGGCCTGCAATCAGCTCGCGCTAACGGTGACTGCGCAGGGCGCTGCGGAGGCGCTCTCGCTGGCGCGGCGCTGCGGGCTGGATCCAGCGCGCGTGCGCGAAGCGCTGCTGGGTGGGGTGGCGGCCAGCCGGGTGCTCGAGCTCTTTGGCAAGCGCATGGTCGAGCGTGACTTCGGGCCCGGCATCGACGCGCGCCTGTATCACAAGGACGTGGCGATCGTGCTCGAGCTGGCCCAGGACGCTGGCCTGCCGGTGCCGGCCGCGGCGTGCGTGAAGCAACAGCTCAACGCGCTGATGGGCGCGGGCGACGGCGCTGCCGATTTTTCCGTGCTGATCCGCGTACTGGAGCGGGCGGCGGGGATGGGTGATGCGTAATGATGAATGCGAAATCCGGAATGCGGAATGATGAATCATCAATTGTCGAAAGGACGCCATGAGTCTGACCTCGTTTGAGCCAGCGACTGCGCGCCTGCACCGCTCCGAGCTCGCGGTGCCGGGTGCGAACCCGCGAATGATCGAAAAAGCGAGCGCCAGCGCGGCGGACGTCATCTTTCTGGATCTCGAAGACTCGGTCGCACCCGACGACAAGCCGCGCGCGCGCAAAAACGTGATCGCCGCGCTCAACGATCTCGACTGGGGCGCGCGCACGCTGAGCCTGCGCGTCAACGGCCTCGATACGCACTACACGTATCGCGACGTGATCGAGGTGGTCGAAGCGTGCCCGCGCCTGGATCTGGTGTTCCTGCCCAAAGTCGGCGTGGCCGCCGACGTCTATGCGCTCGACGTGCTGGTGACGCAGATCGAGCTCGGGCTGGGCCGCAGCAAGCGCGTCGGCTTTGAGGTGATAATCGAGAGCGCGCTCGGGCTATGCAACGTCGAAGCGATCGCGCAGTCGAGCCGCAGGCTCGAAGCGATGTGTTTCGGCTCCGGGGATTTCGCAGCGTCGACCGGGGCGCGCACGACCACGATCGGCGGGCTCAACGCCGATTATGGCGTGCTCGCGGAGGCGGACGAGTCGGGCAAGCGCGCGTACTTTCAAGCCGATCCGTGGCATGCGGCGCAGTCGCGCATCGTCGCCGCGTGCCGTGCCTATGGCCTGCGTCCGATCGACGGCCCGTACAGCGACTTCAACGACGTCGAAGGTTTTCGTGCGTCGAGCAGGCGCGCTGCGGCGCTCGGATTCGAGGGGCGCATGGTCATCCATCCGGCGCAGATCGCCGACGTCAACGACATCTTCAGTCCGGGCACCGACGAGATCGCGCGGGCCCGCCGCATCGTCGATGCGATGGCGCTCGCCGCGCGCGAAGGGAAGGGCGCGGTCTCGCTCGACGGCCGCATGATCGACATCGCCAACATACGCATGGCGCAGCGCGTCCTGCAAAAAGCCGAGGCCATCGCTGCGGCAAAACGTTGAGTTTCGAGTTCCAGGTTTTGAGTCCTCAGTAGGCACCGCATCGCGGCTTACGCAGCCCAGACGAGGCTCGCGGGCGCGCCGTCCTCACGGCGGAGCTCGAGACGCCGCTCGTGAAACCGCCGCAGGCTTGCGCGGTGACCGATGCTGATGATCGCGCTGGCCGGCAGGCGTTCGCGCAGCAGCACGTAAAGGTCAGATTCGGCCGATTCGTCGAGCGCGGCAGTCGATTCGTCCATGAACAGCCATTGCGGCTTGTGCAGGAGCGCCCGCGCGAAAGCGACGCGCTGCTGCTCGCCGCCGGACAGCAGTTGCGCCCAGTGCTGCTCTTCGTCGAGACGGCCGGCGAGATGCTGCAGGCCGCAATCCGCAAGTGCGCCGCGCAGTTCGGCATCGCCGAAAGCCGTGGGCGGTGACGGATAACACAGCTGTTCGCGCAGCGTGCCGATCGTCAGATACGGCTTCTGCGGCAGAAACAGCACGCTTGCTGCGCGGGGTCGGGCAACGGTCCCCCGTCCGAACGGCCAGATGCCCGCGAGCGCCCGGAACAAAGTGCTCTTCCCCGATCCCGAGGCGCCCGTCACCAGCACGCTCTGGGCCGGCTTAAGCTCCACAGCGAACGGCGCGATCAGCGGTTTGCCGTCCGGCAGCTCGATGCTTACGGCGCGCGCTGCGAAATCGGCGCGCTCTTCGAGCACTACGGCGACACCGGCGTTCGCGCGCGCCTGCGCTCGCGCGCGCTCCATCGCGCTGCGAAAAGTCGTCAAGCGGTCGACCGTCGCCTTCCAGTCGGCGAGCTGGGTATAGGCGTTGACGAACCACGACAGCGCTTCCTGCACCTGGCCGAAGGCGGATGAGGTTTGCATGAGGCCGCCCAACTGGATGCCCCCCGCGAAATAACGCGGCGCGGCCACGACGAACGGAAAGATTATCGCGATCTGGTTGTAGCCGGCGCGAAACCAGGTCAGCGTCTTCTGGCGCTTCATGATCGACCACCAGTTGGTGACCACGTCCGCAAAGCGGTGTTTGAGGCCGCGTATTTCATCCTGCTCGCCCGCATACAGTGCAATCGATTCGGCATTCTCGCGGAATCTCACGAGCGAAAACCGGAAGTTCGCTTCATACTTCTGCTGGTTGAAATTGAGTCCGATCAGCGGCCGGCCGACGTAGTGGATCAGGCACGTGCCGAGGATCGCGTAGACCAGTGCGACCCACACCATGTAGCCGGGAAGCTCGATCTGGCGGCCGGCGAGCGCGAAGCTCAGCGTGCCGGAAAGCGTCCACAGGATGGCAACGAATGAGCACAGCGTGACGATCGCGGACAACAGCCCCAGCGACAGATTGAGCGTGCGGTCGCAGAACATCTGCAGGTCGTCGGCAATGCGCTGATCTGGATTGTCCGTACCGCGCTCGGCAAGCTGCAGCCGGTAGTAGGTGCGCTCGCCGATCCATTCGCGCAGATAGTCAGCGGTCAGCCAGCGCCGCCAGCGGATCTGCAGCATCTGGTTGAGATAAAGCTGGTAGACCGCAATCACGATGTACGCAGCCGCCAGCACGCCGAATTTGGTCAGCTGCCTGAAGAATGCATCTTTGTCGAGGTTCTGCAGGGCGTTGTAGAAATCGTTGTTCCAGTGGTTGAGCTGCACATTGACATAGACCAGTCCGAGGTTGAGGGCGACGATGACGCCCAGCAATCCGCGCGCCGCCCAGCGTTCCTCCGAGTACCAGTAGGGCCTGGTCAACGCCCACAGATCGGCGAAAAAGGCTTTGGTTTTTCCGAGCATGAGCTGACTCCGCAGAGGGTTGCGCGCGGCGCCCCACGCCGCTCACGGCTCGCGCATCATAGCGTGAAAAATGCACGCACCGTTTTGCGGCAGGACGTAATTGGATTACACTTTGAGCGCGGCGTGCTGCGGCGCGCACCGCATCGATCCGAGGGGAGGACACATGAAAAGCGTCGGGCAACTGCTGCAGGGAAAATCGCGCGCGTTATGCACGATCAGCCCTGAAGCGCCGGTGTTCGAGGCACTGCGGCGGATGGCGGAAAACGACGTCGGCGCGCTGCTGGTGATGGCCGACGGCAAGCTCGCGGGCATTCTTTCGGAGCGCGACTACGCGCGCAAGGTGATCCTGCAGGGCAAATCGTCGCACGACACGCCGGTGCGGGAAATAATGACCGAGCGCGTGGTCTGCGTGCAGCCCAAGAATACGGTCGAAGAGTGCATGGCGCTGATGACGGACAAGCGCATCCGCCACCTGCCCGTGATCGAGGACGATCGCCTGATCGGCGTGCTTTCGATCGGTGATCTCGTCAAGGAAACGATCGCGGAGCAGCGGTTCATGATCATGCAGCTCGAGTCCTATATACACAGTTGAGCGATCGACGCTTGATTCCACGGGGCGTCACACGTCCGCTGCGGCGTCTCGCTATGCAGTTAGCGGCGATTTCTGCTTGACCAGTCAACGTTCGACCGCATGCATGCGCTTCGGCGCCATCATCATCGGTGACGAGATCATGTCCGGCAAACGTGCGGACAAGCACATGGCGCAGGTCATCGCGATCCTCGCCCAGCGGGGACTCGAGCTCGCGTGGTGCAATTACCTGGCTGACGAGCCTGCGCTGATCACGTCCACGCTCGAGCGCACGCTGGCGGGTAGCGACGCCGTGTTCAGCTTCGGCGGCATAGGCGCGACGCCTGACGACCATACGCGGCAATGCGCCGCCGCTGCCGCAGGGGTGGGGCTCGAGCTGCACGCCGATGCAGAAACCGAAATTCGCGCCCGCTTCGGCGCCGAAATTACTCCGCAGCGGCTCAGGATGGGCGAATTTCCTGCGGGCAGCCGCATCATTCCCAACCCCTACAACCGCATTCCCGGCTTCAGCATGGGCGATCATCATTTCGTGCCCGGTTTTCCGCAGATGGCGTGGCCGATGGTCGCCTGGGTGCTCGACAACCGTTATCTTGACCGGCACAAGGTGGGGCAGAGCGGCGAGGGAGCCATCATCGTGCGCGGCGCGGGGGAGAGCCAGTTGATCGACCTGATGAACGCGTGCCTCGTCCAGTTTCCTGAACTGAGGGTGTTCAGCCTGCCGCACATGAGCGATACCGACCGGCATATCGAACTGGGTGTGCGCGGCGACTTGACGCAGATACCCGCAGCGATCGCCGTACTGAAGAATGGTGTGCAGGCAATGGGATTTCAGTGGACGGACGCGCGGTGATGAACATCGCGTATAGCGACCGCAGCTGGCCACAGTGCCAAAAAAAAACCCCGGACGCGCCGGGGCTTTTTCACTTCAGCTGGGTAGCTGAATTAGGCAACGCGCTTTTTGCTGGCGCTCACTGCCTGCGAAGTCGCGGCTTCGACGTTGGCGTGTGACATTTCGGCAAACTGCTTCGCCGATTTGGACATGTTGTCATAGGCTGAGTTGACCGCCGAGATCGCGGACTTCACAGCCGCCACGGCGACTTCAGAGCCGGCAGGCGCTGACTTCACCACTTTGTCGAGGCCGGTGACGACGTGCCTGTTGAATTCCGCAACCTGCTCTTCGACCAGCTTGTTGATCTCGGACTGGGTGGCGGTCGCTACGTCATAAACGCTCTTCACGTAGCTGGTGGCTTTTTCCAGGGACGGCTGCGCGAGGGTGTTCCTGAGCTGGCCCAGTTCCTGCAGGTCTTTGACTTCAGCCAGCGCCTTGGCTTGCTGCACGCCTTCGGCAAAGGCGCCTTTGGCGGCACGCAACTGCACTTCGAGCATGCGCTCGGCGCCCTCGAGAGCGATCCCGGCGAAACGCACGGCTGCTTCGAGGTTGGCTTTATTCAGTGCGATCAGTTGTTCGGTAGCTTGATATTGGTTATACATGGCTGCTCCTTGAAAAAACACGTCGAAATAAGATGATGCTTGGCGATTCAGTGGCAGCGGCTCGTTTTGCTGCACTGCACAATTCGTATTATAGGGCCGGAAACGTGCATGTCAAGGGTTTATGGCAAAAATATATTGCGGCGCACAAGAATAGCGCCTCTTTCCGCTGGCGTTTTTAGCACCCTTAAGGGGAACGGCAGCGTAAAAAGGTATACAATCAGCTAGATACGCGCCGTTGCGCAGGTCGCCCTAATGCCCAGCTCCACCGCTACTTTCCCGTCCGCACCCGCGTTACGCAGGATCACCGATGCCGGTGGCGCACGGCGATGCGAGCTTAGCGGTGCCTGGAACCTGCACGGGCTCGAGCAACACATCCCCGCGCTCACTGCGCTGCTGACGGAGTGCTCAGCCGATGACGGTGCGGTCTGGGACCTGCGCGGAATTGCCGTACTGGACCATGCGGGTGCGATGCTGTTATGGCGGGCCTGGGGGCGCAGGCGCGCAGCCAACCTTGCCCTGAAACCCGAACACGAACTCGTATTCAATCGGCTCGATCTCAATCGCGAGCCCGCGCTGCCACAGCGCCGCCGCGACGCGTTTTACGCCATTACCTACGTAGGGGGCAAGGCGCTGTCGGTCGTCGAACATCTGGCATCGGTGATGATGGTGTTGGGGCAGGTCGTGATCGACGCCATATTCCTCGTGCGCAAACCCACGCGCATTCCGTGGCGCGAAATCTCCGCCAACGTCTATCGTACCGGCACGCAAGCGCTCGGCATTACGGCGCTCGTCGGGTTTCTCGTGGGAGTCGTGTTGAGCTATCTGTCGGCGCAGCAGCTGAAGCTCTTCGGCGCCGATGCTTTCATCATCAATATTCTCGGCATCAGCATCGTGCGCGAGCTCGGCCCCGTCCTGGCGGCGATCCTCGTTGCCGGGCGGTCGGGATCGGCGATCACCGCGCAGCTCGGCGTCATGCGCGTCACGCAGGAGCTCGACGCAATGGCGGTGATGGGCATTCCGCATACCTCGCGCCTGATCCTGCCGAAGATGCTTGCGCTCGCGGTCTCGATGCCCTTGATTGTGCTGTGGACCAGTGCCATTGCGCTGCTGGGCGGGATGGTATCGGCCCATGCAGAGCTCGGCATTGGCTACTCTTATTTTCTGGGCAGCATGCCCGAAGCCGTACCCATCGCAAATTTGTGGCTGGGGCTGGGCAAGGGGGTGGTATTTGGCCTGCTCATCGCGCTGGTCGCCTGTCACTTCGGACTGCGCATCGAGCCCAACACGGAAAGCCTGGGGGTCGGTACGACCAACTCGGTAGTAACCTCGATCACGGTGGTCATCATCGTCGACGCGCTGTTCGCGGTCGCATTCAAGGACGTGGGAATCAGTTGAGCGCGGCGCCGATCATCGAGATCGAGGGACTGTGGACGCAGTTCGGCGATCACATCGTCCACCGCGACCTCACTCTGAGCGTCGAGCGTGGCGAAATCATGTCCCTGGTCGGCGGCTCGGGCAGCGGCAAGACCACGCTGTTGCGCCAGATGCTGGGACTCGAGACGCCGGCGCGCGGCGCGGTGCGCGTATTCGGGACGTCGCTGCACGACGGCGATGCCGACGAGCTGCGCAAGCTGCGCGACCGTTGGGGCATGCTGTTCCAGGAAGGCGCGCTGTTTAGCGCGCTGACGGTGTATGACAACGTGGCTCTGCCGTTGCGGGAGCTGCGCGCGCTCGACGAGGAGCTGATAAACGACCTGGTGATGATGAAGCTCGGCATGGTCGGGATCGAGGCGCGCCACGCCGCCAAGATGCCGGCCGAGCTGTCCGGAGGCATGATCAAGCGGATCGCGCTCGCACGCGCGCTCGCGCTCGAGCCGGAACTGCTGTTTCTCGATGAGCCTACCGCCGGGCTCGATCCTGACCGCAGCGAAAGCTTCGTCTCGCTCGTCAAGGAACTGCATCGCGAGCTCAACCTCACCGTGGTGATGGTGACGCACGATCTCGATACACTGGTGGCGCTTTCGCATCGTGTCGCGGTATTGTGCGAACAGCGGCTGGTCGTCGTGGGCACGCTCGATGAAGTGGTCGCCAACACTCACCCATTCATCTGCAATTTTTTCATGGGCGAGCGCGGGCGCCGGGCATTGGAGGCGGTGCGCGACGTCATGTCGATGACTTAGAGACGTAACATGATAAGAGGAACGCAGGCGCCTCGCCTGCTAGGACGGCGCAGGCGTGGCGCCTGCGCTACAAAAGCGCGTCCATAGCAGCGGGTATTCGATCATTTTGTTGCGCGCTGGTAGTCAGGTTTTGTCAGGTCCGTTCGGGATAGTGCTGGGGATTAGGCAGAGTCTGTTCGGGGCTTAGTCGCAACCGCGCGGCCTCGGGCTGAAACAACAGAAGAGGCATAACGATGGAAAACAAAGCATACGCGCTCGCGGCGGGCTTGTTCACGCTGCTGCTGGGCATCGGCGTAGTCGGCGCCGCGCTGTGGTTCAGCGGCGAAACGGTCGTCACCGAAAATTATCTGCTCGTGTCGCGGCATCCAGTCTCGGGCCTCAACGCGCAGGCTCCCGTGCGCTATCGGGGCATTAGCGTCGGCAAAGTGCTGAGCATCGATTTCGACCCGCTCGAGCCGCGCGTGATCCTCATCAAGATTGCCGTCAAAACCGGTACGCCGCTCACGCGCAGCACGTACGCGCAATTGGGTTCGCAAGGAGTGACCGGACTATCCTATGTGATGCTCGACGATGACGGCAGCAAGCCGCAACCGCTTGCAGCCGAAGGCGATGCGCTCGCCCGCATCGAGGTCAGGCCGTCTTTCTTCGATAGCGTGACCGCTTCGGGGCAGGAAATGCTGGACAATTTCAACCAGGTCGCCAAGCGCGTCACCGCGCTGCTGAGCGAGGACAACCAGAAGCAACTGGTGGACACGCTGCGCAAGTTCGATCGTGCAGCAGACAAGGTCGCGGCTTTCGCAGCGTCGGGCGAGCCCGCTGCCAAAGCGCTGCCGGGGCTCATCGCCGAAACCGGTGGCACGCTCAAGCGCGCCGATGCTTTGCTGGGGAACCTCAACCAGCGGGTCGACTCGTTCGAGCGCGCGGCCAACTCATTCGAACGCGCCGCCAAGAGCGGTGAGCTGCTGGGCAACCAGGGGACCGTGCTTACCGAGGCGATGCTGACCGAGTCTGTGCCGCGTTTCAACCTGCTGCTCGATGACCTGCAACGCTCGTCGCGCGGCCTCGAGCGCCTGCTCACCGATATCGGCGATCAGCCGCACAGTCTCGTGTTCGGCAGGAACCCGCTGCCGCACGGGCCCGGCGAGCCCGGGTTTGCGGCGCGCGGGCTGGGGCAATGAAGGCGGCAGCGCTCGTGCTCGCCGGCGCGCTGCTGGGCGCGTGTTCGCTGGGGCCTACGAAAGAGGTGCCGGCGACGTATGATTTCGGTCCCGCGCGCGGCTATCCCGCGGACGCGGGAATTCGCGCGAGTCTGCTCGTGCAGGAGGTTGCGGCACCGTCTTGGCTCGATAGTTCAGCGGTCGTGTACCGCCTCAACTATCACGACGCGGCGCGGCAGCAGGTCTATGCACAAAGCCGCTGGGCGGCGCCGCCGCCGTCGCTGCTTACCCAGCGTCTGCGCTCGCGCCTGGCAGCGGCGAGTGCGGGCGTGCTGACAATGGCCGACAATGCCCGCGCGGATTATGCGCTGCGCGTCGAGCTCGACGACTTCAGCCATGTTTTCGACAGCGCCGCGAGCAGCCGCGCCGTGGTCGCTGCGCGCGCGAGCCTGGTCAATACGACCAAGCGTACCCTCATTGCGCAGAAACGTTTCGCGATCGAGCGGCCGGCGGCGTCCGCCAATGCGGAAGGCGGCGTACGCGCGCTGGCCTCCGCAGGCGACGACATGGTCGAGGCGATCGCCGCGTGGACGGCGCAGAGTCTCGCGCAGGATAAAAAATAGCGCGCACGCCGCACCGGGCGCAAACGCGCGGAACACACCCAAGCGGGCGAGGAGCTGCGATGGCCGATACCATCTTCACCAAGATCATCAACCGGCAGATCCCGGCGGATATCGTGTACGAGGACGACTTATGCCTGGCGTTCAGGGACGTCAATCCGCAGGCGCCCGTGCACGTGCTGCTGGTTCCCAAGCAACCGATCGACATGCTGTCGAACGCGCAGCCGGAAGACGGGGCGCTGCTTGGCCACATGCTGCTGGTGGCCGGCAAGATCGCCCGCCAGCTCAAGGTCGACGGCGCGTTCCGGCTGGTGATCAATAATGGCAAAGAAGGCGGGCAGGCGGTATTTCACATCCACATGCACATACTCGCCGGCCGGCCTTTCCGCTGGCCGCCCGGATAGCACGCGAACACATATCAAAAAAGTACGAAAAAACGCCCGGCACCTGTGTCCAGTGTGTCGAGCGTGTGCTGGGCTGGCGAGCGTTATTTTATTTTTTTGGCGTAGAGGTCGCCTTGGGTCGAGGCCTGGATGGCAGTGGGATCGAGGCCTTCAACCATCGCGTTCGGGTAGGCAAAGCCAGCCGTACAGAAGAAAGCCAACTTGCGCCACAGGCCCCCCAAAAGGGAAACTGCGGGGATAGCAGCATCGACGGCTTTTTTGTCTTGACTCATCGCGTCTCCTAATGACACCACGACAAGCGCTTCGTGGCTGAGCGAGCGCACAGTATGCGCTCGTAGCCTTACGCCAGCCTTACCGAACCTTACGCGAAACTTACTAATCGTCCCCTTGCAGCCAGCGCCCACCGCTTTACGCGACCGGCGGCAATGCACGCGCGAAGCGCGTCTAAGCGCTCGTCCTGCTGTAGTTCCCAGGTGTTCGACGAAGTTAGTGCGCAATCCGCCGTGCTTGTGATCCACGCGTGGTTCGAACCCACCGCGTCAAACGGCTGCTTTCCATCG
Source organism: Burkholderiales bacterium (assembly GCA_046715035.1). Taxonomy (GTDB): domain Bacteria; phylum Pseudomonadota; class Gammaproteobacteria; order Burkholderiales; family SG8-41; genus PALSA-1004. The sequence continues at coordinate 18,575 of JBKJZR010000193.1, read as the reverse complement.
GAACCGCGACCCGCGGCTCCGGGCGTTGTGGGACTCGTGTCCGGGGTCGCCCGGCAAATAACGACTACGCGGATTGGGCCGGGGATTCCCGGGTGCGCTGGCTGATATCGGCGACTGGAAAGAAACACAGCAGCCTGAGCGGGGCGCTGCCCGTGTTGCGCGTCACGTGTTTCTCGCCGGGCGGAATCAGGATGGCGTCGCCGGGTTTGAGGGGATGCCGGCCGCTGTCGGCCTCGGTGCAGCCCTCCCCCGAAAGCACGTAGATGCATTCCTCGAATCCATTGTGAAAATGCGGACCGCGCAGCGCATCGCCGGGGGCGGCCACCGGGATCTCGACGAGGCGCAGCGTGACCGCCTGTGCACCGTTTTCGCCCGACACGATTTCGAGCGACTTGCGCCCTGCCAGCCCGAGTTGTCTGGCTGCAGCCTGAGTCAGCACCCGCGCCATTAGCCCGCCACCTTCAAATGCTTGATTTCGGCCGTTCCGCTCTGCGCCTCGTCCAGCATCCGGAACACCTCGCCCGCTTCATGCGCGATAGCATCGGCGATGTCGTTCAGCATGCGCGTTGCCTTGTCGAGCGTCGCGTGCTCGGGCGCGCCGTACCAGCCCGTCGGCGCTATGGTGCGAATGTCCGACAGCACGGGCTGGTAGCTGCGCGTGCGGCGCAGCTGGTCCCACTTGCGGCCGCGCGAGTGCTCCGACGAGTGGTCGATGCGATCGAGATGCACGAGATCGGGACGGCACGCGAGCACCGCCAGCGCCTCGATTTCTCCGCCATGGGTGAGCCCGCCGCAATCGTGGCCGTACAGCTCCGCCGCTACGTAGCATGCCTGCACGGTCAAGACAGTCATGCCGTGCTCGCGATGCAGGGCTTCTGCAGCGATCGCAAGCGATGGAATGTTGCCTTCGTGCCAGTTCAGGATGAGCAGGTATTTCGCGCCGTGCTGCGCGGTCGACGCGCAGGTTTCAACGACCACGCGCTGGAAGGTGTCGGGGTGCAGCGTGATCGTGCCCTCGAACGGCATGTGCATCGGCGTCACCCCGAACGGCGTTGCCGGCAGCAGCAGGCCGTCCAGGCGCTCGGCGACCGCATGGCCGATCACCTGGCTCGCGTAGATATCCGTTCCGGTCGGCAGGTGCGGGCCGTGCTGCTCGACACTGCCCGCCGGCAGGACTACCAGCGGATTTTTCTTCAGCTGCTGGGCGATTTCGGGTTGGGTGAGATCGATGAAATTGCGGCTCGGCAGCATCTCGTTAGACCTCAAAGAGTAGTAGGGCGCGCTTCGCGCACCAGCAAATTATCGGCCGAGTGCGTTCCGCCTGCGTAGCCCTACGGGTAAGCAGCCCCTATCGAAGCAACCCCGGTTAAGGATGACTAGGGGCGTCAGATCGACGTCCTGGCTTCGTCGATGATATCAGCGACCCGCACGGCCTGTCCGTTGCGCTCGATCGAGCGCAGCGCGGCGTAGACCACCGCGAGCGCGACATTGCCGTTGTCGGCCGACAGCTCGCCAGAGTGTCCGCTCGCGATGCTGTCGGCGAACATTTCGAGCTCGATGCGGAACATGTCGCTGGGCGGCACTTCGAGTTCCTCGCGTTGGGCGTAGCCGTCCTTGCCGCGCTGGATGTAGAGCGTCGCGGAGCGATGCAGCTTATCGGGCGTATCCCACGTGCCGAAGTCGATCTCGAAATGCATCAGACCCTTGGAGCCGAAGACGCGCACGGCGAAGATGCCCGGCGATGTCCAGCACGAGCCCACGTAGCCGATCTTGCCATCGGCGAATCGGAGCAGCGTCATCGACTGGTCGTCGACTTCCGCGCCGACCGGCGACAGCTTCGATGCCATCGAGCTCACCTCGGCGATTTCGCCGCCAAGGTAGTGCAGCACGTCGAACTGATGGATGGCGAGCTGCGACAGCGGGCCGCCCGGGGCGCGGTCCCTGTACCAGCGCCAGGTCTGCGGCGTGAGCTCGAGCGCGCGCTCGTTGGAAAAGTTCGCCTCCATGAACGCCACACGCCCCAACTCCCCCGCATCAATGCGCGCCTTGATCTCGCGAATGCCGGCCATCAGCCGGGCGCTGTGGCCGACGGTGATGCTGACGCCGTGCTGGGCTTCGAGCGCCGCGATCCTGAGCCCGTCCGCAAGCGTGTTGGCGATCGGCTTCTCGGTGTAAACATGCTTCTTCGCACGCGCGACTTCCTGTGCCAGCGGGAAATGCTGCTCGTTCGGCACGGTCAGGATGCAGCCCTGCAGCCGGTCGTCGGCGAGCATGGTCGGCAGATCGCCTACTACCGGCACGCCGAGCTCGCGGCTGAATGCGCTGCGTTTGTCCGCGGAGCGGCTATAGGCGGAAACGATCTCGAGCTTGGGCGAGCCGGCGGCCGCGCGCGTCAAAACCTTGGCCCAGCGCCCGAGCCCGACGATGCCGACTTTGATGGGATAGTTGCTCACTCGCGATGCTCCTTTGTCGGAAATGGCGCCATCTCATGCCGCACGCGGACGGAAAACATCCGTACAGCGTTGACGGGTAAACCGTTTTCCCCGCAGCGGCGTTCTATACCATGGACGCTGCGGCTGCACCAGCCGGCGGCGCGTAATTATGCCGCATCACGCATCCACGCGCAGCTCGTGGCCGTAGATAATGCTGGCTACCAAATATCGGTGAGGTTATGGCAAGCATATTTTCCCGCATTGGTACAGCATTGGCAGCTGCAGCGCTGGCGTCTGCGCTCGCCGCATGCGCGACCACGCTGCGCGATTCCGCACTGGCGCCGCCTCGCGCAGCGGAGATCAAACCAGTGCGCGCGGAGCGGCCGGTGATCGCGCTGGTGCTGGGTGCCGGCGGTGCGCGGGGATTTGCGCACATCGGCGTCATCAAAGTTCTCGAGGCTGCAGGCATCGAGCCGGCAATCGTCGTCGGCAGCAGTTCGGGTTCGGTTGTCGCGGCGCTGTATGCGGGCGGTCTGAATTCGGCAGCGCTCGAAACCATGGCGCTGAAGGTGGAGGACCACGATCTCATCGATGTGACGCTGTTCGGTCCGGGCCGGGTGCAGGGCGCGGCGCTGCAGGATTACGTCAACCGCGCGGTCGACTATCGTCCGATCGAAGCCCTGCCGCGCGCGTTCGCGGTCATCGCCACCGAGCGCGAGACGCGTCGCATGACGGTGTTCAATCAAGGTAATACCGGGATGGCGGTGCGGGCGTCTAGCAGCATTCCGGACGTGTTCTGGCCGGTCACGATCGAGGGGAGTCAGTACGTCGATGGCGGCGTTTCGAGCCGCGTCCCCGTGCCGGTCGCGCGACGCATGGGCGCGCAGGTCGTCATCGCGGTGGACATTTCATGGCGGGGCAGCAGCGAGGTCGATGCGGCCGACGTCGTGATCCGGCCGGTCACGCCGCGCACCCGGGTGCTCGATTTCTCCGGCAAGCTCGAGAGCATTGCAGCCGGAGAAGCGGCAGCGCAGCACGCGTTGCCTGAGATCAGGGCGCGCATCGCGCAGGCGCAGCTGATCCAGCTGCACCGCGATGTCACCGCCATGGCGCCCGTCGCACCGCACTGATCATTTTTTCTGCTGGCGCTGCTGATAGAGCTTGAGCGCCTCGTCCGCCTGCTTCAGCAGATCGCCGACCATGCGCTGGTGAGCGGGGTTGCCCGATTCCAGGTAATCCGCCAACGCGCGCGTCATGTCGCGTCGCGCGACCGCGTAACGCAGCAGCAACTCGTAGTCGGGACGCGCGGGCGCACCCTGGTCGAGCTCGATGCGCTGGAGCCGCGAGACGGCGCTTTCCCAACCCGGAACTATGTCGGTCCGCAGCGCCCGCACCGCTTCGCCGTCGTCGATCTTGCGCGCGCGGAGTTGATCGACGACTTCCTGGAACGCCCCGCGCAGGCGGCGTTCTTCCTCGCCGAAGGCGGCGATCTCCTTTTCGAGCGTCACCGCCTGGCGGTAGATGCGCGAGCTGTCGGGCGTGAGCAGTGCGCCGCCCGCCAGGGTAATGGCTGTCAGCGCCACCGCAAGGGCAATGCGCGGCACCCCGATGCGCACGCGCGCGCGGCGGTCGAGCGGCCGCGCGGCGATCAGTCCTATGAGGAAACCCCCGGCGAGGCCGCCGAGATGCGCCGCGTTGTCGATACCGGCGTGCGCAAAGCCGAAAAACAGCGAGTAGACGACGAATATCGACGTGCTGACGCGCAGGCGGTTGATCACCTCTGCCGGTACCGAGCCACGCTGGATTGTCAGATAAGCCAGCAGCGCACCGAATACGCCGAACACGGCACCCGAGGCGCCGACGCTGATCGCGCGCTGGTTCCAGAGCATGCTCGCGATGCTGCCGGCGACGGCCGCATAGAGGTAAAGGGCTGCGAACCAGCTATTGCCGTAAAGCTTTTCGGTAAGCCGCCCCGCGTCCCACAGCGCCCACATGTTGAAGCCCAGGTGAACGATGCCGAAATGCACGAACGCGCAGGTGATGAGCCGCCACCACTCGCCTCCTGTGGTAAGCGGCGCAAAATTCGCACCGAAGCGCAGGTATTCCTCCGGCCGTCCGCCGAGCATGCTCACGCCCAGCGCAGCCATCACCGCAAACACCGCGACGTTGATCGCCAGTAGCGCGGGCGTCACCGCGACGCGCGGCGTTGCGGCATGCAGTCGCCAGGCGAAATCCTCATGCGCATCGGAGTGTGACTGCGGGTGCTCCATGCGTTTCATTATGCCCGACGGGAGACGCACGATCGCGTGCACCGGACTAAACGATGCAGCAGGGGAGACCCCGAAAAAGCCGTTATGATGGCCGCAACGCCCGGGCACGCACCCGGCATCAGCGCGGACTGACGATATGTGCCAGTTGCTCGGCATGAACTGCAACGTTCCCACCGATATCTGTTTTTCCTTCGAGGGCTTTCACCGCCGCGGGGGTTCGACCGACCACCACGCCGACGGGTGGGGCATCGGTTTTTTCGAAGGCGCCGGCTGCCGGATCTTTCTCGACTCGAAATCGGCAGTCGAGTCTCCGGTCGCTGCGCTCGTGCGCAGCTACCCGATTCGCTCGATGAATGTCATAGCGCACATCCGCAAGGCGACGCGGGGGGCGGTCTGCCTCGAGAATACGCATCCTTTCGTGCGCGAAATGTGGGGACGCTACTGGATCTTTGCGCACAACGGCACGCTGGATAATTTCGCCGTTACGCTCCATGGAAATTACCGTCCGGTGGGCGCTACGGACAGTGAGCTTGCCTTCTGCCATCTGCTCGAGGTGCTGCGCGCGAGGTTCGCGGAGGGTGACCCCGATCTCGATGCACTGGTCGGAGTGCTGCGCGAAACTACCCGGGTTCTCGCCGCACACGGTGCGTTCAATTACCTGCTCTCGAACGGCGAATACCTGTTCGCGCACTGCGCGGACCGGCTCTGCTATGTGCTGCGCCGCGCGCCATTCGCTGAAGCACACCTCATCGATCAGGACGTGACCGTGGATTTCAGCGGTCTTACCACGCCTTCCGACAAGGTCGCGGTCATTGCGACCGTGCCGCTGACCGACAACGAAACGTGGACCGCGATAACGCCCGGAGAGCTGCTGGTGTTCCGCCATGGCGAGCCGCTAGCCGCCTGAGCGGCAGCCACGGTGCGCCGCGAATGCAATCAAATGGTGACGCTGAGGCAGCGTGGCACGCGCTCGATCCGCCAGTGTCGGCACGCCCACCCCCAGTACTGCGCGAGCGTGCCATGTGCAAGGTCGCCCGGAGGCTGCTGCCCGAGAAAATCGAGCGCCCGCACCAGCGCCGGCAGTGGTCGCTGCGCATCGACGGGTAAAGCGTGCGTCTGTTTGCTCAATTTCTCGCCCGCGCGATCGAGCGCTGTCGGCACGTGCAGATAGCGCGGGGTCGGCAGCCCAAGCAGCTTCTGCAGATAGATCTGGCGGGGGGTCGACGCGAGCAGGTCGGCGCCGCGCACCACGTGCGTGATTCCCTGTGCAGCGTCGTCGACGACCACCGCAAGCTGATAAGCGTAGATGCCGGGAGCGCGGTACAGCACGAAATCGCCGATGTCGGCCGCGAGGGCCTGATGCACCCGGCCCTGCACTGCGTCCACAAAGCCGATCGCGGTGTCCCCGGTGGCAACGCGCCACGCACGCGCGGCTCTTCCCGGCATCACGCCCTTGCGGCAGGTTCCCGGATAGACCGGGCCCTCGATGCCGTGCGCGGCCGAATCAGCGATTTCACGGCGGCTGCACGCGCAGGGGTAGAGCAGGCGACGGCTGCGCAATCGATGCAGGGCGGCGTGGTAGGACGCCGCGCGCCTGCTCTGGTAGACGACGTCGCCGTTCCACTGCAAGCCGCAAGCGGTCAGCGTGCGCAGGATTTCTTCCGCGGCGCCCGCGGCATTGCGGGGCGGATCGAGGTCTTCGATGCGCACCAGCCATGCGCCGCTCCGTCGCCTCGCTTCGAGGTATCCGGCGAGCGCCGCCACCATCGATCCGAAGTGCAGCGGACCGGTGGGCGAAGGCGCAAAGCGTCCGCGATATGGGGTAGCGCAGGCGACCTCGCCTGCCATAGTCGAGGGGTTGGGCGTAGTCACTGAAGCTCTGGACAGCGGTGATGTTGATTGCAGGCGGGGTCGCCTGCGCTACGGTGCGTTGCTACAATCGGCTTGAAGAATTCGCCAGCCCACTCTAAACCCAACGACAAAGGAAACACAAGATGGATGTCCAAGCTGCAGTCGCGCACAAGGCTGGTGCGCCGTTGACGATAGAAACCGTTCAGCTCGACGGCCCGCGCGCCGGCGAGGTGCTGGTCGAGATCAAAGCGACGGGCATCTGCCACACCGACGAGTTCACGCTGTCGGGGGCCGATCCCGAGGGGTTGTTTCCGGCTGTGCTGGGTCACGAAGGTGCGGGTGTCGTCGTCGACGTCGGCCCTGGCGTGAAAAGCCTGAAGCAAGGCGATCACGTGATTCCGCTTTACGTGCCCGAGTGCCGCGAGTGCGAGTACTGCGTTTCGGGCAAGACCAACCTGTGCCAGGCGATCCGCGTCACCCAGGGCCAGGGCGTCATGCCCGACGGCAGCAGCCGTTTTTCGCTGGGCGGGCAAAAACTGTTTCACTACATGGGCACCTCCACGTTTGCGAACTTCACCGTCGTACCCGAAATTTCGCTCGCCAAGATCCGCGAGGATGCGCCCTTCGACAAGGTGTGCTACATCGGCTGCGGAGTGACCACCGGGATTGGCGCCGTCATCAACACCGCCAAAGTGGAAGAAGGCGCCAACGTGGTTGTGTTCGGGCTGGGCGGCATCGGGCTCAACGTGATTCAGGGGGCGCGGCTCGCGGGTGCGAACATGATCGTCGGCGTCGATCTCAATCCGGCGCGCGAAGCGCTCGCCCGCAAATTCGGGATGACCCACTTCGTCAACCCGAAGGACGCCGGCGGCGATCTCGTTGCGCATCTCGTCAACCTGACCAAAGGCGGCGCCGATTACAGCTTCGAGTGCATCGGCAACGTCGAGGTGATGCGCCAGGCGCTGGAATGCTGTCATAAGGGATGGGGCGTGTCGGTGATCATCGGCGTTGCAGGCGCCGGGCAGGAAATCAAGACGCGGCCCTTCCAACTCGTTACGGGCCGGGTCTGGAAAGGCACCGCGTTCGGCGGCGCCAAAGGCCGCCGCGACGTACCGAAAATCGTCGACTGGTACATGGAAGGCAAGATCAATATCGACGACCTCATCACCCACAAGCTCGAGCTCGCCGACATCAACCAGGCTTTCGACCTGATGCATGCGGGCAAGTCGATCCGCAGCGTCGTCGTGTTTTGATAGCGGCGTTCGCGGATCGTCTCGCCCTCCACACGTGGACGCTCGACACGACACCGCTACCCGACGCTTTGCACGCTATCCGCGAAACAGGCTGGAATGCGGTCGAGCTGCGGCGCATCGACTTTACCCGCTGTTTCGAGGCGGGCATGAGCAACGCCCAGGTCATCGAGCTGATCCGCGACAGCGGCGTTACGGTGGGAGTGCTGGGCACCGAGTATGGTCTGCTGTTCGCGAAAGGCGATGAGCTGAAGCGCCTTTTCGGCGTGTTCGAGCAAACGTGCGCGAACGCCGCGGCACTGGGCTGCAACATGGTGATGATCGCACCTGGGCAGAATGTCGGAACAGTGCGCGAAGCGGGATTCAATTTTCGCGAAGCGGGTGCGATCGCCGCGCACCATGGCGTGCGGTTCGCGCTCGAATTCAACTCGCGCCACGATGTCATCAACAGCAGCGCGGTCGCCCGCGAGATCATCGCGCTCGCCGGGCACCCCAATTGCGGTCTGCTGCTCGACGCCTACCATCTCGAGCGCAGCGGTGCAGGTGGCCGCGGTTTCGAGGACGTTCCGGCAGAGGAGATTTTTACGTTTCAGTACAGCGACGTTCCCGCCGTCCCGCCGGGCGCGGAGCGCCGTCCCGTCGACCGGCTGCCGCCCGGCCAGGGGGTCGTGCGCTGGCGCGAAGTTTTCCAGCTGCTCAAGGAGAAAGACTATCGGGGCTATTTGAGCTACGAGGCGCCCAACCCGGCGCAGTGGTCGCGCCCGGCACAAGAAGTCGCCCGCGAAGGAGCCGCAGCAACGCGTGCGTTGCTGGCACAAGTAGAGTAGTAGTGCGCGCACCTCGTAAAAAATCGATCGAAGGAGAACGCCGGCCATGAAAATGATGAAGCTCGACAAGGACCTCGGCACGCTCGAGGCGGGCAAGCTCGCCGATATCATCGCCGTCGACGGCAATCCCGCGCACGACATCACGGTGCTGCAACGCAGGGAGAATAGCTCGCCGCCACGCCGCTTTACGTGATCGATCCCCAGCCAGGGCAGATCGCGTTCGTCGACAATCGGTGAACGCAAGCGGCGAGCCGCAGGGTGCGCAGGCGGTGCTCGACTTCTGGTTCGGCGCACCGGGGTCTCCCGAGCATGGCAGGCCGCGCGACGCGTGGTTCAGGAAATCGGCGGCGTTCGACCGTGAGGTACGCGTTGGGTTCATTGCAACCTACGAGCGGGCAGCCCGCCTCGAGCTTGCGCACTGGGACGAAAGCGCCCGCGCGCTGCTCGCGCTGATCATCGTGCTGGATCAGTTTCCCCGCAATCTGTATCGCGGCGATGCGCGGATGTTCGCGACCGACGGTCTTGCCCTGGCGGATGCCCGCCGCATGGTCACGCGCGGGTGGGACGCGCAGCTCGCTCCGGTGGGTCGCTGGTTTGTCTACATGCCGTACGAGCACGCCGAAGACCTCGGCGTGCAGGAACGCTCGCTCGAGCTCTTTGGCAAACTGGCGGCGGATCACGGCTACGCCGAAGCGCTCGAGTGGGCGCGCAAACACCATGCGGTGATCGCCAGGTTCGGCCGCTTTCCCCACCGCAACGCGCTCCTGGGCAGGACTTCGACGCCTGAGGAAAGCGAATTCCTGAAGCAACCGGGCGCGTCGTTCTTCTAACTCGTCCAGTCGCTTACGGAGTCGCCCTGCGGCTGGCGACGCTCAGGTGGTGCTGCAGCAGCGCGGCGGCCCACGCCTGATCGCCGCTCTCGATGGCGTCCATGATCTGCAGATGCTCGCGGCACGATTCCGGCATGCGCGTGTGCTTGAAGAATTCGGCGTGTTCGTCGAGCTTGCGCAACTGATTCTGCTGCTGCGTTGCGCTGAGTATGAAACGGTTACCCGAAAAGCGCGCCAGCATCTCGTGAAACATCGAATTGAGCTCGAGATACGCCGACACCTTCTGCAGATGCGGCGGCAGACCGAGAAACCGCTGGTGGGCGGCGCGCGTACGTTCGAGCGCTTCTGGGTTTACCCGGAACGTGGGCTCGAGCAGCGCGGCGCACTCGATGGCGAGGCGGAAGCGATAGCTTTCGGAGATCGCGTCCGCCGTGCCGAGCGAAGGCAGAAAGCGCCAGCCGTAGCCCCCGCGCTTTTCGATGAGCCCGTCGACGGCCATACGCACCAGCGCTTTCGACAGCAGGCTGCGCTGCACCGGATAGCGCGACAGCAGATCCTTTTCGGTCAGTGCATCCGGCAGCAGCCGGCGCGCACGGTCTTCGATAAGGGTGTGGTAGAGGCCCTCCGCGGTGGCGCCGAGCTTGGCAATCGACGGCAGGCGCCGGTCGGCCGCGCCCGCGCACACGATGTAGCCGCCGTTGGGCTCGGACTCGACGAACTTGTACTTCGCGAGCAGCCGCAGCGCGCCGCGCACCGGCGTGCGCGAGACTTCGTAGCGTGCGCTCAGCGATTGCTCCGTAAGACGCATGCCGCCGGGCGCTTGGCCGGCGATGATCTCCGAGCCCAGGCGGCGCGCGAGCTCGAGCTGCAGCGGAGAAAAGCCTGCCGTCTGCGGTTTGTCACCCGAACGCGGCTTCGCCCCGGGGCGCCCCCGGTGCGCATCGCTACGCGATCGGGCGGGTACGCTATCGGTCGACATCGGCGCTGGCGCGCGGCGCATGCAGCTCGAACTCGCCGTTGATCTCGATCGCAAGCCCGAACGGCAGCTCGGCTACACCGATGGCGGTGCGCGCATGCTGGCCGTACTCGGGTCCCCACAGCTCGTAGAAGAGGTCCGATGCACCGTCGATGATGTGCGTCTGGCGCTGCATGCCGGGCGCCGAATTGACCATGCCCATGATGCGGATGATGCGTTTCACGCAGTCGAGCGTCCCGTATTTGTGCGCCACCGTGCTCAGCATGGAGAGCGCGACTACCCGCGAGGTGGCGTAGGCTTCAGCCTCCGACACATCGAGGCCGACTTTCCCGCGATGGGCGATGCCGGGCCAGTTCGGAAGCCCGTTACCATGTCCGGAGAGGTACAGGACGTTGCCGCATTGCACGCAGCCAGTGCGGTTCTGACTGGGGAAGCTGAAGACCGGCGGAAGGGTGAGGCCGAGCTCGGTCAGGCGCCTGTCAATGGACATTGGCACAGCTCCTGTCGCTAGCGCGCCTGCAGCAGGCAGCTGACGAGGCTGTAGGGCGCCAGCATCGACGATTTTGGGTTTTCGGGTAGCGGCTTGCCGATCAGGGAAATATGCAGGCTGCCGAAAGCCCCTGCGACGGCGATGTGGTGCTCGTTGCTGGCGGAGTGCGGGTCTGCTTCCAGTGTCACTTCGGTCTGGTCGAAGCCGATGCCGGCGAGAGCGACCGCTGCGGTCACGTTGGCGTTCTGTGGAAACGTGGCGCACGCTACGCGCGCGCTGCCTCTGAAAAACGCGACAGCGGTCTTAAGATCGTGCAGACCGATCATGCTTTCCGCTGCGGTGCCGACCCACGCTGTGGCGGGCTTTTTGGCGCGGTATACGACCGAGTCTATGCCCGCGACGCGAGCGGCAGCGATGCCGTCGAGGCCGGCAATCGCTCCGGAGGGAATGATGAGCCGACCCCCGCCGCGCTGCGCTGCCTCGCGCAAAGCCCGCTCGGTCTCGAGGTCCGCAAGCGCGCCGACGGAAGCGACGATAAAGTCCACCCCGGCAGCCAGCAATCGCGGGCCGAGAGTCCTGACGGCGGCGTGACCGGCACATTCCACGGCGACGTCGCAGCCGAGGCTCAGCAGGGTATCGACATCGGCCACGATGCGATGGCCCTCGGGCGTGTGTGTCCCGTTACGCTCCGAGCTCGCGAGCACGCCCACGAGCACGACACGCTCGCGATGAGGCACGAGTGCGCGTTCCACCATGCGCGCTATCGCGCCGTAGCCTATTAATGCGCCCCGAATCACGTGCGTCGTCAGTCCTGGTGGCCGATCGAGTCCATTTGGACGAGGGTGTTCCTTCAGTCCACTTTCACGTTGGCCAGCCTGACCACGCTGGCATAGCGCTCTACCTCGCTGCGCAGGTAGGCGTTGAACTCTTCGGGCGTGCCGGTTTTCGGCGTCACACCCATGCCGGCAAGGCGTTCCTGGAACTCGCGCCCCGCCACGACGCGATTGATCTCCGCGTTCCAGCGGACGATCACGTCGCGGGGCGTGCCGCTCGGCGCGATGATGCCGTACCACTCGATGAACTCGTAAGGCAGGCCGGCCTCGGTCATGGTCGGAACTTCGGGCAGCAGCGCAGTGCGCTTGCCGTCCGCAAGTCCCAGCGCGCGCAGCTTGCCGGTTTTGACGTGCGGAACCGCGGAGACGAGATTGACGATCATCATGGAGACCTCTCCGCCGACGAGGCCCATGACCGCGGGCGCGGCACCCTTGTAGGGCACGTGCGTCAGGTCGACCTTGGCCAGGGTTTTGAAGAGCTCGACCGCGAGATGCGAGCCGACGCCGCTGCCGGCAGACGAATAGTTGATCTCCTTCGGCCGCGCGGTCGCGAGCGCGATCAGCTCTTTCAGGTTTTTCGCGGGCAGCGAAGGATGAACGACCGTCAGATGCGGTGTGTAGCCGATGATGCCGACGGCGCCAAAGTCGCGCAGCAGATCGTAGGGCACGGTCTTGTAGACGCTCACCGCCATCGTGCTCGACGAATTGGCCATCAGCAGCGTGTAGCCATCCGGCTTCGATTTCGCGACGATGTCGGTGCCGATGAGCGAGCCGGCGCCCGGACGCACGTCGACCACGATCTGCTGCCCCCACGCCTCGGCTATCGGCTGCGTGACGACCCTCGCCAGGGAATCGACGGAGCCTCCGACGCCGAAAGGAACGACCAACCGCACCGGCTTGACTGGATACGGCTGCGCTAACACATGCGCTCCCGCCAGTAACGCCGCCGCCACAGCAGCGGACATGCCGCAGCGTGCCCAGCGTCCCACCCGTCGATTCCACGCTTCATCTGGAGCCCCCGCACTGACTGAATGGTACGAACTACGTAATAGCTGCCGTGGAACCTGCCGCGCGTGCGCGCTACCGGTGCTGCATGGACTCGACGCCGCCTACGCGGGTATCGATCAATGCCCTGCGCTCTGGCTGCCCAGCAGCAGCTGCGCACCGGCGGTTGCAACCTGACCATCCTGTACCGACGTGACGCCGCTCACCCCGATCGCGCCGATGATCGAGCCGTCCGGCAGCGTGAGCGGGATGCCGCCTTCGACCGGGATGACGCCCTGCAGGCGCAGCACGGCGATTCTGCCGTTGGCGAGCTGCTCCTCGAATGCTTTGGTCGGCCGCTTGAACCCGATCGCCGACCACGCTTTCTGGCGGGCGATTTCCATGCTGCTGATCGCGGCGTTGTCCATGCGATGCAGGCAGACGGGCAGCCCCCCCTGATCCAATATGACCACCGTCACGGCCCATCCGTTCTGCGCCGCTTCCTGTTGCGCAGCCTTCGATACTTTCATCGCGAGGTCCAGCGTAAGTGCTTGAGCTGCCATCGTGCTTACTCCTTGTTGACTATCATGCGGGCGTCGACGATCGAGTACTCCCGCCCGCGTGCGATCACGGGATTCAGATCGATCTCCGGGATTTCAGGGTGCGCTGCTGCGAAGTCCGCAACTTTGACGAGCAGCTCGGCGAGCATTTGTCGATCGACGGGCGGGGCGCCGCGCGCGCCATCGAGCATCTTTCCGTAGCGCAGTCCCGCGACCATCTCCTGGGCATCGAGCGGCGTAATCGGCAGCGCACGAAAGACGACGTCGCGAATGACTTCGACGAAGATTCCGCCCAGTCCCAGCATGATGACCGGACCGTACTGCGCGTCAACGGTTACGCCAACGATGAGCTCGGTCCCGGCTTGCGCCATCGGCGTTACCAGCATGCCGGCGATGCGTGCGTGCGGGTGACGGGAGAGGACGCTGCGTTGGATATCCGCAAACGCCGACTTGAGGCCGCTAGCACCCGCCACATGGAGCCTGACGCCGCCGGCGTCCGACTTATGCAGTACGTCCCTCGAGACGACTTTCGCCGCGAGCGGCGCATTGCCGAAATGCGCGGCGACAGCATCCGCGTCGTCAGGACTGTGCATCACGCGATGCTCCGGAAGCGCCAGACCCCACATGCTCAAGAGCTGCCGCGCCTCCGGTTCGAGCAGGTCCCGGCCTTCCCGTGTACAAGCGGCGACGATTTCGTATGCCGCCGGATTCGGCCGCGCGGGCGCGGGGGGTGAGCTCTGCATGATGCGCCTGCACGCCGTTGCGTACTCGGCAGCCGAAGCGAGACATTGCGCGGCGATTTCGATGTGACGCTGCACCGGTACCCCCGCCTTGCGCAGGACGTCCAACGATGCAGGCTTGAAGTTGAGGTAATGCGACTGCACGATCACCGGTTTTCCGTGTTTGCGCATGAGCTCGGCGAGGTCCAGGCAGACTTTATTCTCGGCGGCCGCCACCGCCGGGCCATAGCGCATCGTATAACCGCCGAAGAAGCCGACGATCAGCAGCGCATCGACGTGCGGGTCTTCGAGTATCGCCTGCGCTATCGAGCCGCAGTACTCGACGCGCGGATCGGTGCCGCCGCCGGAGTCGACCGGATTCGAGATCGCGCTGGCGTTCGGAATGATCGCGTGGATTTGCTCCTGCGTGGCTGCCGCGAGCGCAGGCAGCGTCAGTCCGCGTTCGACGAGAGCCTCAGCGGCCACAGTGATGACGCCGCCGCCCTCGGACAACACGGCCACGCGGGGTCCGCGCATCGGCGGAAACAGCGCCAGCGCCTCGGCGACCGGATAAAGCTCGTCCATCCGAGAGACCACGTTGATACCGGACTGGGCCAGCGCTCCCTTGCTGACCTCGTAGTCGCCCGCGAGCGACCCGCTGTGGGACCTGGCGGCGCGCTTGCCTTCGCTGTTGCGGCCCGCCACGTACATCACGATGGGCTTGCGCGGGGTTACTTTGCGCGCCGCGGCAAGGTACGCGGGTCCGTTCTTAAAACCTTCGATGTAGGAGATGATCGCCCTGACGTCCGGATCATCGCCGAAACACTCGATGTATTCGTGAAACTGGATGTCGGACTGATTGCCGACACTGAGCATGGTGTTGATGCCGAAGTAACCGTAGTACTGCGCTTCGGTGAGCGCGGAGACGTTGACATTGGCCGAGTTCGACAGCAGCACGAGGTGCCCGCGCGGAATGTCCGGAACGCCGATCGCGTTGCAGCCGAGCCGCGCGCTGAACATGCCATTGGTGTTGGGACCGATGAAACGCAGTTGGTAACGCTGCGCAACGGCAAGCGTCTGCTCCTCGAGCAGGCGCCCGGCTTCGCTCGCCTCGCCGAAACCGCCGGCGAGCAAAATGGCGCCTTTGACCCCCCTGCGTCCGCACGCCTCGATCACGCCCGGTACGGTCTTAGCTGCAGTGCACACCAGTGCGACGTCGATCTCGCCGGGCACGTCGGCGACCGTCGGATAACACTTGAGCCCGAGGATTTCACTTTCCCTGGGATTGATCGGAAAAATCTGTCCCTGATAGCGGTCGCTGAAGAGCGACTGGATGGCGCGGTAGCCGCGCTTGGTGGGTTCTTTCGATGCGCCGATGATTGCGATCGTTCTGGGGTTCAGGACGGGATCCAGATAGTGCGGCATTGCGTCGTTGCTCCCTGACTGTAACGGTGCGAACCGGGGCCGCGGACCTATCGCTTAACGCGCGTGGTTGCACGTGTTGACTATAAAAAACAGGCTTCAAGTATACCGCCGCTTGCGCGCTCGTCAATCTCGGTGATACCGTTGTACTGAAACGTCACAAAAACCTACCTAGGAGCACCGTCATGCCCGTCACCGGTTCGGAACTCGTCGCGCAGTCGCTCGCGCGGCACGGCGTCGATGCGTTTTTCTTCATCATGGGCGCGCCGATGTTGGGGGTAGAGAAAGCGTGCATCGTTTCCGGCATGCGCGGCATCGACGTACGCCACGAGCAGGCGGCGGCGATGATGGCCCATGCCTACTCGCGCGTACGGCGCAAGACGGGCGTGTGCATGGCCTGCTCGGGGCCGGGAACGGTCAATCTCGCCAGCGGCATCGCCACGGCGTTCGTCGACTGCGCGCCCGTGCTCGCGCTCGGCGGAGCGAGTCCCTGGAACGAGTGGGGCACCGGGAGCTTTCAGGAGATCGATCAGGTGGCCATCATGCGCCCGGTCACCAAGTGGGCAGAGCGCTGTTACGAGACCCGCCGCATTCCCGAAATCATCGACAAGGCGATACGCATGGCGTGGTCGGGCAAGCCAGGCCCTGTATACGTCGATCTGCCGACCGATGTGCTCCTGGGCTCCGTCGACGAAGCAAAAGTGGTGTGGCCGCGCGACCCGCAACCGCAGCGCAGCCGCACGCAGGCGGACGAGGCGCAGGTACAGGCAGCAATAAAGCTGGTCGAACAAGCCGCCCGACCCGTCCTGCTGTCGGGCAGCGGCGTGATCTGGTCGGAAGCCGCGCCCGAATTGCAGGGCTGGGTCGAGCAGGCGGGTATGCCCTTCTACACGACGCCGCAGGGACGCGGAGTGGTGCCGGAGGACCATCCGTATGCCTATCCGAACGCGCGCTCGACTGCGCTCAAGGAAGCCGATCTGCTGATGGTGGTCGGGACGCGCATCAACTACGTGTTCGGCCATCTCAAGCCGCCGCGGTTCAACGCCGAAGCGAAGATCATCCGCATCGACGTCGACCCCGCAGAGATCGACGGCATGCAGCGGCTCGACGCGGGGTTGATCGGCGACGCCAAAGCGGTCATCGGCCAGTTGTTGCGGGCGGGCAAGGGCACGCTGGATGCCAGTCGCTACGCAAGCTGGCGCGACCGGCTCCAGACGATCAACACGGAGAAAGCGGCGGCCCAGGAACAAGAGCTGGCAACGGATGCGGTGCCCATTCATCCGCTGCGGCTATGCAGGGAGATCCGCGACTTCATGCGCCGCGACGCCATCCTGTGCGTCGACGGGCAGGAAATACTCAATTACGGCCGCCAGACGATCCCTACGCATGTCGCGGGCCACCGGCTCAATTCGGGTCCGTTCGGAACGATGGGGGTTGGACTGCCGTTCGGCATCGGGGCCAAAGTCGCATTGCCCGAAAAACAGGTCATCGTGCTGCACGGCGACGGCTCGTTCGGATTGAACGGTCTCGAGCTCGACACCGCGATCCGTCACAACATTCCGGTGCTCGTGGTCATCAGTCTCAACGGGGGCTGGACGGCGGACGCGAAAGGCGAGAAGCCGGGGCGCAATCTGGGCTACACCCGCTTCGACCGGATGGCCGAAGCGCTCGGTGGCCACGGCGAATATGTCGAGAAAGCCGAAGACATACGTCCGGCGCTGGAGCGTGCGCAGCAGGCAGTCGACGCCGGCCGCACGGCCGTCGTCAATGTCGTCACCGACTATCGCGCGCGCGCGACAACGGTGCGCTTTTCGGCGATGAATACTTAAGTGGGTGCAGCGGTTGGATTCGTTCGCGCGTGCGCATATGATGCGGCGAACAGGCGCGATACCGTGACTCGACATAGCCAGGGAGCGTTGAGATGACAAGACGATGGGGCTGGACTGCGGCGCTGCTGATCGCAGGTCTTTGCACGAGCGCATGGTCGCAGAGCTACCCTGCGAAGCCCGTGCGGTTGCTCGTCGGATTTGCGGCGGGCGGCAGCGTCGACGTGCTCGGGCGCGTCTACGCGCAGAAGATGACCGAAGCCATGGGTCAGCAGGTCATCGTCGAGAACAGGCCGGGCGCGGGAAGCAATATCGCCGGCGCCGCGGTCGCCAAAGCGCCTCCCGACGGTTACACGCTCTTCGTCGGCAGCGCGGGCGGGCTCGCCGGCAATCTCGCGATCTACCAGCGCATGCCTTACAACCCCCTGACCGATTTCACGCCGATCGCCGTGCTCGCCTATCAGGCGAACATACTCGTCGTCAATCCGTCGCTGCCGACCAGGAACGTCAAAGAGTTCATCGCGCTTGCGCGCAACAAACCGGCGCAGATCAACGTGGGCTCGGGCGGCAACGGCTCGTCCCAGCATCTCTCGCTCGAAGCCTTCATGAAAGTCGCAGGCGTGAAGATGCTGCACGTGCCCTATAAAGGCGGCGCGCCGGCCGTGATCGATCTGCTCGGCGGCCAAATCGACGCGATTTTCGCGCCGCTCCCGGAGGCGGTGCCGCATTTGAAAACCGGCAAACTGCGCGCGCTCGGCGTGACGGGAGCGAAGCGCGCCGCTGCGCTGCCGGATATTCCCACTATTCAGGAAGCGGGACTTCCGGGCTATGAATTCGACGGCTTCATGGGACTCGTGGCCCCGCTCGGCACGCCGCAGGACATCGTCAGCCGCCTCAATCGTGAAATCAACAATGCGCTCGCCGACAACACCGTCAAGACGCGGCTGCTGGAATCGGGGCTCGAGCTGGGCGGCGGGACCCCCGAACAGCTCGCCACTGCGATGCGCGTGCAGGCCGAGACGATGATCAAGCTCGCCAAGGAAGCCGGGATCAAGCCGGTGGACTGAACGCCTGAACCTGGACGCGGATAACCAGTGTGATGTCCCGTTGATAACTTGCAATATAAAGTGCCGTCTTGCAAAGGCGGCAAGTCTTTGCTGGTCTGGGACTCTTGACGATGGCCGAGGCCCATGTATCGGCAAGCCGATCGCGATGAGGAAACCACCCACTGGAGAGCCGTGTGCGGGAGAACCGCACGCACGGTTCGCAGGGCGGGGAGAGCGTACGCTCTTCTCGACCCCTATC
>JBKJZR010000192.1:0-13210 GCA_046715035.1 Burkholderiales bacterium | reverse complement strand
ACGCCTTGATCGCGGACTCGTCGAGCAGCGCGAGCAAAGGCGCGAGTCCTTCGTGGATGGCGAACGCACCGTGCGACAGCAGCACGGGTTTTTTCAGGTTCTCGGGCGCGCGCCCCACCCAGATCGCTTCCGCGTCGAGGCAGATGCCGAGCACGACGGGGAAAATATCAGTCATGGACGCCAAACCCTTTGGCCACGGAAGGCACTGGTAAATGCCTTCTAACCGACCAGATTCTTAAAAACTCGCAGCCAGTTGCCGCCGATGATGCCGGCAACCTGCTCTTCGCTGTAACCGCGGTCGAACAGCTTTTGCGTGAGATTGGGAAGCTCGCGTATCTGCGTCAGCCCTTCCGGGTAGCTCTGCGTAAGAAACTCGTCCACGGTGCCGAACACGTCGGGCCGATAAGTGCGCCAGCGCTTGGAGGCCGGCAGGATCTGGCCGGCTGCCTTGTAGGCGGCGACGAAATCGCAGCCGAAGCCGACATTGCGGTCACCGATCAGCTTGTCGTAGTAATCGACGTGATCGATCATGCGATCGAGCGTCGCCTGCTGCGGCCAGACGGTCTTCGGCAGCCCGCAGATGCCGAGCATGCCGCCCTTGGCGACGATGGCCTGCGCGGTTTCGTCCCTGGTATTGCGATCGTTAGCATTCACGCCGTAGGCATTGGAATGCGTACAAACCGGCGCGCGGGCGATTTTCGTCGCTTCCGCGCGCGTGCGATGGCCGCAATGCGACAGGTCAAGCCACATCGGCAGCCTGTTGACGATCTCGATCAGCTCGATGCCAAGGAACGAGAGCCCCGCATCTCGCGTTTCGCCACAGCCATCGGCGTGCAGCGTCCCGCCGGTGTAGGCGAGCCCGCAAATGCGCAGTCCAAGCCGGTACAAAAGCTCGACGCGGTAGAGATCCTTTTCGATGAAAGCCGAGCCTTGCGTTCCCATGACCACGGCGAGTTTGCCCTGCCGCCGGGCCTGCAGCACGTCGGCGGCGCAGGTCGCGAGCTTCAAGAGCGGACTGCGGGCGATCTGCTGCAGCCCCAACTCGGTATTGCGCAACACCGCTTCCCAGTCTTCCTCGGTGCCGAAGGTGACGTTGGTGACGTTGACCCCACCTTCCAGCGCCTGCTGTGCGTACGGCTCGTCGAGGATGTAATAGAGCGACAGGCAGTCCCAAACGAGGCTGCGCTCGTGGAATGCGCGCGCCTCATCGCCTGCGAAGATCTGCGGTTCCGGTTGCGCGACAGCATTCATTTGTCTCCCATTCCCTTGCTCAATCCCCGATCCCCGATCCCCGATCCTCGATCCTCGATCCTGCAGTTATCAGCTTCCCGCCAGATGGTGGACGTTCTGATAGAACAGGTCCTTCCACGACTCCGGTTTCACCTTGATCATGCCGTCCTTGTGCATAAAATTCGCGTAGACCATGGTTTTTTGCGGCGTCATCGTGAACACGATCTGCGGATCGTTCAGCATCGCCAGTATGTCCTCGATCGACGATTTGTCCTTGGAGGCCTCCAGATAGATCTGCGCCGCTTCGCGCTTGTTCTTGTTAATGAACGCAATCGACTCCTCGAGCGCGGCGACGAATGCGGCGTAGGCCTTGGGATTGTTGTTAACGAAGCGCGACGGCGCAATCGCGATCACGAACGTGTTGGGACCGCCCATCACGTCGTAGGAATTGAGGATAGCGCGCAGGCCGGGTTTCTTGAGCTGCATCTGAATGTACGGCGGCGAGGTGAAATGCGCGGTCACCTCCCCCGCGCCCGAGAGCATCGCCTGCGTCGCCTCGGGGTGCGAGAGCGCGATCGTCATCGGATCGAGCCGGCCGGAATTGGCCTCGCCGAATTCTTTCACCACCGCCATGCGCAGCAGGATCGGCTGGATGCTCACGCGCAGGCTCGGCACCGCGATTTTATCTTTTTCGGTGATATCGCGGATGGTTTTGACGTTCGGGTTGCGCGTGATCAGCACCAGCGGCATTGCGCTCACCGCGCTCACCGCTTTCACTTCGTTGTTGGTGCCCTTCGTTCGTGCCCACAGCGGCAGGAACGAGGTCGGGCTGGGAAAGGCGACATCCACCGCGCCCGCGAGCAGCGCGTCGTTCATGTTCGCGCCGCCGGCCACCGTCGCGTACACGCCTTTAACGTCGATCCCCGCTGCTTTGCCGTGCTTCTCCACGAGCCTCAGCTTGTCCATCACCATGATCGGCAGATTGGTGATGCCGAAGCCGCCGGCGATCTTGATTTCGCTCACTTCCGCGCGTGCCGCCGCGCAGAGCAGGCCCAGCATGATTGCGATGCATGCGGTCTTCATGGCTTGCGTCTCCTTTGCACGACTACTGCGGGCCGATGCCGATCTTCGCGAACAGCGTTTTCCATTTCTGTTCGCTGCCGCGCAGGAACGCCGCATACTCTGCCGGCGTGCTGCCGACCAGATCGGCGCCCTGAGCGAGCATGCGCTCGCGGAAGTCGGGGCTCTGCACGACGGCGACGGTTTCGCGGTGCAGCCGATCGATGACCGCTTGCGGCGTCTTCGCGGGAACCATCAGGCCGTAGACGCCGGTTGCCGCGTCGTAGCCGGGAACGGTCTCGGCCACGGTCGGGATATCGGGGGCGATCGGCGAGCGCTTCGCACCGGTGACCGCCAGCGGGCGGATGCGTCCCGACTTGATATGCGGCATCGCGGCCACCAGGCTCGGCGGGTAGATCGGAATCTCGCCGCTGATGAGGTCGGTCACCGCCTGTGACGTGCTCTTGTAGGGTATCTCCCGCAGATCGATGCCCGCCATCGATTTGAAGAGCTCGACGGTCAAAAACGCCGAGCTGCCGCGGCCGGACGAGCCGTAGCTCAACTTCCCGGGCTGCGTCTTCGCGAGCGCGATCAGCTCCCTGATCGAGCTCGCCTCGACTTTCGGGTTGACGGAAATCACGTTCTGCGCGAGCACGACGAGACTGACTGGGACGAGATCCCTGGGCTCGAACGGCAGCTCCTTGTAGAGCAGCGGACTCACGACCAGGCTCAGCGTGGCCATCAGGATGGTGTGGCCGTCAGGCGTGGCCCTGGCGACGATCGAGTTGGCGATGCCGCTGTTGGCGCCTTCCCGGTTCTCGATGACGACCTGTTGGCCCAGCCGCTCGGTCAGCTTCTGGCCCAGCGCACGCGCCGTGATGTCCGTTGTGGTGCCGGCGGTGAAGCCGACGACAATGCGTATCGGCTTGGACGGAAAAGTCTGCGCGAACGCACTGCATCCGGTCCACGCCGGTGCCGCGGCCAACATCAAACACAAGAGTCGCTGCACTTTGATCCGCCTCGCGAAACGGGTTATGCCGCCAGTTGCCCGACAATCCGCTGGCTGCGCAGCCACGGCGCAAGCCTGCGCATTTCGGGAACGCACTCGCGGCGCAAAATGTCGCACGCAAGCTGCGCGACGCGCTGCGGCAAGTCGCCACACTTCCCCGAGCGCGCGATCAGGTGCCGCTGGCGAACGCAAGGCGATCGGATCGCAATTCGCGTCACCACGCGGCAGCGTCGACATTAGCATATCTGATACTGCTTCGTAAGCGCGCTAATCTTGAGCATGAGAATCGCCGCGGCGATTGACAAACCATCACCAATATTGATTCCATTGCGGTCCTGATCCATGCGACCGCGCCGTCTTTGAAATATTCGCTTTTCAGCCTCGCCCGCAATGCGCTCAGCTACCACGAGCGCTGGCCGCGCGCGTGGCGCAGCCCGCAGCCTAAACCTGAATACGACGTGGTCATCATCGGCGGCGGCGGCCACGGCCTGGCGACTGCCTACTATCTTGCGAAGAATCACGGCATCAGCAACGTCGCCGTGATCGAGAAGGGCTGGCTGGGCGGCGGCAACACGGGCCGCAACACCACCATCGTGCGCTCCAACTACTACCTCGAGCCCAATGCGCATTTTTACGAGCATTCGCTCAAGCTGTGGGAGAAGCTCTCGGCCGATCTCAACTTCAACGTCATGTTCAGCCAGCGCGGCGTGATCAACCTCGCGCACAGCTACGCGGATCTCGACGCGTACGCGCGGCGCGGCAACGCCATGCGGCTCAACGGCATCGATGCCGAGCTGCTGACGCGCGACGAGGTCGCCGCTAAGGTGCCCCTGCTCGACTGCTCGGCATCCGCGCGCTATCCGGTCATGGGAGGACTGCTGCAGGCGCGCGGCGGGGTCGCGCGCCACGACGCGGTCGCCTGGGGTTATGCGCGCGCGGCGGATGCGCGCGGGGTCGACATCATTCAGCAATGCGAAGTGACCGGCATGCGGCGCGAGGGCAACCGCATCACCGCGATCGAAACCACGCGCGGCACGATACGCGCGGGCAAGGTGGGGCTCGCGGTGGCCGGCCACTCGGGCCACGTTGCGGGAATGGCCGGGCTCAGGCTGCCGATCGAAACGCATGTCCTGCAGGCGCTGGTGTCGGAGCCGGTGAAGCCGATGCTCCATACCGTCGTCACGTCCGGGGCGGTGCACTTCTACATCAGCCAGTCGGACAAAGGCGAGCTCGTCACCGGCGGGGATATCGATGGCTACAACTCGTACGGCCAGCGCAGCAATCTGCCCATCCTCGAGCACGTCGTGCAGGCGATGTTGGCGCTGTTTCCGAGCTTCAGCCGGCTGCGTATGCTGCGCACCTGGGGTGGGGTCATGGACATGAGCATGGACGGCAGCCCGATCATCGGCAAGTCGCCCCTCGACAACTTCTACCTCAACTGCGGGTGGTGCTACGGCGGGTTCAAGGCCACCCCCGCCTCAGGGTGGTGCTACGCGCACACCATCGCCAACGACGCGCCGCATCCCCTCAACGCCGCCTTCACGCTCGACCGCTACTCGCTCGGCAGGACGATCGACGAGCGCGGCGGCGGGCCGTATCCGTGGGTGCACTGACGCGAATGATGAATGCGCAATGCGCAATGCGGAGCGTCGATTGCCGCCGCGCGGCGCCCTTCATTCATCATTCATCATTCATCATTGCGCATTCGCTCCCATGATGCTCATCCCCTGCCCGCACTGCGGGCCGCGCGACTATACCGAGTTCACTTATGGCGGCGATGCGAACACGCGGCGTCCCGCCGATCCCGATGCGCTCAGCGACGGGCAGTGGGCTCAATACGTTTACCTGCGTGACAATCCGCGCGGCACGCACGACGAGCTGTGGCAGCACAGCGCGGGCTGCAGGCGCTGGATCGCCGTGCGCCGCAACACCTATAACCACGACGTGATCGCGGCCGCAGTGCCCGGCGCGCTGCCGGCCGCATGACGCAAACGTTCCGACTGGCTGGCGGGGGGCTGATCGACCGCAGGCAACCCCTGGCTTTCACCTTCAACGGCGCGCGATTGCAGGGCTACGCGGGCGACACGCTCGCCGCCGCGCTGCTCGCCAACGGCGTGCATCTCGTCGGGCGCAGCTTCAAGTATCACCGTCCACGCGGCATCGTCTGCGCGGGTGCCGACGAGCCCAATGCGCTGGTCCAGCTCGAGACCGGCGCGCGTACCGAGCCCAACCTGCGCGCGACGCAGATCGAGCTTTATGACGGCCTGACGGCGGGCAGCCAGAACTGCTGGCCATCCGTGCGCTTCGACGTCGGCGCGGTCAACAATCTGCTGTCGCGGCTGCTGCCCGCGGGTTTCTACTACAAGACTTTCATGTGGCCGCCTTCGCTATGGATGACGTACGAGCGGTTCATCCGCAAGGCCGCGGGGCTGGGGCGCGCGCCCGACGCGGCAGACCCTGACTGCTACGAGCATCGCTACGCGCACTGCGACGTGCTCGTCGCGGGCGGTGGCCCGGCCGGACTTGCGGCCGCGCTGGCCGCAGCGCGCAGTGGTGCGCGCGTCATGCTCGCCGACGAAGGGACACTCTTCGGCGGCAGCCTGCTCTGCGACAAGGCCGACATCGACGGCGAGCCGGCGTTGAACTGGGCAACGCGCACGGTCGCGGAACTCGTGGCGCTGCCGGACGTGATGTTGATGAGCCGCAGCACGGTGTTCGGGTACTTCGACCACAACGCGCTGGGAATACTCGAACACACGCAGTCGGGCCCTCCGCTGCCCCGCCAAAGGCTCTGGAAGGTGCGCGCCAAACAGGTGGTGCTCGCCAGCGGCGCCCTCGAGCGGCCGCTCGTATTCGGCAACAACGACCGCCCCGGCGTGATGCTCGCCTCCGCAGCGCGCGCGTACGTAAACCGCTATGCGGTCGCGCCGGGCACGCGCGCCGTGATCTGCACCAACAACGACTCGGCGTACAGCACGGCCGTCGATCTGCAGCGCGGCGGGATCGAAGTGGCGGCGATCGTCGATGCGCGCGCCGGGACGCTCGGCGCGGCGCCGCAGCTGGCAGCGACCGCCGGTATCGCGCGTTTGCATGGGCAGGCCGTGACCCGCGTGCACGGCGCGCAACGCGCCAAGGCCGTGAGCGTTGCGTTTGTCGACGACAGCGGCAATGTCACTGGCCCGGAAACGACGATCGAGTGCGACCTGGTCTGCATGTCGGGGGGCTGGAGTCCGGCCGTGCACCTACATTCGCAGGCGAAAGGCGCGCTGCGCTATGACGAGCGGATTGCCGCGTTCGTCCCTGCTGCCAGCGCGCAGGCGGCACGCTCCGCGGGCAGCGCTAACGGCACGCTGACCCTGGCGGGCTGCCTTGCCGAAGGCCTCGCGGCAGGCGCCGCCGCGGCCCGCGATGCCGGGCATGGCAATGGCCTGGCGCCGGCCACGCCGGTCGCGTCGCCTGACAATCAGGCGCCGCTGATGCCGCTATGGCGCGTGCAGTCGACCGCACGTGACAAATGCTTTGTCGATTTCCAGAACGACGTGACGGCGGCCGACATCGCGCTCGCCGCGCGCGAGGGTTATACGTCGATCGAACACCTGAAGCGCTACACGACGCTCGGCATGGGGACCGACCAGGGCAAGCTCGCCAACATCAACGGGCTCGCGATCCTGTCCCAGTTCCTCGCCAGCGATGTGCCCGAGGTCGGCACGACGACGTTCAGGCCGCCGTACACGCCGGTCACATTCGGGGCGATTGCGGGGCAGGAGCGCGGTGCGCACGTCGATCCCGTGCGGCGGTCGGCGATGGACGCCTGGCACGTCGAGGCAGGGGCCACGTTCATCAACGCCGGCCTGTGGCGGCGCCCGCAACTTTACCGGCGCGCGGGCGAGACCGAGCTGCAGGCCGTCAACCGCGAAGTGGGCACGGTGCGCAGCCACGTCGGCCTGGTCGATGTATCGACGCTGGGGAAGATCGACATCAAGGGCCGGGACGCTGCGCTGTTGCTCGACCGCGTGTATATCAACAACTGGCACAATCTGGCGACCGGACGGGTGCGCTACGGCGTCATGCTGCGCGAAGACGGCATGGTGTTCGACGACGGCACGACGGCGCGCCTCGGCGAGCACCATTACCTGATGACGACGACGACCGCCAACGCGGTGAAGGTCATGTCGACGCTCGAATACCTGCTGCAGGTCGAATGGCCCGGGCTCGAGGTCTATCTGACCTCGGTCACCGAGCACTGGGCGGCGATGGCGCTCGCGGGTCCAGACGCGCGGCGCGTGCTGCAGTCGCTCGCGCCCGGGCACGACTGGAGCAATGGAGCGCTGCCGTACATGAGCTGCTGCAGCACGCTTATCGCCGGCATTCCGGCGCGCGTGTTCCGCATCAGCTTTTCCGGCGAGCTTTCCTACGAGATCAACGTGCCCGCCGATTACGGCCGCGCGATGTGGGAGCACCTGATGGCGGCCGGCGAGCCCTTTCAGATCGCCCCTTACGGGACCGAGGCGATGGGCGTGATGCGCATCGAGAAAGGCCATGTGGCCGGCATGGAGCTCGACGGGCGCACCACACCCGACGACCTCGGCCTCGGCGGCCTTGTCAGCGCCCGCAAGGATTGCATCGGCAAGCGCTCGCTCAGGCTGCCGGCGCTCGCCGCCGCCGGGCGCAAGCAGCTCGTCGGCCTGAGGGCGGCCGACCACAAGACGGCGATACCGCGCGGCGCGCAGCTCGTCGCCGACCCGCAGGCGAGGCTACCCAATCCCATCGTCGGCCACGTCACTGCGACCTGCTGGAGCCCGACGCTCGGCGAGCCGATCGCGCTCGCGTTGCTCGCCGACGGCCGCGCCCATCACGGCGCGCAACTGCACGCGATGGCGCCGCTTGCCGGCGTGACATTACCGGTCGTCGTGTCGGGCAATGTCTTCGTCGACGCGGAAGGAGCGCGCGTGCGTGGCTGAAACTCCCGCACGCCAGAGCGCGCTGGCGGGACTGTGTCCCGAGAGTCCGCCAGCGGCCGCGGATCGCGCGCCGGCCATCGCAATGAGCGAGCAGCGCGGGCTGACGCTGATCGATCTGCGAGGCGATCGCGCGCGCGCGCCATTTCTTGCGGACGCGGCCAAAGCGCTGAAGGTCGCGCTGCCGCTCGCGCCAAACACGAGCGTGGGCACCGGCGATGGCGCAGTGATGTGTCTTGGGCCCGACCAGTGGCTGCTGTCCGGCGCCGGTTTCCACGAGGCGCTGCCGATCACCGGCGGGTTTCTGACGGACGTGAGTCACGGGCGCGCGGCCCTGCGCATCAGCGGCACGCGATCGCGCGAGCTGCTCGCCAAAGGTTGCAGCGTGGACCTGCACCCGGCGCGGATGCCACCCGGCAGTTGCGCACAGACATCGATCGCGCGCGTGGGCGTTTTACTGCATATGCTCGATGCGGGGGGTGATATCGACCTGTACTGCGCACGGAGCTACGCGGGCGAACTGTGGCACTGGGTAGCTGAGGCGGCGGCCGAGTACGGTTACCGGGTTTGATGCGCCCCGAGCGAAACCGAACTGACGCCCGGTTTCGTCATATTCGTTACGTGCGGATGCGTGATCGCGTGTCGTCAGCCACGGCGCGCAGCAGACGGTCGAGATCGGCCTTCACTTTGAGATAGCCGGAAGTCGGCTTGAACGTGTCGATATCCATATACAGATCCTTGTTCATCTCGAGCAGAATGCTGTCCTTGCCGTTGGCGGGATCGCCGTAGCGGCGGTGGATCTCATTGCCGACGTAGGGATCGTTGACGGTCACGCGGTAGCCGTAGCCGCGCAGCGTTTCGACGACGAGCTCGACGAATTGCGCGCTCGCCGACTTGCCGTTGAGGTTGCCGATGCAGAAATCGGGGCGGCGGCTGCCCGCATCGGCGTGCGTCGGGGCGCCCACGGGCGACATGCAGTGGCAGCTCACGTTGCGGCAGATGCCGAAGCGCTGGTGCAGGCTGTCCACGATGCGCGCAAACTCCCGATGGTAAGGTCGATGATACTGGGCGAGCCGCTCTTCAACCTCCGCGACAGTCAGCTTACGCTCCTGCACCGCTTCGCCGTAACGCGACTTGGTCTTGATGAGGCCCAGCCCGCGCAGCGCGCGCGGCGAAGGCTGGAGCGGCACCGGCCACTCGCCGTCGAGCACCGCGGGATCGAAATCCGTTTCCGCGCGGTTCATGTCGACGTACATGTGCGCGATCGTGCAGAACAGCAGCGTCGCGCCGTGCTGCGGCGCCGACGCGTAGAGATCGTCGAGCCACATCGAGACGTTGTCGTGGATCGCCGAAAAAGCCACCGGCGAGCGCATATCGTTCGGATACTCGCGGCCGCTGCGCGAGACGTCGACGATGATCGGCAGCGGTGCGGTGAGCGGGTCGTAGCGCAGGAACAGACCAGGCTGGCAGTAAACCATGCTTTTTGTTCCGTTCAGGAAATGTGCGGGGCACTGTAGCAGAGCGACCTGCAGTGTCAACCGCGGCGGCGCTGACAGCGGCCGTCCGCGTCGGTATTATCACGCATCGCAAGGGAGCATCACGTGCACGCTTCGATTGGTTTTTGGATCGCACCGGCGGTGATTTTCCTGGCCTCCGCAGGCCACGGCGCCCAGCCCGAAACGTTTCCGGCAAGACCGATACGTATCGTCGTGCCGTTTTCGCCGGGATCGACTGCCGACGTCGTCAGCCGCACCATCGGCCAGCGCATCACCGAGAACTGGGGCCAGGCCGTTCTCGTCGAGAGCCGCACGGGCGCCGGCGGCAGCATCGCCGCCGAATATGTCGCGCGCTCGGCTCCTGATGGCTATACGCTGCTGATGGGCGGAGGCAGCACCCTGGGCTTGAATGCGCTGATCTACCGCAAGCTGGGCTACGACCCGCTGCGCGATTTCGCACCCATCGTGCAGGTTGTGCGCAGTCCGAGCGCGGTGCTGGTCCATCCTTCGTTGCCGGTGAAAACGCTGAAGGAGCTGATCGCCCTCGCCAAAGCGCGGCCGGGCGATCTCGCTTACTCGACCTCGGGCAACGCCACGCCCGGCCACGTCGCCACCGAGATGCTGCGCATGATGGCGGGGATCCGCGTCGTGCACATTCCCTATCGCGGCGCGGCCGAAGCGATCAACGATCTGCGCGCCGGCCACGTCCAGTTCACGATCAACAGCCTGTTCTCGTCCATGCCCTACGTGCAGGCAGGAACCGTGCGCTGCGTTGCCACGACCGGCGCCCAGCGCGCGGCCCTGCTGCCGGAGATTGCGACCGTCGCGGAAGCGGGATTCAAAGGCTACGAGTTCTACACCTGGTTCGGCTATGTCGCCCCCGCCGCGACACCGCGTGAGGTGATCGCCAGGCTCAACCAGGAGGTCAACCGGGTGATCCAGCTTGCGGACGTGCGCCAGCGTCTCGTCAATCAGGGCGCCGAGGTGATGGGCGGCACTCCCGAACAGTTCGGCGCGTTCATGAAAGCGGAGATCGAGCGCCTCACACCCGTCGTGAGCAAGCTCGAATTGAAGATAGAATGACGCTGCATCTGCGGCGCCGACCGCTGCACGGCGGCATCATGGCAACATCCACAACAATAGCTCCGAGGAGGCACATGACGACAGCCGTTTTTTCGCGTTCGCTGCGCGCGGCGTTTTGCGCCGCAGCGCTCGCGGGTGCACCGCTAATCGCGTGCGCGCAAACCTACCCGGCCAAGGCGGTGCGCATGATCGTGCCGTTCGCACCCGGCGGCAATACCGACATCATCGGTCGCATTTTCGCGCCGAAGATGGGCGAGCTGCTCGGCCAGCAGATCATCGTCGACAACCGCGGCGGCGCGGGCAGCACGATCGGCAGCGAGCTCGTCGCGAAAGCGCCCGCTGACGGCTATACGCTGTTGATGGTTTCGGCCGCACACGTCATCAACCCGGCGATGATCCGTAAGCTGCCGTACGATTCGGTGAAGGATTTCGCGCCGATCGGCGTGATCGCCGATGTGCCCACCGCGTTCGTAGTGCACCCATCTCTGCCGGCGAAGAATGTCAAAGAGTTCATCGCCATCGCGAGAGCGCGGCCCAGCCAGATTTTTTATTCGACGGCGGGCATCGGCACCGTCGGCCACCTGTGCGCCGAAATGCTCAACTCGTTTGCGAAGATCAAGCTCACCGGCGTGCACTACAAGGGGTCGGGGCCGTCGATGATCGATCTGGTCGCAGGCCACGTGCAGACGCAATTCCCGAGCATGCCGGCGGCGGTGCAGTACGTGCGCACCGGCAGGCTGCGCATGATCGCGCAAACCGGCGCGAAGCGTTCGAACGCGGCGGCAGACGTGCCCACCATGGAGGAATCGGGCGTCAAAGGTTTTATCGTGTCGAGCGGCTTCGCGATGTTCGCGCCCGCCGGCACGCCGCGTCCCATCATCGATCGCTTACACGCCGCAATGGTGAAGGCGCTCAACGATCCAGCCGTAAAAGAAAACCTCGCCAACCAGGGGGCCGAAGTCGTGGCCGGCACGCCCGAGGAACATGACGCGTTCAACAAGGCGGAGATCGCCAAGTGGATCAAGGTGGTCAGCGAAGCGGGGATCAAGCCGGAGTGAGATCGTGCCGCCACGCCGCAATCGAGCAGTTCCTCGACCATCATTGCCGTAGCGGGCTCGCGCGCCAGCGCGCGCTGGGCATCGAAGTCGCTGTAGTATGATTTGATTCCCACCGCGCCTCACTCAGGAAGCAGACATGAAACCGTTCGATTGGCAATTTCCCTACCCGTCGCAGCGCATGCCCATCCTCGCGCGCAACGTGGTAGCCACGTCGCAGCCGCTCGCCGCGCAGGCGGGCCTGCGCATGCTGATGAAAGGCGGCAGCGCCGTCGACGCCGTGCTCGCAACCGCGATCGCACTCACCGTGCTCGAGCCGACGAGCAACGGCATCGGCTCCGACGCGTTTGCGATCCTGTGGGATGGCAAGCAATTGCGCGGCCTCAATGCGTCGGGGCGCTCGCCCGCGGCGTGGACTCCCGGCCGCTTCAAAGGCATGCCAACGATGCCGATGCGAGGCTGGGATTCGGTGACGGTGCCCGGCTGCATCGCTGCGTGGGTGGAGCTGTCCGAGAAATACGGCAAGCTGCCTTTCGCCGACCTGTTCGAGCCGGCGATCAAGTATGCGTCCGATGGCTACATGGTGAGTCCCACGATCGCCAGGCTGTGGGAAAAGCAGGTGGCGGAACTGCAGTCGATGCCGGGATTCGCGGAAGCGTTCATGCCGAAGGGACGCGCGCCGCTGCCCGGCGAGACTTTCGTTTTTCCCGAGCAGGCGCGCACCCTGCGGATGATTGCCGAAACCAAAGGCGAAGCGTTCTATCGCGGCGAGCTGGCCGAAAAAATCGCCGCGCACTCCCGGCAATACGGCGGCGCGATGACCCGCGACGATCTGGCGGCGCACACGCTCGATTGGGTCGAACCGCTCGCCCAGAATTATCGCGGCTACACGCTCCACGAAATCCCTCCGAACGGGCAGGGTATCGGCGCCCTGATCGCGCTCGGGATACTCGACAACTTCGACATGGCGGGCTTCCCCGTCGATTCCGCCGACAGCCTGCACGTGCAGATCGAAGCGATGAAGCTTGCCTTCGCCGACATCTACGAATACGTGTCCGACCCGGCGACGATGCGCGTCCCGCCGTCGCAGATGCTCGACCGCGAATACCTCAAGCGTCGCGCCCGGCTTATCGACATGAAGAAGGCGCAGGACCCGCAGTTCGGCACGCCGCCCGCGGGCGGCACCGTTTACCTTACCGCCGCAGACGCCTCGGGGATGATGGTGTCGTACATACAGTCCAACTACGCCGGTTTCGGCTCGGGCGTGGTGGTCCACGGCACCGGCATCAGTCTGCAGAACCGCGGCTATGGCTTCAGCCT
>JBKJZR010000191.1:0-11639 GCA_046715035.1 Burkholderiales bacterium | reverse complement strand
CATCGAGGGCGTAGATGACGCAGATCGCCGAGCGTTTGCGCGCGTCCACGCTGCGCTTGAATATCGACCACCCGATGAGCTCGTGACTGGCGATGCGCAGCCGTTCGACGATCGCCGCCTCGATGGCAGGCGGCTCATGGTCGAGCGGCAGCTTGATCTCGGTCAGCCGCAGCATGGGTCCGTTGCACTCCTCAATATCAGCCTCTGCAATCGGCCCGCGCGCGTGCGCGAAGACCGTGTATTGTCCAGTCAAGCTTTTACCAGTTCCGGCTGACTGCGGGGAATTGAGAGGAGCGTCGCCCCTTCGGCGATGGCGTAGCTGAATCTGACCGGGCGCCGCGTGGCAACACCAGAGCAGACCCGTTTCGCCGTACGCGAGTTCCACGCGCCGACACGGAAACGCGTCAGCGTATGAACGCCGCGTGCACCGCAATCCTCACGGCCTCCGGATTCAGAATTCAGCCTTGATGCCTGCGTCCCTGCACCGGACGCTCCGGATATGCCTGGCCCCACGCCGTGCCGGCGATCGCACACGCCGCGAGCAAGCCTGCCCTCCCCCTCGTGCTTCGCTTGTTTGCCTCCTTATCGCGGTTCCGACGACCAAGGGAAATCATATATGTAAGTTCTACCGCAGCGGTGGAAGTATCTACAAGGCTGCGGGAATTGGTTCGTAGGGCCTGCCTGACGCCGGGTTTGGTGTCGTCGCTTGACGACTGCGAATGTATCTCAGAAACAGGCGCTTAACGGCAGCGAGCTGAAAGCATGTACGATTTGACGACAGGGTGGCCACGCGTCCAGGATCAAATTCGCGTCAACCGCTTGCCGCTGCCCGCGTTTACGCAAATGGCATGTTCGTTGCGTCTATCCGACGCAGTTGCTCCGCCGCAGGGCCGCCATGTCGGCGGCCTGTACGGCGTTTCTTTTTATTTCAGAGGAGAAGGAAAATGAAATTCAGACTTGCGACCGCAATAATCGCCGGCGCGTTGATGCTGCCGGTTGCCGGCTATGCTGCCGATACCCCCAAACAGATCGTCAAGGATTCGGTGATCACAACCAAGATCAAGGCTGCAATGGCCAAGGACAAGGAAGTGAGCGCGTTGCGCATCGAAGTCGAGACCGACCACAGCGGCCAAGTCCAGTTGACCGGGACCGCGAAGAGCCAGGCCGAAGCCGACAAAGCGGTTGCGATCGCGAAAGGCGTGCAAGGCGTGACGTCGGTCGAGAACAAAATCAAGGTCGCCGGTGGCGCATCGGCCGGTGCGCCCAAGAGCGACAAGAGCGGGACGAAGTACTAAATGCGTGCGGCTTAGCTGCAAAGTGCCGGTTTCATGTTTGGCATGATACGGGCACGGGCAGGTTGACTAGCGTCAGCAGGACCGGCGTTTACTGAAAAGTGGCGCCGGTTTTTTTATGTGCTCCGAAAAACACCTACGCCTTCGCGCCGACCGCAGCGCCACCGTGCGCGACACTGAATGCCGAATCCATGATCCACTGCTCGACCGTCGCCGCGTTCTGCGCGAGAGGCATCAGCGGCGACAGGGCCGCCCGCGGGATAAGTTCGCGCAGCGTATGCGCGGCCGACGTGCTGTGGGACGCATCGTCGCCGGCCATGATGAACGCCGGCATGTCCATGGCAAGCAATTGCTCCGCTGTCGCGCCCGACGGCAGGGTGTTGTCGAAAAGGATGTCGCGCGTCTTCGCAAGCAGCGCCGCGTAACGTTTCAGGTCCTGGCGCGAGTAGTCGTCCGCGAAAGCGGCATCGTGGGCGATCACCGCTGACCACGGTCCCGATTCGGGATCGTTCCAGAACACTTTCGACTTGCGCGCGCGTTCGACGACACCTGCCAAGCCATGCGCCTCCACGTACGCGATATGGCGGTCGAAATTGCCGCGCCCCTTCATCATCCAGCGATAGCCGCCGACGGGCCAGTGCAGCAGCAGTCCGCGGCAGCGCTGCGGGAAATGCGCCGCGAACGCCAATGCGACCGAGCAGCCCATGCAGCCGCCGATCACGAATGCGCGCTCGATGCCAAGATGATCGAGCAGCGCGTTCGTCTGCTGCGCGTAGGCTTTCCAGGTCAGCATTTCGACTCGCCCTCCGGACTCGCCCGACTCGCGACGGTCGTAGGCAATCAGACGAAAGCTGCGGCTGAGCGAGTCGAGCGGCTGGAGATCCTTCCACACGCCGTTGAGCCGCCATCGCGACATCGATGCGTCAAAGCCGGCCGGCGCCATCATCAACAACGGCGGGCCGTCGTCCCCGATCACCTCGTAATGCGTCCTGATGCCATCGATGATTGCAAACGTCATGCCCCCTCCTATGGGTTAGGCTGTTACTTCACCCGCGCCAACCCAGAAAGTCACTCGATTTTGATGTTGCGTTCGCGCACGACCGCAGTCCATTTGACCAGTCCTTGGCGAATCAGCTTCGCGAACTCCGCGGAGCCTGCGGCTAGCGACTCGTAGCCCTGCGTCGCAAGAAATTCCTTAAACTCCGCACTGTTGGCGATTTTCAGCGTCTCTGATTGCAACCGCGCGATCGCGTCCTTCGGCGTTCCCGCCGGGGCGAGCAGCCCGGTGATGAAATCGGCTTCCGACCCGGCCAGGCCGAGCTCACCGACGGTCGGCACGTTGGGCAGCATCGGGCTGCGATGCGGGCTCGTCACCGCGAGCGCGCGAAACCGCCCGCCCTTGATGTGCGGCAAGGTAGAAGCCGGCGCGTCGGCGACGAGATCGATGCGCCCGCCGATGACATCGACGTGAGCGCCGGTGACGCCTTTATAAGGCACGTGCGTGAAGTGGGCGCGCCCGACCACGCTCAGCAGCTCGACGACCATATGCGTCATGGTGCCCGTGCCGCTGGACGCGAACGTGAGCTTGCCCGGATCGGCTTTCGAGGCGGCGATCAGCTCGGGCAGAGTCTTGAAACGCGATTCTCCCGCCACCACGACCACGAACGGAGAGCTCGAAAACGCGGCGATGGGCACCAGATCCCTGACGGTGTCATAGGGAGGCTTCTGCACCGTCGGCAGCACCGACAGCGTGCTGGTGGTGGCGACCAGCAGCGTATAGCCGTCGGGCGTGCTCTTCGCCACGAAGTTGGCGCCGAGCATCGTGGCCGCGCCCGCCTTGTTCTCGACAATCACCGGCTGGCCGAGCCCTTGCGCGAGCGCCGCGGCGAAAGTACGCGCGATCACGTCCGTACCCGAACCCGCCAGCAGCGGGACGATCAGCCGCAGCGACTTGCCCGGGAACTTCTGCGGTTGCTGCGCGCCAGTCGGCCCTGCCGACACGGCGCAGATGAGCGCTGCGAGCGCTGCGATGCGAAAAGCGGCGTGTGTCATGTCAGTACCGGGCACGCGGGCAACTCATTGCCGCTGCGCAGCAGCGCAAACGCATGCTTCCATAACGTTCAACCGTCCTGCCTCGTCATGGCCGAATACTTGCCCGTGAGTTGGGGAGTGCTCACGCCTTCAAGACCTTTTTCCTTGTGCTCGAGCCGCGTGTCCCTGCTCCAGGTCCGCTTCAGGTCGTCGCGCACGCTGAAGTGCAGCCGTCCGAGCCCCTCGGTTTCGACCTCGATCCGATCGCCGTCCTGAAACCCGCTGAGCCCGCGATGATTGGTGCCGGTCGCCAGCACGTCGCCTGGCTCGAGGGGATGCACCGAGCTCACCCACTCGATGCAGCGTGCGATGTCATGCGCCATGTCGCTCGTGTTGAAGTTCTGCTTGAGGACGCCGTTCACCCACAGCCTGACCTGCAACTGCTGCGCATCGCGGATCTCGTCGGCCGTGACCAGATAGGGACCTATCGGTGCGAACGTGGCGCGCGACTTCATCTGATAAAAGGTGTTGCCGCTCGGCGGCAGTCCGCGCGCCGACCCGTCGACGAAGTTGAGGTAGCCGAAGACGTGACTCATCGCCTCGGCGGCGCTGACGTTGGCCGCGCGCCTGCCGATGACGAGTGCCAGCTCGGCCTCGCCCTCGAAGATCGTCGCCGGCACGTCGGGCAGCACCATCGTGTCGCCGTGGCCGATGACTGCGTTTGGCGATTTGTGAAAGGCGTTGATCGGCGCGGGCTCGGACCGCGTGCCGTCCTCCATGTAGTTGACCGCCATGCAATCGATGTTGTACGGCTTGGGCAGCGGCGGCCGGATGCGCACCCGGCTGACCGGTACGCCAGCGCCCCGCTGCACGGCCGCCTCGAGGCGCGCACGGTACTCCCCGAAGCGCTCGATCAGGCCGCTGATGAGGTCATGCGGACCGGTGTGAGGGATGTCGCGCACTTCCGCCGTGACGTCGACTACGGCGTCATTCTTGAGCACGCCGAGTCGGAAGTCGTCGAAGAACAGCAGTTTCATCTCGTCTCCCCCTTTGGATTGCACGCGCGATGATGCCGTTACCGATGTGCGCTCGAGGCTAACAACCTGGTTGCCCTCGTGCGCTTCGTCAAACGACCTTGACGCCGTCCGAATAGCGCGCGAGCAGCGCGTCATTCGTCAGCAAAGTGAGCGGCTCGGCGATGCTCTGCGCGATCAGCAGCCGGTCGAAGGGGTCGCGATGAATGAGCGGGAGCTTGGTGACGCCGGCAGCGTGCACGGCGGTCACCGGCAGCTCTATCAGCCCCATGTCGGGAAGAGCCGTCTGAAGGGCCGAAAGGTCGATGCGAAAGTCCTTGCGTCCGAGCGAGAGCTTGATCGCAAGCTCCCAGATGCTCGCCGCGCTGAAGTAGATTTCGTTAACCGCGTTTTCGATCAACGCGCGCGCTTCGCGCGGCAACCGCTTGCTGCTGGCAGTGGTCCACAACAGCAAATGCGTGTCGAGCAGCAGCCGCACTTATTTCTTGGCCCCGAATGCGCGCAGGACCGATGCGGGCAGCGGGGCGTTGAAGTTGTCCGGAATCCTGAACTTGCCGTCCAGCAAGCCGAGCCGACGACGGCGACCGGCCTTGCTTATCGGCACAAGCTTCGCAGCCGGCTTGCCGGCCCTCGCAATGACGACTTCCTCTCCGGCCTCTGCGCGCTCGACCAGCTTGGACAACTCGGTCTTTGCCTGGTGCATATTGACTTGTTTCATTCGCGGCCTGCGTTTCCGGTAATCGATATAGCTAAGCTTAGCTAATACTATGCCCAAGTCAAGCGCCTTTACTTTGCGAGCTTATCGAAGCAGAGCGAATCCGTGCCTGACGTCGTCAGCCCGGCGCAAAGCCGAACCCACGCGCCGCAAAAGTGTGTTTCTGGTTTGACGACGCTTTTATGCGTCGAAACGGCGCGAAAGCACAACTAGTCCCGCGCAGTCAGCAGCTGCAGTGCCGACTCGATGGCGTCGTCGGCGATGCGCTCGAGCTCGGCTGGCGTGCGGTTCTGGATCGGGTGCGGCACGAACAATACCGCCGGCTCGAATCCCAGCGCCTTTGATTGCGAAGTGACAGCCTCGGTAAAGCCGGTCGTGACGACCGATATGCCCGGAATGCCGCGTGCGTCGAGGTTCATGAGGTCGTGCAGACTGCACGACGTGCATGACCCTCAATCGGAGAGCGCGATCAGCACGACGTCGGCTTCGTCGGCAACCTTCGCCAGTATCTCCGGAGTCGCGACCTTGGAATTGGTGGGCTTGCCAAAACGCTTGCTCGCGATGCCGCGCTCGTTCAGCCGCAGCTCGACCCGGTCGAGAAACTGGTCGCTGCGCGTCTTGCCGATGTCGAAGAGTCCAACCGTGAGCCCGTCCAGCGATTTAGGTGGCGGGCGCCGCGGTCTCTTGAGGGGCGACGTTTCCGCGGTCGGATCGCGCATCCAGTGTGTGCTCGTCATGTCCTGATCTCCTTCGTTACGGGTTGCAGTTCCAAACGGTTGCGGCCGGCGAGCCAGCCGGGCAGGATCGCGGAGAACAACCCGGCAGGGCCGCCGGCTCGCACGATCATCAGCCCGTCCTCGTAGAACTTCGGCACTGCTTCTCCCGCGCGCGCGGCGGGTACGCCCTCGCCGACGCCGTTCGCGCCGGCCACCAGCTCCGCGCCGGGACGCACCGTCGCCGCGTTGATCTCGCGGTCGATGCGGCGGCGGTCCCAGCCCGCGTCGCGGAAGATCGCGTAATGCTCGGGGCTGAGCACGAGTATCGCGCGCTGGGTCTGCACGATTTTCGGATGCCCGATCGCGTTCAGCCCCATCGCG
The DNA here is from genome assembly GCA_046715035.1 of Burkholderiales bacterium. Classification (GTDB taxonomy): domain Bacteria; phylum Pseudomonadota; class Gammaproteobacteria; order Burkholderiales; family SG8-41; genus PALSA-1004. The sequence goes on along the minus strand of JBKJZR010000191.1, from coordinate 5,470 downwards.
AGCGATCGCGCGAGCGCTTCCGGCGTGCGCGATTTCTGGTCGACGAATCCCTGCACGCCGTCGCCCTGGAACAGCGTGACGGTCGACGCGCCGCGCGCAAAGCCGCGTGCGACCGACAACGGCTCCCAGGTGGAGTCGGACTCGTCTTCGGCGAAACAGAACGTGTACTTGCCGGGTCCGCCGAGAGTGGCGCGATCCGCCTCCCCCGGCCGGCCACCGCCGACATTCAGCACGATCAGCTGCAGCGCGCGGCCGATCGTCGCATTCGCGCGGTTGCCCTGCCCCAGCGCATTGAGCCCGGCGTTCATGCCGATGCGCCGCGCGACGGGCCCGTTGACGATGATGATCGGCGATGAAAAATACGTCGTCGCGAGCAGGCCGTGCAGCGTGAACTCGGGCTCGAGTGCTGCCTCCACCGCCGCGAGCACCACCGGCAGGTACTCGGGTTTGCAGCCCGCCATGACCGCGTTGACAGCCACTTTTTCCACCGTGCACTCCGCCAGATTCGGCGGTATGCGGCCGATCACCTCATCGGGGCGACGCTGCGTTCCGCCGAGCATGCGCAGCACACGCACGTCCGTAGGCGGCACCACCGGCAGCCCGTCGCTCCAGCCGCGCTCGAAGCACAGCTCGATCGGATCGTCGTAGTCGCCGAACTCGACCTTGCGCGAACGGAAACCGGGGTCTCCGTACTTGACCTCGAGATGCTCGGCGACGCCGGGCTCCACGCTCTTCGAGCCGCAGCCGGGACGGAACTCCGGCAGCTCGCTGCCCAGATCGCCGATACCCGTGATCTCGCGCCAGGCCTTCGCGTCCCATCCCTCGGTGCGCGACACCTCGCGGCCCGCCTCGAAGCGGATCAGCGTCGGGACCGTCTCGATGCGATGGCGAAACGACTGCTCGAGGGCGCGATCATCGACCACTTCCGCGACTTGAGCGGGAAAGCCCGGGTCGTCCTGCGAGTAGACCTTGATGCCGCCCTCGCGCCGCGACAGCGCCTGCAGCACGGGCTCGACGAGCTGGCAGGTCGGACAGTCGCGCTTGGCAAAGACGGCGAGTGAAAATCGAGGTGTCACGGCAAGTCCTCTGTAAAGAAGTTGGCTTTTCCGTCGAGCTGGCAAGCGCGTGCAGTCAATCGCCGAGTGTGCGTGGCTCGATTCCGGTAGGAACGATCCGTCTTATCGAGCATGCGCGAAGCGCCTTCCACTCCGTCTTTTTGGCCGGCGAGCGTGGAATGGTTCGCGGGTTACAGGTTCCGCCACCTCTGCCCAAACGTCAACCGCGCCCGCTGCCGGCCACCGCGCCCGCGGGGGGTCGCTGAGTATGCCATTGCGTGGCCCGCTCGTAGGCCGCGGCGACCCGCAGCACGGTTGCGTCATCATGGGCGCGTCCGACGAATTGCACCGATAGCGGCAGCCCGGCCCTCGATAGTCCGCACATCGTTGCCAGCGCGGGGTGACCGGTGAGGTTGAACGGACTGCGCGCCTGGCGTGGATAGGTGCGCGCGAGCGCCTCGGCATCGTCGATGCGGCACGCAGGATCGAGAGAGCTCGCAGTCAACAGGATGTCGACATCACTGAACGCGTCGCCAACCGCGTCGATCATCTGCAGCCGTCGCTGCTGCGCCTGGACATGGTCACCTGCGCCGAGGAAAGCACCGGACATCAGCTTGCGCCGCGACGTCTCCGCGTAGTCACCGGGGCGCTCGCGCAGCCAGGTCGCGTGTATCGCCCACATTTCCGCCTGCATGATGATGCGCTGCACGCCGGCCAGCTCCTGCAGGCGCGGCAGTTGCACATCCCGCACGGCGGCGCCTTCCGCGCTCAACACGCGCGCCACCTCGTCGAGCGCCGCCGCGACTTCGACGTCGGCCGTCATGTCGGTTTCGTGGAAATGCCGCACGTAGCCCACGCGCAGCCCGCGTGCTCCGCGGTCGAGGCCCGCCCCAAAAGCGCCGCGCGCGGCGGCCGCACTGCCCGGATCAGCCGCGTCATGGCCGGCAATCGCGTCGAGCATCAACGCGAGGTCGCGCGTCGAGCGCGCCATCGGCCCGATATGATCGAGCGTGAAGGCGAGCGGGAATACTCCGCGCCGTGAAACGAGGCCGTAAGTCGGTTTGAGCCCGCTGACACCGCAGGTTCCCGCCGGGTTGCGGATCGACCCTCCCGTATCGGTGCCCAGCGCGAGCGGCACCAGGCCCGCCGCCAGCGCCGCGCCCGACCCCGACGACGATCCGCCGGGATGATGCGCCACGTTCCAGGGATTGCGCGCGGGCGGAAACGGCAGGTCGAACGAGGGGCCGCCTATCGCGAACTCGTGCAGCGCAAGCTTGCCGAGCATGATCGCTCCGGCAGCGCGCAAATGCCGGATCACGGTCGCGTCATGCCGGGCAACGTTCTCGATCATGATCTTCGAGTGGCACGTCGTGGGTTGCCCTGCCATGTCGATGATGTCCTTCACGCCGACCGGCACGCCGTGCAGCGGGCCGCGCGTGCGGCCAGCCATTATTTCGCGCTCTGCCGCGCGCGCCGCGTCGAGCGCGGCTTGCGCGTCGACACTGATAAACGCGTGCAGCTCGTCGTCGAGACTTGCAATGCGGTCGATCAGCGCCTGCACCAGGTCGACGGGGGAAAGCCGGCGCTCCCGGTATGCCTCGCCGATCTCGGCCGCTGTCAGCCAGTGGAGCTCGCTCACGATGGCGTTTTCGCGCGCATGGGCGGCCACGGCTCCGCCGCGACGTCGCCGGGGACCCCGCAATTGCGGCGTGCCTGCTCTGCTGCGCGCGCGGCAGCCGCGACGTCTTCGGGAAACTGGCGGATCGCGGCATCCAGACCCGCCGCGCGCGCGAGCACGGACAGTTCGTCATCCAGTTCGTTGTTTACCGCCATGGGAAATCCCCCGCTGTGGTTGATGTGCGCCCGCAGATCAAGGCAGAAAAGATGCGCGTGCGCACGTGCCGGGCGTCAGACGCGCCCAAGGGCCTTCCCGGAGTCACCGACGATCGCCCGCGCGCTGCAACGCAATGGTACTCACTGGCGGTGAGTGTAGGAAGTCGCCGACGCGAGGTCAACAGGCTTACGGTGCGACCGGCGCGCAAAACGCACCGCAGCGGCAATCGCGGTGCAACCGTTCATTGCACGCTGCGCGCGGTTTGGCTGACCCGAGGTTTGCTTTGTCGGCGTATCGCTGACACCAGAATAGGAGTTGGGTACGCGCGCGGCGTCGAACCTCCGACGGCTGCGCGCAGTCTCAACAAGATGCGCAGACGTCTTCGCAGACGTCGTCTATCGATTAATGCGCACAACTTTCCACTCGTTCAAGGAGGTCTCGTGAAAAACTTACACGTTTACGCAGCACCGGTGGCCGCCGCGATGCTAGCCGCGGGGTGTGCAACGCAGGAGCCTTATTACAGCCCGAGCTCGTCATACCCAACCCAGACGTACCCGTCACAGACCTATCCGTCGCAGCAGACCTATCCGACCTACCCTGCATATCCGTCGCAGCCGAGATACTACAACATGGGCTATGTCGAGCGTATCGAGGTGGTCAAGAAAGGCGATAGCAACAACATCGCGGGCACCGTGATCGGCGGCATCGTGGGCGGACTCATCGGCTCGCAAATCGGCAGCGGCAGAGGCAATACCGCCGCGACGATCGCCGGCGCTGCCGGCGGCGCCATCGCCGGACACACGATTCAAGGGCGCCAGCGCGCAGCCACCGAGACTTTCCGCGTAACGGTGCGTATGGACAATGGCTCGTACCAGACCGTGACGCAGGACAACATCACGGATCTGCGGCAGGGCGATCGCGTGCGCGTGGAGGGCGACTCGATCTATCGCGTTTGACGCATTCGCACCCGCTGCCCGTCAAAACATGCGCCCCGCCGGATCTCACGGCGGGGCGTTTTGTTATATCTCCTCGGGCGGCCGCACGTGTCGGCACGTATACAGCAGCATGAGGTCGTAGGCGATTTTCAGACTGCCAGCGATCACCAGCGGCCAGCCGAAAGAAGACACGCTAAGCAATGAGCCCGCCATCGCAGGACCCAGGGCCGCGGCGAAACTGCGCGGCACCGACGTGATGCTGGCGGCTGCAGCCCGTTCTTCGGGCGGCACGATGGCCATCACATAGGACGTCCGGGTCGGCACGTCCATTTGCGACAACACACTTCGCGCCAGCAACAATGCGATCGCGCTCCACAGCGTGGGCATGAATGGCACGAGGATCAGAAACACGCTCGACGGCAGATGCGTAAACACCATGGTGTTGACGAGGCCGAAGCGGCGGGCGATGCGCACCGCGAGCAGGAACGAAAATGCGGACAGCACGCCCGTCCAGAAGAATATAGTGCCCGCAAGGGTCGTCGAGAGCTGAAACTTATCGAATAGCCACAGCACCAGCATGGTGTCCAACACCAAGCCGCCGCCGAAGGCGTCGAGGCTGAACAAGGCAGCGAGCTTGTACACCATCTTCCTCGACGATTTCAATGTTCCGGGCGGTTGCCGCTCACCGCCAACGCGTTCCTTTGGTAACCCCGCGTAGGTGAGCGCTGCCGCCGCGCCGAACAGGGCATACAGGATGAACATCCATTGCAGCGCTGCCTTCATGCTGATACTCAGTACCGACATCAGCAACTCCGGCACGCCCGCGCAAAGGGCGCCGAACGCCGCCACCAGCGAGCCCACCAGGCTGTAGCGCGCAAACACCGCCGTGCGCTCGCGATCCGTCACCGCCCGCGATATCAGTGCGTGCTCGAGCGGCAGAAAAACGCTGACGCCACCGCTGGAGGGATTGAGCGTGCCGACAAATGCGATCAGGAGCAGAGGCCAGAAGTCGCTCGCCGCCGCAAAGCCGAGGCCCGTAACGGCCATCAGCACGGACGCCGCTATCAGCAGCGTGCGATGCTCGAAACGGTGGGCCTGGAACCCCGCGAACAGGGTCAGCACGCCCGAGCCGAGCAGCGTAGTCGTCGCGATCACGCCGACGTGCAGCGGCCCGAATCCGAGCTCAAGCAGATAGACCGGCAACAGCAGGCTGACATAGCCGTCGGCGAATGCGCGCAATCCCCTGCTCCAGAGCAGCCTGCGGATGACCATGGAGATCCTATCGCGCTACGCCGAAGGCGAAGTCGTCGAACGCCTTGAACTTCACCTGGACGACTGCATTCGTATCGAAGTTTTCTTGCTGGGCGATGGTGTCCATGGCAATCCCTGTCATGACGATGAACCAAGCGGTCTTCAGCACAGCCGCGGTCTGCGTTCGAAGCAGGTTAGCCGCACGGATCGCAGCGCGACGAGCGGCTGCAGAAAACCCCTCTCGCAGCGCGCCTGTGAACCGCGGTCGTAAGCGAAAAAGAAATGGGTACCGAACGATGATCAAAGCGTGCTCCGTGGACGAAACCGTCAGAGCAAGCCTTGGACGCCGGGGGCGTCTTTGCGGCGGGGAGGCTGCATCCCCACGTGAATTCAGG
>JBKJZR010000190.1:0-8842 GCA_046715035.1 Burkholderiales bacterium | reverse complement strand
GTGGGACAACGGGTACGACTATAGCTGGGGGTTGTGAAGAATTTGTCGAGAAGGGAGGGAGAGGTGAGGGAGGATGAAGGATGAAGGATGAAGGATGAAGGATGATGGATGAAGGATTATGGATGAAGGATGAAGGATGAAGGATGAAGGATGAGGGATGAGGGATGAGGGATGAGGGATGAGGGATGAAAAAAGCAGACTCCTTCCCTCGCTTGCGGGGGATGATGGGGATGGGGGCACGCCAAAGCGGCATGAACGTTGGGGAGCCCTTCGGCGATACAACTTCAAGCGCATTATGAAACCCTGCGGCGCGTATTTCATCGCGGCCTGGTGCACCGCCAGCGGCAGCGCGATGGCGCAGGCGCCGGGTTTTCCGAACAAGCCGGTGCGTTTCATCGTGCCATTCACGCCCGGCGCCATCAACGATCTGCTCGCGCGTCTGATCGGCGCGCGGCTCGCCGAAACGTGGGGCCAGCAGGTCGTCGTCGACAACCGCGCGGGCGCAGGCACCGTCATCGGCACTGACATGGTCGCCAAGTCGCCGCCGGACGGCTATACGCTGCTGCTGGTCTCGACGGCTTTTGCGATCAATCCCACGCTGTATCCGAAGCTGCCCTACGACGCGGCGAAAGACTTCGCGCCCGTATCCAGGATCGGGTCCGCGCCGTTCCTGATGGTGGTGACGCCGCAGTTGCCGGTCAAATCGGTGAAAGAGCTCGTGGCGCTCGCCAAGAGCAAATCCGGGCAGCTTTCCTACGGATCGACCGGCAGCGGCGGCACCGCGCACCTCATCGGCGAGATGTTCAAGGCGACCGCGGGGATCGACATGGTGCACATCCCCTACAAGGGGCTCGCGCCGGCGATGTCCGATGTCATCGCGGGGCAGGTCAGCATGACGCTCGGCAGCTATTCCACGCTCGGACCGCAGGTGAAGGCGGGGCGGCTCAAGGCGCTGGCAGTGACGAGCAGGACGCGCTCGCGGGTGGCGCCCGATTTGCCGACGATCGCCGAAGCCGGTTACCCCAACTTCGATGCGACGGCATGGTGGGGCGTGGCGGTCGCGGCGGGAACGCCGAAAAACATCGTCGCCAGACTCAACGACGACATCGTGCGCACGATCAAATCGCCCGAAGTCGGCGAGCGTCTCGCCTCCGAAGGCGCCGATGTCACCCCCAGCACGCCCGCCGAATTTGCCGAGTTTCTGAAAGCGGAGACCGTCAAATGGGGCAAGGTCGTGAAGATGTCGGGCGCGAAAGTAGACTGATGTGAGGGATAGGGATGAAGCATCGACGAGCCGGTCAGTGCAAGAGAAGATGAATTTCTTGTCAGGTGGTCTGCTATTCGCAGCGATGTCGGCGATCGCCTGCGGTGCCACGGGTCAAAAATATCCTGACAAGCCGGTTCGGCTGATCGTCGGCTTCCCGCCCGGCGGCGCTGCGGATATTCTGGGGCGTATCGCCGCCGCGCAGCTGACCGCCAGCCTGGGCGAGCAGGTCGTCGTCGACAATCGCGGCGGCGCGGGCGGCCTGGTCGCGACCGAAATCGCGGCGCGTGCAGCACCGGACGGCTACACGCTGTTGTTCACCTCGATCCCCCACGTCATCAATCCCCATCTGTACAAGAAAGTGAATTACGACGCGGTGCGCGATTTTGACGCCGTGATTCAGTTCGTCGCGGTGCCGCTGATGCTGGCCTCCAACGTCAGTTTTCCCGCGAAGTCCGTGCCGGAGCTGATCGCGCTGGCGAAGGCCAAGCCCGGCCACATCAACTACGCGTCGGGAGGCAGCGGCGCGTCCAGCCATCTTGCGATGGAGCTCCTCAAGACGATGGCGGGGGTGGAGATCACGCACATTCCTTACAAGGGAACGGGGCCGCTGATCACCGACCTCATCGCGGGGCAGGTCAACATCACGATCGCCAGCGCCGTGCCGCTGATCCCGCAGGTGAAGGCGGGCAGGCTGCGCGGACTCGCGGTGACCGGTGCCAAACGCTCGACTGCGCTGCCGGAGCTGCCGACGATAGGCGAAACCGTGGCCGGCTATGAAGTCACCAACTGGTTCGGCGTGCTCGGGCCCGCGGGCACGCCGAAACACATCGTCGTGCGGCTTAACGACGACCTCAACAAGGCGCTGGCGACCAGCGCGCTCAAGGAGAGCTTGCGGGCGCAAGGCGCTGACACCGCCGGTGGCAGCCCGGCCGAATTTGCCGCGACCATCCGCAGGGATTTCACGAAATGGGCGCAAGTAGTCAGGGACTCCGGCGCAAGAGTCGACTAATCTGGGGGATCAGCGTGGTTGAATGCTGAATGCTGAATGGTAAAAACTCCTTCTCTCGCGTGCGGGGGGAGGCTGGAGGGGACGCATCGATGAGGCAACACTTTACCGAACGGACGACACGAGGCGAGATGAAGCTCTGCTTGAGGTGTCTCTTCGCGGCGGTCGTGTGCGCTGCCAGCGGCAGCTCGCTCGCACAGGCGCCAGGCTTTCCGAGCAAACCCGTGCGCATCATCGTGCCGTTTTCCGCCGGCAGCGGCAGCGACGTGTTCGCGCGCACGCTGGGACCCCGCTTCACCGCCGCATGGGGTCAGCAGATCGTGGTCGAGAACCGCGAGGGGGCGGGCGGTATCATCGGCGCCCAGGCGGTCGCCAAATCCGCGCCCGACGGCTACACCTTGCTGCTCGCGGCCACGCCGTGGGCGGTAGCGCCGAGCCTGTACGCGCAGCCGCCCTACGAGCCGCTGCGCGATTTCGTGGCGATCGGGCGCATCGGCTTCGTTCCCAGCGTGCTGGTCGTGCATCCGACCTTGCCTGCGAAGGACGTGCGCGAGCTGATCACGCTCGCCCGCGCAAGACCCGGGCAGCTCGATTACTCGTCGTCGGGCAAGGGCGCGCCGAGCCACCTGTTCGTTGAGTATCTGAAAGCGATGGCCAAGGTCGACATCGTCGAAGTGCCTTACAAGAACACCGCGCAGGCGCTGACCGACGTGATCGGCGGTCAGGTGGCGATGAATCTGCCGATACTCGCCGCGGGGCTGCCGCACGTGCGCGCCGGCCGCCTGAAAGCGCTGGCGGTGACCAGCGCGACGCGCGCTGCGGCGGCTCCGGAGATACCGACGATGGCCGAGTCGGGAAATCTGCCGGGCTATGACGCGGCCCAATGGCAGGGCCTAGTGGCGCCTGCCGGGACGCCCGGCGAGATCGTGATGCGCATCAATGCGGAGCTGAATCGCGCGCTGCAGCAGCCGGACGTCCGGCAGCGCATCGGCAACCTGGGCGTGGAGTTCGCGCCGACGTCACCCGAGCAGTTCACCTCCGACATCAAAGCCGACACGGCCAAATGGAGCCAGCTCGTCAAGACGCTCGGGTTGCGCCTCGATTGAGCGCCCCCCCCCGGATCAGCGTTGAGCTCCTGCGCTGTACCTGATCCGCGAAGCTATGGCGGCGGCGCGCCGCATGCGTTCGAGGGACTGAGCGGCTCCCGATCGAATTTGCAAGCGGCACTGGCTGAACGACGCGACGGCGAGATCGCCGCCGCACTGCGTGGCGCTCCGACGCACGCGGCGTATGTACGGGTGTGGAACACCATCTGTGACGCGGTGCACGGTGCTGTCCCCGATAGCCGCGGCATGTCGGCGCGCGTTTTCGCGCTGCCGCTGGTGATCATCACCGGCACTACCCGGCCGGCGGTGCTTGCAGGCACCCTGGACGATATCGCTGCGATCGCTGCCCTTTTCGCGCAGCACGGTGCGCTCGGCAAGACCCTCAACTTCGGTTTCAGCAATGCGCTGTGCGCGCTAGAGACGCTGGAGTCAGTCGCTCCGGGCGAAGTTTATCGGTGGACGCAGGCGCGCGAGGGCACCGTGCGCGATCTCAAGCCGAGCCCGATAGAAATCGGCGTGCCGGGCGAGCACGCCCACCTGCGTTTCCTGGTCGGCGCGAGCTTCGGCAGCGCCATCGAGCCGTCGTTCACCGAGACCGCTTCCAACATCGGCGTCTGGGGTATGCCGGTGACGCGTGCGCTCACGCCGCATCTGGCGCAGGGGGGGGTCGAGGTGCTGCCGCTGCCGCGGCCGCCACTCGACCTGCTGCGTGCGCCGCACGCCGGACGCTGCGCGCAGCTCGAGGCGGCGTTCACGCTTTTCGCCAGCCGGGCGCTGCGCCGGTTCCGCGGATCGGTGGGCGAGCCCACGGCGGTGGTCAGCGCCCACGACGATGCCGACCTGCGCGTGACGTTCAGTTCGCCGTTCGACGCGGCTGCCGTCGACGGGTTCTGCTGGCCGCTGCATCCGCTGGATGATCTCGGCGCAATCGTCGGGCGTCTTGCCGCCTTACTGGAAGAATGCCGTGTCAGCGACGTGAGGTACGCCGGCGGGGTTCTGCCGGCCCACACTGCGCACGGAGCGAAAGGGTTCCCGACCTTGCGAGACGTGCCGGGGCCCGACGCACGCTCGGCGCCGCATTAAAAACGCGCGGGCCGCGCCGGCGTGAAAGTCACAGCAAGCGTTTATAGCGCAGGTACAGGAACGGTCCGATCGCCGAGGCGAGCGCGAGGAGCAGGGCCATCGGATATCCGAACAGCCATTTGAGCTCGGGCATGTGCTCGAAGTTCATGCCATAGATGCTGACGACCAGCATCGGCGGCATCAGCACGACCGACAGTACGGTGAACGTATTGAGCCTGCCGTTGAAGGCGATGTTCATCGTGCCCATGGCCGCATCCATCAGGAACTTGGTGCGCTCGGCCAGAAACGCGGCGTGGTTCAGCACCGATTCGACGTCGGCATTGATTTCGTCGATGGCCGCGTGGCTCGTTGCCGCTTCTTCGCAGCGCAACAGGTGCGGATAGGCGCGTTTGTTCTCGAGCAGGCCCAGGCGCGCCTTGCCGTTGATATCTTCGATCCGGGTGAGCTCGTCGAGCACCCTCGGTATCGACCGGGCGTCGCCGTCGATCACGACCTTGGTTACGGGCTCGAGATCGGCCTGCAGTTTCTCGTAGAGGTCGGCCATCATGCCGATGCGCGTGGCGATGATCCCCAGCATCAGCGCTACGGGCGCACAGCAGAATTCGGGATTCTTCGCCGCCTTGGAATAGAACGTGCGGAACGCGGGCAGATCGTCGTTGCGCAGCGTGAAGAGCCGCCCCTGGTTGAGCGTGAACGCGACATTCACGTTGCGCGAGACTGCGTTGTCGAGCAGCAGGAAATACTGGTTCATGTGCAAGCCATACTCGTCCCGGTAGAAGCGCGCGCTCGCCTCGATCTCGCCGAGCTCTTCCATGAACTGCAATTCCTGCTCGTATGCGCGCTTGATCCACTGGCGTTCCTGCTCGGTAGGATCGACGACGTCGAGCCAGATGACTTCCGGCTTGAGGTCGGCAAGCTGCTTGACCTCGTTCTTGACCAGTGTGCCGTGCGGGCTGGTGTAGGCGTTCAGCATGCAACTATCCTGCGAGTCGAAGTGAAATTAGGCCGATTCTAGCTTTTTAGCGGCGTGCGTAGCGTACAATATGGCCGTATGTCCGGCCTTACCGACCTCATTTTATTGTCGCTCGCATGCGCGCGATCGGCCTCGGCTTGATGCTGCTGGCCAGCGCGCCCGCAGCGCTGGCGGCAGAGCCCTACGTCACGGACGACGCCGACATCGTCGGGCCCGGCAGGTGCCAGCTCGAAGCGGTCTGGCAATCCTCGCGCGAGCAGCAGGAATGGCGTGCGCTGCCGGCGTGCAATCCGACGGGCAATCTGGAGATCGGGCTGGGTCGCAGGGGCATTGCTGCTCGGACCGGCGATCATGAGCAGTTCAACGCAGTGCAGTTGAAGAGCCTATGGCGTGCCCTCGAGCAGAACAGTTACGGTCTGGGCTGGGCCGCCGGCGTCGACGTGCGGCGACATCCGCAAGAACAGCAGCGCCGCACCGCCAGTTTCTACGGCTCGTTGCTGCTGAGCCGCTCCTGGTTCGACGACCGCCTGCTCGTTCACGTCAACGCGGGCGCGCGCCGCGATCGTGACGCACGGCGCTATGCCGCGACGGGTTCGATCGCCGCAGAAATCGAGCTCGTGCCCCGTGTCAGCGCGATCGCCGAAACGTACGACGACTCGCGCAGCCCGCGCGGTTACCAGGCCGGCCTGCGCTTTATGCTCGTTCCCGACCACGTCGATCTCAACATCGCAGTCGGTGGCGAGGCGCGCGAGTTCCGGCAGACGCGCTACGGAACGATTGCACTGCAATTCATCTCGCCGCCAGTGTTCAGGCGGCGCTAGTGTCCGGAGCCGTTAGTTCGTTGATGAGGACCGCGACAGTTCCACCACCCGTCATAACGCAAAAGTGTCGAAATCGGTGCCAGACGCGATAGCCAAACCACAGCCAGGCTGGGCACCTGGCGAGGATTTGCGACAATGTCTGGCGCCGATTCTCGGCGCTTTTGTTCAGCGAATTAGCGACTCAGGACACTAGATGGCGCGCGCGCAGCGCGGTCGCAGCGAGCCGCCGTACCAGAATCTGACGCCCGATCTGATACTCGACGCGATCGAGACGCGCGGCGGGCGCTGCGACGGGCGGCTGCTCGCGCTCAACAGCTACGAGAATCGGGTTTATCAGGTGTGGCTCGAAGACGGGCACTCGGTCATCGCGAAATTCTATCGTCCACGGCGCTGGGACGATCGCGCCATACTCGAAGAGCACGCTTATGCGGCGGAACTGGCGGCGCGCGAGATCCCCGTCGTAGCGCCCCTGGCGGGTGCTGATGGCGAGACGCTGCACCGTCACAAAGAATTTCGCTTCGCCCTGTTTCCGCGCCGGCCGGGACGCGCCCCGGAGCTCGATCGTCCCGACACGCTGTCGTGGATCGGGCGTTTTCTGGGGCGCATTCATGCGGTGGGGGCGCTCGCCCATTTCGAGGCGCGGCAGGACATCACCGTGGCGAGCTTCGGGCGCGAACCCGCCGAGTATCTGCTTGCCCACGGTTTCATCCCCCCTGACCTGGTGGAGTCCTACCGCAGCACGGTCGAGGAATCCTTGCGTCGCATCGCACTCTGCTACACGGCCGCCGGCGCGACGCGCGCGATCCGGCTGCACGGCGACTGTCATGCCGGCAATATCCTGTGGACCGACGAGGGGCCTTATTTCGTCGACCTCGACGACTGCCGCAATGGCCCGGCGGTGCAGGACTTGTGGATGCTGCTCTCCGGCGAACGCGACGAGATGAACGCCCAGCTTGCGCACGTGATCGCGGGCTATCGCGAATTCCATGATTTCAGCGAGTCGGAGCTGATGCTCGTCGAAGCGTTGCGTACGCTGCGCATGATCCACTACGCGGGATGGCTGGCGCGACGCTGGGACGATCCGGCATTTCCCGCGAGTTTTCCGTGGTTCAACACGCAGCGCTACTGGCAGGATCACATCCTGGCGCTGCGCGAGCAGTGCGCGGCGATGGAAGAGCCGCCGCTGGAGCTGCCGTGATGGATGCCGGCGAAGACCGGCAAGCGGATCGCCTGCCAGGTACCGGCGCGCAATGCGCGTGCTGCTGAACATCGCGCTCGCGGCGGCGACCGCCTACGGGCTGATGCTGCTGGCTGTCTTCCTCATGCAGTCGCGGCTCGTCTATTTTCCCGATGTCGGACGCGGGCACGTGTCCACGCCGCGCGCTGCGGGGCTGGATTTCGAGAGCGTGCAGCTGCGCACCTCCGATGGCGTCACGCTCGACGCGTGGTGGGTCCCCGCCCGCGAGCAGCGCGGCGCCGTCGTCATGTTTCACGGCAACGCGGGCAACATTTCGCATCGCATCGGCTATCTCGCGATGTTCAACCGTTTCGGTTATTCGGCGCTGCTCATCGACTATCGCGGCTACGGCAGAAGCAGCGGGTCGCCGAGCGAGGCGGGCACATATCGTGATGCCGAGGCGGCGTGGCGGCACTTGACGGCAGATCGTAAGCTGCGCGCGCAGGACATCGTGATCTTCGGCGAATCGCTCGGCGCTGGCGTCGCGACGTGGCTTGCGGCCCACGTTTCCGCGAACGAATGTGCCGGGCGGCCGGCTGCGCGAGCCAGTGAGCGCGGGGCCGAGCCGTCCGCTGCGATACCCCCGCCCACAGCGCCTGTCGCCGCCGGCACGTCCGCGCCTTGTCCGCTCGCCGTGATACTCGCGTCGGCTTTTACGTCCGTCCCCGATCTGGGCGCTAAAATCTACCCATGGCTGCCGGTGCGTCTGCTCGCGCGCATCGAGTACGGCAATCTCGCGCGCCTGCGCACCATTGCCGTGCCGGTGCTGATCGCGCACAGCCGCGACGATGAGATCGTGCCGTTTGCGCACGGCGAGGCGCTGTTCGCAGCCGCCCGGGGGCCCAAGCAGTTTTTAGTGATGAGCGGCGGGCACAACGAGGGTTTTTTGTTCACGCGCGCCGAGTGGGCGGCGGCCGTAGGCGCGTTTCTCGAGCGCGCGCGGCAGGGCGGCTAGAAGCGACCCCGCTGGAGGGTGCGCTTAGCGCACCCTCGATGCATCGCGGATTGGTGCGCTTCGCTTCCGCGAGCACACCCTACGAGTGCTAGGGAAGCTCTGATTAAGCCTTTCCACGAGTTCCAGCTTCCCCTGACTTAGGGGATTTACAAGGGGGCATCGCCCCGAATGGCACTTACTTAAGCCAAAAATGCCGGGTTAGCTGAGGAACTGTCGCTTCGTCATTCCGAGCGAAAGCCGGAATCCAGGGTAAAAATGAATGCCTTATTTACCTGGACCCCGTGTCGTAGCACGGGGTGACGAGTTATATACCCTTAAGTAAGTGCCATTCGTGTAATAGGCCGCATTTCGGAAGTTCACTTTAAAGTTGCGTCATGAGCGCGCGGTACTGGCA
>JBKJZR010000189.1:0-9660 GCA_046715035.1 Burkholderiales bacterium | reverse complement strand
TCTTGCAGCCGGTGACTTTGGCGAGATCGTCCCAGCGTCGCAACTGCACCGCGTCGCGCGCGTAAGGCCGCGCGTAGAAGCGCGCCGCCTCGTCGTCACCGTAGATTCCACCCTGCAGCTCGAGACTGCGCTTCGAATCGAGCGACAGGTCCGCCCAATACGCGGCGTCCACCGCACACAGATAGCGCTTGGCGTCGACGTGCAGCCGGATCGGCGTCAATACGGCCGCCGGAAACAGCGGCTTGAGCGCGCTCACGCCATGGTACTGGTGGCGGTCGTCGACGCCGCGCAGCGTCGGCGTCTCGCCCCGGTCGTTGGTGAGGTGCCCGTAATCGTGCAGCAGGCACGCGGTGATGAGCTCGGCGCCTGCTCCAGCCCGCTCCGCGAGTTGCGCGGTCTGCAGCGCGTGCTCCAACTGGCTGACCGGCTCGCCGCTGTACTGCCGGCCGCCTCTCGCCTCGAACAGCGCCCGGATATCGTCGAGAGTCATGGTGCGCGTCCCGCTCATGCGCTGGGCGGCTGGCCGTCGGGCAGCGCCGCCCCCACGCTTTTGCCGGTGACGGCGCGCGCGTTGGTGCGGCCCCGCCGCTTCATCTCGCGCAGCCGCGTGGGCGCGAGCACGCCGGCCGACTCGAGTATCGGGTAGGCGATCGAGCAGATGTGCGAGTTGATGCGCTTGAGATCGCGGATGATGTCGAGATGCAAAGCGCTGGTCTCGATGCTCTGCAGCGTGTTGTTGACGAGGCGCTGCACATGACTGTCGGCGTAAGCGCGCTCCAGACTGCGAAACTGCTCTTTTTCAGAGATCAGCCGCTGCGCGCTTTTCAGGTCACCGTTGATGAAGACATTCAGACCCAGCTGCAGGTTGGCGAGAATGCGCCCGTGCAGATCGCAGATCTCCTGCATGCCGGCGACCGAGAAGCTCAGGTTCTTGCGGATTTTCTTCTCGGCGATCTCGATCAGGTTTTTGTCGATGATGTCGCCGACGTGCTCGAGATTGATCGTGAACGATATGATATCGGCCCAGCGCTTGCTCTCCTTCTCGTCGAGCGCATCGCGGCTCATCTGCACCAGGTACAGTTTGATCGATGTATACAGCTCGTCCACGTCGTCATCCATGCGATGGACGTCGCCGGCGAGACGCAGGTCGTTGTCGCGCAGTACCGTCAGCGTGCCGCGCAGCATGGTCTCGATCATGTCGCCGAGGCGCAGCGCCTCGCGTGCCGCGCACGAGATCGCCAGCGCCGGAGTCTCCAGCGCCACCGGATCGAGGTAACGCGGCTTGGCGGGACTGTCCTTCTCGCGTGTCGAGGGCAGCGCACGCTCGGCGAGCCGGGCGAAGCTGGCGGTGAACCAGATGAAGCAGAACGCGATCGCCACGTTGAACGCGAGATGGAAGTTCACCACCTGGCGCTGGGGATCGGGATCGAGCGCCGCGATCCAGCCGCCTATCCACGGCAGCGCGGGCAGCACGAGCGCGCAGCCGGCAAGTTTGAAGAACAAGTTGCCGAGCGCCACGCGGCGCGCCTCGGGGGTCGAATGCAGCGTGGCGAGGATGGCGAGCAGGCCGCTGCCCAGGTTCGCGCCGAGCACCAGACCGAGCGCCACGTCGGGCGAGATCATCACCGCGGCGGTCAGCGTGGCGACGAGCAGCACAACCGCCAGGCTCGAATAGCACAAAAGCGTGAGGATCATCGCAATCAGCATGTCGAGCAGCACATCCCCGGTAAGAGAGGCGAACAGGACCTTTACACTGGCTGTCTGGGTGAGCGGCTGGGAGGCCTGCACGATCAGCTGCAGGGCGAGCAGGATCAGGCCGAAGCCGATCACGATGCGGCCGAAATGCCCGAGCGCATGGCCGCGCCGCGCGAGGAACATAACTACGCCCACAAAAATCAGCAGCGGCCACAGCCACGAAAGATTGATGGAAAGCAGCTGCACGACCAGGCTCGTGCCGACGTCGGCGCCGAGCATGATCGCCAGCGCGGGCGCGGTGGCGATCAACCCCTGGCCGACGAACGACGTGGTGATCAGCGCGGTCGCGGTGCTGCTTTGCAGCAGCCCGGTCACGCCGATGCCGGCGAGGAAAGCTTGGGGCCGGCTGTTGACGCTCGTGCCGAGGATGCGCCGCAGGTCGCCTCCCCAGCTGCGCATCACCCCGGTGCGCACGATGTGCGTGCCCCAGACCAGCAACGCGACGCCTGCCAGCAGATTGAGCAAAACCTGCAATTACCGAGTCCTCCCGTGCATGCGTGAATAGGCAGTCCGCTCGAGCCCGATGAAACAAGCATCGTCATGCCAGCGTAACCGCTGGCATGACCGCCAACCGCGTATCCGACCTTCCTTAACGTTCACGCCCACGGCAGCGAGTACGTCTTGACGTTGGTGAAGCTCTTCATCGCTTCCTGCACGCCCTCCTTATAGCCCAGGCCCGAATCCTTGATGCCGCCGAACGGCGTCAGCTCTAGCCGGTAACCGGGCACTTCGCGCACATTGACCGTACCCACGTTCAGCTCGGACACGAAGCGCGCGATGTAGTCCAGCCGATTCGTGCAGACCGCGGACGACAGGCCGTAAGCGGTCGAGTTCGCGATGCGGATGGCCTCGTCGATGTCGCTGAAGCGGATCACCGGCGACACCGGACCGAACGTCTCGTATTTGACGAGCGGCATGTCGGGAGCGACGTGGTCGAGCACCGTCGGCGAGTACAGCGCGCCGCGCCGCACGTTGCCGTGCAGCAGGCGTGCGCCGCGGCTGACGGCGTCGTTCACCTTCTCCTCGAACGATTTTGCCGCCGGCTCGTCGATCACCGTGCCCATGTCGAGCTTGCCGTCCATAGGATCGCCGTAACTCCAGGCCCGGGTCTTCTCGACGAGCAGCTCGACGAAGCGCGCGGCGACGGACTCATGGACCAGCATGCGCTTGACGGCCGTGCAGCGCTGCCCGGAATTCTTGTACGAGCCCTGCACGGCCAGCGTCGCGGCTTCCTCGATGTCGGCGTCCTCCATGACGATCAGCGGGTCGTTGCCGCCCAGTTCGAGCACCATGCGCTTGTAGCCGGCCTTGCCGGCGATGTACTTGCCGATCGGCACCCCGCCCGTAAAAGTGATCAAATCGATGTCGGGGTTGGTGAGCATCTCATCCGCGATTTCGCGCGGGTCGCCTGTCACCACTTGATACATTTCAGGCGGCAGTCCCGCCTCGTAGAGGATGTCGGCAAGCACGATCGCCGACAGCGGAGTCTTCTCGGTCGGCTTCAGCACCATGCGGTTGTTGGTGGCGATCGACGGCGCGACCTTGTGCGCCACCTGGTTCAGCGGGTGGTTGAAGGGCGTGATCGCGCTGATGGCGCCGAGCAGCGGATCGCGCTGGGTATAAACCCGGCGCTTTTTGCCGTGCGGGGTGAGGTCGCACGAAAAGATCTGCCCGTCGTCGATGAGCGCCTGGCCCGCGGCGAAACTCATGACGTCGCACGCGCGGCCGACTTCGTAGATCGAGTCTTTCTTGCACAGTCCGCATTCCGCCGTGATCAGATCAGAAAGCTCGCCGGTGCGTGCGCGAATGAGCTCCGCGGCACGGTCGAGGATGCTGGCGCGCTCGTAGCGCGTGAGCTTGGGCTTGTAGGCTTTGGCGATGGCGAACGCCCGCTTGATGTCATCGACCGTCGCCCTGGGGACGGTGCCGATCACTTTTTCGGTGTACGGGTTGTATACCTCGATCACGCGGTCGCGCGTCACTTTCTCACCGCCGATGCGCATGCCTTCGTGGATTGTGTCCGAGCTTTGCTTGCGTTGGGCTGCAGTCGTCATGATCCGGTCCTTATTGAACGTGGTTCAGCGCGAGATCGAAGACATCGAAATTGCGCAGACGCCGGCCTGCCTCGATGCCGTTCGCGCGGCGGTTGAAGAGCAGCGGCACGGTTTTCTCCGAAATTCCGCCGTGCGATCTGAGCGGTACGTCGAGGCCGGACAAGTCGTGGCGCCCGCGGCTCGTGCCGAGCACGGTATGTCGCTCGGACACGACGATGATGTCGCCCATGCGGTCCTCGGGCAGCTCGAAGCGCCGGCAGCCGGAAGCGCGATCGTGCACGACTTCGATGCCGGGCAGCCGCGCGAGCCGCGCGATGATGTCATTCGTGTTCTGCCCTGCCGGCAGGTAGGCGGTGGCGAACGAGCCCAGCGCCCCATGGTGCACGACGTAGGGATCGGTGATCGGCAGGATCACTCGCGCCACGTCGACGCCGAGCCAGTCGTCGAGGACGTCCTGCAGATAAATCACGTTGGGGTCGCCCTTGGCATCGGTCTTGGCGTTCATGCCATGGTCGGCGGTGAGCGCGATCGTCGCGCCCAGCTTGTCGAGCTTCTTGAGGTAGGCGTCCATCATCGAGTAGAAATCGTTCGCGCCCGGGGTGCCCGGCGCGTCCTTGTGCTGAATGTAGTCGGTCGTCGACAGATAGATCAGGTCTGGCCGCTGGGTTTCGAGCAGCTTGACGCCGGCGGCGAACACGAATTCCGAAAGCTGCGCGCTGTACACGGATGGCAGCGGCAGGCCGACGAAGCCCAGTGCGTCCCTGATGCCGTTCTCGACCTCCGCAGTCTCATTGGCCTTTTCCGCCGAAAAGCAGATGCCGGTCATGCCGTGCCCGAGCAGCCGCCGCAGCTTGTCCTTGGCGGTGACCACCGCGACCTTAGCACCCGCCTGCGAAAATTTCGCCAGGATCGTGTCGGCGCGCAGATACTTCGGGTCGTTCATCATCACTTCCTTGTCGGCGTCGCGGTCGTAGAAATAGTTTCCGCATATGCCATGCACCGACGGCGGCACTCCCGTGACGATCGACAGATTGTTGGGATTGGTGAAGCTCGGCACGACCGCCTCACCGAGCAGCGAAGTGCCTTTCTCGCACAGCTCGCGCAGGAAAGGCGCCGCCCCGGCCTGCATCGCCTGTGTCACATAGTCGGGCTCGCAGCCGTCGACACACACGACCACCAGCGGCTTGTCCATCCAACGGTAGATCCGCCCATTCACCGTGACCGGCGCGCCATTCAGTTCATCCATATCGATTTCCTGACGAGTTTCGGAACTGAATGACAGACCAGTTCCGCACGACATTCCCCTCTCCCCCCGGGAGAGGAGCTAGGGGGCTTGTCGGGGGTTTCGCGGAGCATGCTCCGCGCCCGACAAGCGGCTCCAGCATGCAGGCTGGAGCGCGCACTGCAAGTGAGGGATCGGGCGTCAATGCGTTAAATAAAGCCCGATGATCCAGATTCCAAATCACCGTAAAACCTGCCTTCCCCACCGCCTTCATGCAATTGCCCGGGCAATCCGCGTGCGCAGCCATGCCGACAACAGCTCCGAGGCGATTACCACGAGGATGATCGACAGCAGGATGGCGGCGACGTCCTGCGAGGCGACGCGCTGTACGCTCTCGCGCAGAAACCATCCCATGCCGCCAGCGCCGAAAAACCCCACCACTGTTGCCGCCCGAAACAGCACATCCCAGGTATAGATCGAAATGCCCGTCCACGCCACGCGCACCTGGGGCAGCACCGCAAAGACGAACACCTGAAAATGGTTGGCGCCGGTCGCGCGTATCGCCTCGACCTGCCCTGGCTCGATGGACTCGACCGCCTCGGAAAACAGCTTGCCCGAGAAGCCTATGCAATACAGCGTGAGCGCGAGCGCGCCCGGCAGCATGCCGAAGCCGAGAAGCGCGACCAGCAGGATGGTCCAGATCATTTCGTGCACCGAACGCGCGCCCATGATCACCAGCCGCGCCAGCGGGTAGAGGAACCGCCGGCTCGGCGTCATATTGAACGACGCGAACCACGCCAGCGGCACCGCGAGCGCGAGTCCGACCACGGTTGCCAGATACGACATCTGCAGCGTCTCGACCACCGAGCGCAGATAGTCCGGCTTGAGCACGTGCTCCACGTTCGGCGGGTAATAGCGCGTGGACAGCGTTTCCCATACGCGGCCGAGCACGCCGGGCAGGCGGTCGATGTCGATGTTCAGGTACTCGAGCGAGTAGCCGATGAACGCGAGGGCGCCCAGCACCGCGGCGTACTTGTAGAGGCTCTGCGGATAGCGGAAGCGGCTCCATGTCAGCGGCACGGTGGCGCGCGATGCAGGCGCAGGGCCGGCCGGCGGCGTGTCCGCGTAGCTAGATAACGGCTTTGCGCGCATAGTACGAAGCGACTTCCGCGAGAATGATCAGGCTCAGCACCACGAGCACGACGGTCGCGATGCCGCCGTAATTGGACATCGCCATCTGGCGAAAAAGGACGAGGCCCAAGCCCCCCGCCCCGACGAGGCCCATGATGGTCGAACGACGGATATTGATGTCCCATTCGAAGATCATGTTGCCGATGAACACCGGGGTGATCTGCGGCACAATCCCGAACAGCAGGATCTGGAATTTTGTCCCGCCCACCGCACGCATCGCTTCGATCGGCTTGGGATCTACGTCCTCTATCGCCTCGGCTATGGTCTTGGAGATGAAGCCGACCGAACGCACCGCCATCGCGAGCACGCCGGCCAGCGCGCCCAACCCTACCGCCGACACGAAAATCAGCGCCCAGACGATCTCGTGCACCGAACGCGACAGCGTCATCAGCGTGCGGCCGATGCCGTAGGAAAAGGCGCCGAGCGGCGTGATGTTGGAGGCGCCCAGCCAGGCCACCGGGATCGCCAGCACCAGGCCGGCGAGCGTGGCCAGCGTGGCCATGAACACCGTCTCGATCGTCGGCTGCACGACGCCCGGCAGAATGCTCAGGTCGAGATCGAGGAAACCGCGCAGCGTCTCGAGCAGCGTCCCGGTGAGGATGCGGCTCCAGTCGGTGTCCGCGATCACGATCGCCTCTATGCTCCAGACCACGGCGGCGGCCACCGCGAAATATGCGGTGTAGCGCACGGCGCGCGTGCGCCTGCGCCATACCGCGACCTGCGCGACGCGCGCATCCAGGGCGAGCGTGTTCACAGCACTTCCATCGCATAGATGTCCTGCAGCGCGGCCTTGTCGAGCTCGCGCGGGCTGCCCTCGAACTTCTTCATGCCGTCCTGCAGGCCGATCACACGCGTGCAGAATTCGCAGGCGAGCTCGACGTCGTGAATGTTGCACAGCACCGGAATGCCGAACTCCAGCCCAATCTCCTTGATGAGTCCCATTACCTCGCGCGAGATCTTGGGATCGAGGCTGGAGGTGGGCTCGTCGACCAGCAGCAGCCTCGGGTTCTGGATCAGCGCGCGGGCGATCCCCACGCGCTGGCGCTGGCCGCCGGATAAACGGTCCGCGCGCTTGTCGACGTGCTCGCTCAGGCCCACCCGGTCGAGCAGCATGAGCGCGTGCCTGATGTCGTCTTTGGTGTACATGCGCAACAGGCTGCGCAGCGTGCCGGTGTAGCCGAGTCTGCCGGTCAGCACGTTGTCGATGACCGACAGGCGCTCGATCAGATTGAACTCCTGGAAGATCATGCCGATGTTGCGCCGCACGCCACGCAGATCGGACTGGCTCACCTTGAGGATGTCCTGGCCGTTGATGAGGACGGCGCCGGCCGTCGGCTCGACGAGCCGGTTCACGCAGCGGATCAGCGTCGACTTGCCCGCGCCGCTCGGGCCGATGATGGCGAAAAAATCGTCGGCCGCCACGCTGAAGGAGATGCCTTTGAGGATTTCGCGGCCCGCATAGCCGGCATGCAGATCCCTGACTTCCAGCGCGGTTCGCGGCGTGGGCTCGGCGGCGCGGCCCTCTTCCTGGCCGCGCCTGACCTCGGCGAACCCAGTCTGGATGGCCGCGTCCGCGCTCATTTGCCGCCGCCCGCCTCGCGTATCACGTCGTAATCGGAATCCTTCATCACCACGAATTTCTCTGAATCGACGTTGGCGAGGTACTTCTGCCCATCGGGATTCTTGTCGAGATCGAGAAACGTCTGTGCGATCTTGTTCTTGAGCTCCGGGCACAGCGTCGAGCGATAGACGAACGGGTCTTGAGGAATCAGCGGTGACGTCCACAGAACGTTGAAGTCGTCGAGCTTCGCCTTGCCGGAGGTAATGGTGTTCATGAAGCGATGCGTGGCCACGAATGCTGCGTCGGCCTTGCCGCTTGCGACCGCGAGCGTAGACAGATCATGCCCGCCTGAGAACGCGACGCGGCCGAAATACTGCTTGAGCGGCATTTTGACGACTTTCGAGAACACCGATTCCGGGATCAGCGCCCCCGAGGTGCTCGCCGGATCGACGAGCAGCATGACCGAGCCTTTCACCGACTCTATCGTGGTGAACTTCGATCCCTTCTTGGTGATCAGGATCGACTTGAAGCCGGGACCGGCATCCTGGATGCCGTCCTTCTTCTTGAAGTAAGTCGCGAACACGTCGATCTGCGCGCCCTTGGTCTTCGCGATCAGATATGACTCGGGGCCCAGCACTGCCACGTCGACCCACTTGCCGAGCAGCGCTTCGACGACCGACGCATACGAAGTCGGCATGTAGAACTCGATCTTCTTGCCGGTATTCTTCGAGATCTGATCGAGCACCGGCTTGTAGAGCGTCAGCTCGCGTATGGATTCCTGCGTCGGGATGATCGAGAACCGCAGCACCTTGGGGTCTTCACAGCTCTGGGCCAGCCCCGTCAGGGGCAGCCCGGCGAGCCACGCGCCTGCCAGCGCCAGCCCGAGCAGACGCAACGCCGCACGCAGCGAGGGCGCGCAAAGCACGCCCGCAACACCTATCAGTCGGATAAACATCGCCTCTCCTTTTGGTTCAACAGTGATAAAGGCCGTCACCGTAGCATTGCAACATGGCACTACGACGACAACATCAACCTGCTGGTGCTTGCGTGCCGCACCGCTCCCGCGCAAGCGGGGCGATGTCTTATTTGGTTCTGGCTTTCGCCTTGGGCGACAACGGGACTACGATCTCATCGCCGGATGCGTAGGTCTGGTGCATGCGCTCACGGCTCGTCATCGCGTGTTCGTAAAGCAGCCGGCCGGCCGCGTCAGCATCACCGGATGCAATCGCTTCGACGATCTGCTTGTGCTCGCGCGTCGACAGCGGCAGGCGGTCGCGCTGCGTCAGTGTCTGGCGGCGAAAGAGATTGAGCTCGTTCACCAACCTGCGATAGGTATGCAGCAGCTTGTTATTGCCGGCGAACTCGACGAGCGAGTCGTGAAACGTGAGATTGAGCGGGTGATACGCGTCGACATCGTCGTTGGCCGCGGCTTTTTCCATCTGCTCGATCAGCGCGCGCAGCGCCCCGGTCTGCTCCGCGGTGATGCGCTCGGCGAGCCGGCGGCCCACCAACTGGTCGAGCACGGCCCGCAGCTCGTAGATATCGTCGGCCTCCGCCAACGCGATCTGGCGCACGAAAACGCCGCGGTTTTTCTCGACGCGCACCAGCCCCGTCTGCTCGAGCGCGCGCAATGCCTCCCGCACCGGACCCCGTGACACCCCGAGCCGCATCGCGATCGCGTTCTCGCTCAGCTTCGCCCCGGCGCCGAGCTCGCCGCCATTGATCATCCGCTCGATTTCCTGCCGCACGAGCATCGTCAACGACTGGTTCTGCAGTATTTCGAACGGGGTCGGTTCGGCCTGCCGCGGACTGTCTTGGGTCATGCACGATTTAACCCCACGCGATCGTAAACTGTCAACAATCTGTAATCGACAACC
>JBKJZR010000188.1:0-5142 GCA_046715035.1 Burkholderiales bacterium | reverse complement strand
GTACGTACATGACCCCGGTCAACCCGGAGCCGATCTGGCTTGCGAGCCGGATGCGTTGCGCTTCACCACCCGAGAGCGTATCGGCGGCGCGGTCGAGCGACAGGTATTCGAGGCCGACGTCATTGAGAAACGTGATCCGGTTGATGATCTCAGCAACGATTTTCTCGGCGATCGCAAGCTTGGTGCCGGTCAGCGCCATGGCTGCAAAAAACTGCGACGCCTGCTTCAGCGGAAGCGCACTGATATCGTAAATGGTCCTGCCGGCGACGAGCACGTTGCGCGCCTCGCGCCGCAGGCGCGTGCCGCCGCACTCGGGACACGACTGGCTGTTCAGATGTTTGGCCAGTTCCTCGCGCACGACGCTCGAATCCGTTTCGCGGTAGCGCCGTTCGAGGTTTGGAATGATGCCCTCGAATGCGTGTTCGCGCTGGTACTTGTTGCCGCGCTCGCCGACGTAGGTAAATTTGATCTTGTCGCGTCCCGAGCCGTAAAGCACCGCCTGCTGCGCTGCTTCCGGCAGGCTCTCGAATGGCGCTTCAAGCTCGAATTCATAGTGGCCGGCGAGGCACTGCAGCATCTGAAAATAGAACTGGTTGCGCCGGTCCCAGCCTCTGATCGCTCCTGAAGCAAGCGATAGGTGCGCATATGCAACGACGCGCTTCGGGTCGAAGAAACTAATTGCGCCAAGACCGTCGCAGCGCGGGCACGCGCCCATGGGGTTGTTGAAAGAGAACAGCCGCGGCTCGAGTTCCGGCAGCGAATAGCTGCACACCGGGCACGCAAACCGCGCCGAGAACAGGTGCTCAGCACCGCCGTCCATTTCGACCGCCAGCGCGCGCCCGTCGGAGTGGCGCAGCGCGGTCTCGAACGATTCCGCGAGGCGCTGTTTGATCTCGGGCCGCACCTTGAGCCGGTCGACCACGACCTCGACCGTGTGCTTGATGTTTTTCTTGAGCTTGGGAAGATCGTCGATTTCGTGCACTTTGCCGTCAATGCGCACGCGCACGAAACCCTGCGCGCGCAGCTCGTCGAGCAGGTCGGCCTGCTCACCCTTGCGGCCGACGATCAGCGGCGCCAGTATCATCAGCCGTGTTTCCGCCGGCAGCTCGAGCGCATGATCGACCATCTGTGACACGCTCTGCGCCTGCAGCAGGGTGTGGTGATCCGGGCAGTGCGGATCGCCGACGCGCGCGAAGAGCAGGCGCAGATAATCGTGGATCTCGGTGACGGTGCCGACGGTGGACCGCGGGTTGTGGCTGGTCGCCTTCTGCTCGATCGAGATCGCCGGCGACAGTCCTTCGATCAGGTCTACGTCCGGCTTCTCCATGAGCTGCAGGAACTGGCGCGCGTACGCCGACAGCGATTCGACATAGCGGCGCTGTCCCTCCGCGTAGAGCGTATCGAAGGCGAGCGAGGACTTGCCCGATCCCGACAGCCCGGTGATCACGATCAGCCGATTGCGGGGCAGATCGAGGCTGATATTCTTGAGATTGTGCGTGCGCGCGCCGCGGATGCGAATCGACTCGGCGCCTTTGGGGCGCGGTTCGGTAAGCGGATTTTGCAGTCTGACGAGAGCGGGATGAGGGGCGGTCAAGAAGCGCAAGTCCCGTAGCTAAACCTGCTAATATACCGGACTTTAGCGCCTCTTCCCAAGTCGCATTTCCACCATGTCTTCCGGCAGCCGCATGAACGCGACCGAATGGCGCGCGAGCGCGAGCCTGGCCAGCATCTTCGGTTTGCGCATGCTCGGCATGTTCGTCATTCTGCCGGTGTTTGCCATATATGCCGAGCAACTGCGCGGCGGCGACAACCTGACGCTCGTCGGCATGGCGCTCGGCGGGTACGGTCTGACGCAAGCGATACTGCAGATTCCGTTCGGCCGGCTCTCCGACCGCTATGGGCGCAAGCCGGTAATCTATGCCGGCCTCGCGCTGTTCGCGCTGGGCAGCTTCGTCGCGGCGCTCGCCGACAACATCTATCTCGTGATCGCCGGGCGCATCGTGCAGGGTGCAGGTGCGATATCCGCGGCGGTGATCGCGATGATCGCCGACTTGACGCGCGAAGAGCAGCGCACGAAGGCGATGGCTTTGGTGGGATCGATGATCGGTTTCACCTTCGCGCTCTCGCTCGTGGCGAGTCCGTGGCTGAACCGAGTGATCGGCGTGCCCGGCATCTTTGCGCTGACCGGCCTACTCGCGCTCGCCGCCATGGTGGTGGTGTTTGTGCTCGTTCCCGACGTCCCCGAGCGCGGCACGGCGCCCACCCGCGACAGTCCGCGGCTGGCAGAAGTGCTCCGTGACCCGCAGCTTGCCCGTCTCAATTTCGGCATCTTCGCGCTGCATGCGGTGCTGATGACGATCTTCATCGTCGTGCCGCTCGCGTTGCGCGATGCGGGACTGGGCGTCGACGATCACTGGCAGGTCTACCTGCCGGTGATGCTGGGCTCTTTCGTCCTGATGCTGCCGCCGATCCTCGCGGCCGAACGCCGCGGTCATGGCAAGACGGTATTCGTCGGCGCGGTCGCAGTGCTGCTCGCGGGACAGTTGTCGATGCCGTGGTTGTTGAGCGGCATCGGGCATCTCGCGCTGTTTTTGCTGATCTTCTTTACCGCGTTCAACGTTCTGGAAGCGAGTCTGCCTTCGCTCGTTTCGAAATTTGCGCCGCCCGGGGCCAAGGGTGCGGCCATCGGTATCTACAGCAGCATTCAGTTTCTCGGCACGTTTCTGGGTGCGGTGTGCGGCGGGTTTCTCTATCAGCAGTTCGGCGCGCGCGGCGTCTTTGCGTTCGACGCGCTGCTGCTCGTGGCATGGCTCGTGTGCGCGGCCGGCATGAAGGCGCCGCCACGCGCGGTGGTGACGCGCACCTATACGATCCCGGTTCTGGACCGCGAGCAGGCGAGTTCCCTCGTCGAGCGCCTCGCGGCGCAGCCTGGCGTGCGCGAGGTGCAGATCGCAGCGGGCGGGCGCACCGCCTATCTGAAGATCGATGCGGCGGGCTTCGACGAACAGTACGTGTTGCGACTTATTGAAGGAGAGATCTGATGGCATCAGTCAACAAAGTGATACTCGTGGGGCGGTTGGGCAAGGACCCGGAAGTGCGCTACCTGCCGGACGGCGGCGCCGTCTGCAACATCACGCTCGCCACTTCCGAGACCTGGAAGGACAAGAATACCGGTGACAAGCAGGAGAAAACCGAGTGGCACCGCGTCACGTTCTATCGCAAGCTCGCGGAGATCGCCGGCGAGTACCTGAAAAAGGGCCGCGAGGTCTACGTCGAGGGGCGGCTTGAAACGCGCAAGTGGACCGACAAGGAGGGCAAGGATCGTTATACGACCGAGATCATCGCCAACGAAATGCAGATGCTCGGCGGACGCCCCAGCGGCGGCACGGAAGCGATGGATCGGGAACCCCGCGCGCAGGCCGCCGAGTCCGGCGCAGCGAAGCCCGCCGCGAAGAAGGGCGGCGGCGCCTCGTTCGACGATATGGACGACGACATCCCGTTCTAGAGTTCCAACCGCAGGTGATCGTGCACGTAAAGGCATCAGTGGACAGTCGCATTGATCGAACCAGATCGGATCTGCGCAACGCATCGATCCGGAAAAGGACACTACGCCCATGAGTGAAGGCGCCGAAAAGGTCGAAATCCACCGCGGTCTGAAAGGCGTGTACTTCGACCGCTCGCGCGTGTGCTTCATCGACGGCCGGGCGGGAGAGCTGCGCTATCGCGGCTATTCGATCCACGACCTTGCCCAACGCTCGACTTTCGAGGAGACGTGCTACCTGCTCCTCCATGGCGAGCTGCCCACCCTCGCCGAGCTCGAAGTATTCGACGCCGAATTGAAGGCGGCGCGCACGCTGCCCGCGGCGGCATACGACATCATTCGCGCGGTAAAGCATGCGCACCCGATGGATGTCCTGCGCACTGTCGTGTCGGCGCTCGCCGCATTCGACCCTGAGACTGCGGACAAATCGCCCGCCGCCACGCTGCGCAAGGGCGTGCGGCTCACCGCGCAGGCGCCGCTGATCGTCGCGGCGCACGAGCACATCCGCAACGGCCGCGAACGGGTCGCGCCCGAACCGCGTCTGGGCCACGCCGCCAATTTCCTTTACATGCTGAAAGGCAAGCCACCGAGCACTGACGCAGCGCGGCTCATGGATACCGACATGATATTGCACGCGGAGCACGGCTCGAACGCCTCGGCGTTCACCGCGCGCGTGGTCGCCGGCACCGAGGCCGACCTGCATGGCGCTGTGACCGCGGCGATCGCCGCGCTGTCCGGTCCAGCGCATGGCGGAGCCGCGGAAAACGTCATGCGCATGGCGCAGGAAATCGGCGATGCTTCGCGGGCGGGCGACTACGTGAAGCAAAAGCGTGCGAACAAGGAGCCCGTCATGGGTTTCGGGCATCGCGTCTATCGCGCCGAGGATCCGCGCGCGCGCCACATGCGAGCCGGGGTCGAGCGGCTCTCCCGCGAGATGGGCCAGCCGCAGTGGTATCAGATCCTCGAAGCGGTGGTGGCGGCAATGCAGCCTTACGCGCGCCACGGGGTCAACGTGAACGTGGATTTTTACGCGGGCGTCGTCTATTTCCTCAACGGCATCGCTGAGGACCTGTTCGTGCCGATCTTCGCCATTGGGCGCGTGCCCGGCTGGACCGTGCAGGTCCTCGAGCAGATGGAGAACAACATCCTCATCCGGCCGCTGACGCTCTACAACGGCCCCGAGCCGCGCGCCTATCTGCCGGTCGAAAAACGCTAACTCGGCCCGGCGAAAACACCATCGACTTCTCCTTCTTTTTTCCTGCCCTTGCGCGCCTCGCAGTTCTAGGGTCCAAGGCTCAGACGAGGGTCTGCAGCAGTTGCACCGCGGGAGCGACGCGTATGCCGTCGGGACTGCGGTAGTCCTTGCTGCCGGTCGCTGCGATTTGCCAGGCATCCGCCTGCGGAAAGCGTGCTTTCAAATAGCGCAGACTGCGGTCGGGCTCGGCGTCTGCCCACTTACATTCGACGATCAGCCGCGGCCGGCGCGACTCGGTGACGACGAAATCCACCTCCCTGCCTTCGATGTCGCGTTACCCGAGGTTTTGCCTACAGTCAAAATTATCGGAGATGATTTTTGCCTGGTGGTGAAAAATCGGGAGGCA
>JBKJZR010000187.1:0-15462 GCA_046715035.1 Burkholderiales bacterium | reverse complement strand
GGCAGAGGCAGCAATGGATCAGCGAAAAAGGCATGAGGGTGCTCAATTTTCATAGCGACCGACACCGGGAGACGCCCGTGGGTGTTTTCGTCTCTGAACCCTTCGACTTCGACCGTGAGTACGAGGTTGTCCCGAAGCAGGATTTGGCCCCGGGCCTGTGCGTGCGTTTCGTTTCGATTCCGGCCTTGATCGCCATGAAAGAAGCCGCGGGCAGACCGCGTGATGCCGATGATATTCAGCACCTGCGCTGGATCATGGAAGAAGCCAGCCGAAAATGAATCCGCTTCCTGATGACGCCTGGGAACAAACGACGTGGGAAGGCAATCGTCGCGCGCAATTGCGACTAGCGCTGGGATTTACGCTGCGCGAGCGATTGCAGGCGGTTGAAGACATGGCGGAGGTAGCGGAGCGTTTCCGGCAGATGCGCGAGTCGGGCAAGGTCTCCGCCACGCGTTCCGGACAGGCCGTAGCGCCCGCAAGCGCAGCTCGAGCCGCGCGGCAACCGCCAACCCCCGACGGCTCGAACGACGAATGATGCGAGCCCTTTGCTCCCCTGGAGAAGGGTGGGGATGAGGGCGGCGGGCGCATCCAGGTCGACGGATGCACTTTTGAGATCGAAGTGATTGAGCTGATCGAGCGCACGGAGCGGGGGCTCGGGCGGCGGATGTCGCAGCGCTGCCGGCGGGCGGGTAGGCCGGGTAAATAGAGAACCGCAATGCTAAGCGTCCAGCACCGGAAGTCCGAGGCTTCCTGCCGCGCGGGCCAGATTGCCATCGAAAACACCAAAGCGGAAATCGGCAGCGCGGCTCGCGCCATGGACCCTTTCGGCCGCGGCGAGGTGGACGCTGTCGTAGCCGCGCAAGCGATATCGCGCGCAGAACTCGCCCGCCCGCCGCACGAGAGGCTCTTCAATGCCGACAATCTCCCATTCGGTCCAGCGCGCGTCCAACTCGCGCCGCAAACGCTGGAACAGCGATCTATCCCGCCGCGCCTCGGCAAAACGGGAGAAAGCGGAACACGCCTCCACGTGCGCGAGCAATTGTGTCGCAACGACGCTCGCCGAGGCAACGGCGGCGCGCAGCTTTTCCGAATGTGGCTCCGGCACGAACATTTTCACCAGAGCGGAAGTATCCAGATAAAGAATCATTCGCGCTCTTCGCTGACGATTTCGGCAAGGGTCTTCTCACCCGGCTTGAGCCTCACGACGAATCGGGGCAGCCGCAGCCTGCCCTCGCCCGGCCGAATCCAGGGCTGGCTGCGCAGCAGCGCGATCGCTTCTTCCTCGGCGGGCTGTTTGCGCCGCGCGGCTCTCGGCGCGATCAGCCGTGCGACTACCTTGCCGCGCGAGGTCACCCGCACCTCGTGGCCGGCGCTCACCTTGCGCAGATATTCCGAAAGGCGGTTTTTAAGCTCGCGGACGGGGACATCCATAGCGCTTCCTCAAAGTAGCTACAAAGGACATTGTAGCCACGAAGCATTGAAACGCACAAGCGAGGACGCCCGCCGGATCCTGCGCTGATCGAGAATGGGGGCGGAGGTAGAGGGAGCGTTTCCGGCAGATGCGCGAGTCGGGCAACTTTTCCGCCACGCGCGGCCGGGTCGTAGCACCGTAAAATCGAAGCTCAAGCCGTGCGGCAACCGCTGACCCCATACGGCTCGAACGACGAATGACGCGAGCCCTTCTCCCTCCGGGAGAAGGGTGGGGATGAGGGAGGCGGGCGAAAGGTTGAGTTGGCGGCCCCCCGGACCGCGCCTCGCAAGCGATCGATATGGCTGAAAGCCAATGCCCATGCGGGGTTTGGCGGTCTCACGAAATGAGACACCGGCAATGCTAAAAGGTATCGGTGGCCGTTCTTGCCCACACTGGACAATTAGGGAAATTGATGGAGCATCCGGACCATGACCAATGACCGCCCATCAGCGTTCTCAACTTGAAGCGTTTCGCCGGAAAGTCGGTTTGTCTCTGCGCCCGATGGCGAAGCGCTACGCTGGATGTCGAGATTCCGGCGCAAGGCGGGGAACAGCGCGCCGTCCCCGCGGGCGTGAGCCACCCGCGCGAACGTGGCGCAGGCTTCGACGTAGGCGATCGCATGCGTGGTGATCAGCCGCGCCTCGGAGATCGCCCGTCGGACCCGGCCGGAGTGGGCTTCCACTACGAACAGCTTCACCAGGGCGGAGGCATCGCGCTTTGTTATTTCCCGAGTCGCTTGTTTTCCGAGGCACGCGTGCCTCGGCCTCATTGAAGCTAGCCCTGCCGCGGAGGGCAATGCGCCTCATATCAAGCCCGAGGACCTTCAAGCTGTCTCCTTCCAAGAACTGACTTAGTTCACTTTCTAGTTCACAATCTGCACATGATAAAACTGAATATTCACGAAGCGAAGACGCATCTGTCGAAGTATCTCGCCAAGCTGGAAAAGGGCGAGACGATCCTGCTTTGCCGGCGCAATATACCGATTGCTGAGATACGTGCGCTGCCGAAGCCGGCGGTGCGGCCGCGACGTCCGTTGGGACTGGCTAAAGGAACCGTGAAGATCCAGAAGAGCTTCTTTGATCTTTTGCCCGTTGAGTTGATTGATGCTTTCGAGGGTAAGAGCTCGTGAAGGTGCTGCTCGATACCTGCACCTTTCTCTGGGCAATCGACAATCCGGCCAGCCTCTCGTTGAAATGCCGCGCAGCCATAACTGACGTCGCGAATGAGGTATTTTTGAGCGCAGCGTCGGTGTGGGAGATTTGCGTCAAGCACAAGCTCGGTGGTTTGACGCTATCTGAAGCTCCGGACAAATATGTTCCGAAACAGCGCGAGCGGCACGGGTTCGAGACGTTGCCACTGGACGAGATTTCGGTGCTGCAGTTGCCGCGATTGCCGATGCATCACAACGATCCATTCGATCGTATGCTGATCTGTCAGGCGATCGCGCACGGGCTGGCGATCGTGACGCCCGATCCGCTGATCATGCGCTACTCGGTGCGAACGCTCTGGTAGTAGGCACGTTGCGCATGGGGAGCAGCTGCGCAAGGAGGCGATCCGAATCCAGAAAAGCAGATTTCACGGCGCCTGAATCCGGGCTTCGCGCCGGGATGATCAAAGGCGGTTGTGGTGATCCGGGATCAGGATCGTTTTGACCACATCCGAACGAACGGCCTTTATCAGAGTTTCCCCTGGATCATCGTTAACGTCAGTGGTGCCACCGGCAATCCGCGGATCTGCGATGTCCACGTTTCTCCCGCCTTGATGGGCAGCGCGGCGGTCAAGGTACCGGTGGTGACGACCTCACCCGCGGCGAGGGCGTCGAAGTTCGGTTGAGTGGCGAGGATGTCGGCGAGGAAGGCGAGCGCGAGCGCCGGGTGATCGAGGGCATTACTGCCTACGCCGCGGTCCCGCTCTTGGCCGTCGCAGCTCAGGACGACGCGGCAGTCGCGGATCTGATCCGCAAGCACAGCGATCGCCGCGGGTTCCACCGCATAGGGCTCACCGATCACGAGCCGCCAGTGAAACGAGAAATCCGCGGCCGACTCGGCGGGCGTGAATTTCCAGTCCGCATAGTGGCAGTCGACGATCTCGAAGCTCGGCGCCAGCCATTCGACCGACTTCAGCACTTCGGCGGGGTCTTGGCATCCCGCGGGCAACGGCGCCCGCAACATGAACGCGATTTCCGGTTCTATTTTTGGCGCTACGCTGCCGCGCAGGGATACGTGGGCGACGTTGTTCTTGGCGTAGGCCAGTGTGCTGTCGTAGACGTGCGCCCAGATGGGGGACGTCGCGCCGTACTCGGGCCAAATGTTGCGGTTGGTGAAGCCGATCTTGCGGCCCACGCAGCGCTCGCCGCGCGAGCGCCGCAGGCGCACGATTTCCGCTGCTACTCGATAGGCGTCGTCCCAGTCGAGCCCGGCGTGGCGTGCGGCCGGGGGTGGGGCCAGCGTGCCAGTATCGTAGGCGTCGAGCAGCTCGCAGGCGATATCGTGAGGGTCCGAGGAGGCCAAGTCACTCTCCGATCAGTGTGGCGCGTCGCTGAGCACGCATGAGAAAAGGCGCGCCGCCGCGCGGGGGGCAGACTTCGTGAGGCAAAGCTTCACTGCGCGCACCGGAAACCGATATTGTGATGTCCGCTGCGCGGATTGCGCGACAGATTCCGGCCGCGCTGCGTCGTGGTGATCTCTTCGGCAGGACTATCGTGGCCGCCGCCCCGCGTTCCCCGTACCGGCCCCGTCTTTTGATCCTCGCGCCCGTCGAGCGCGTGATAAGGGTAAGGCCGATAGGCGCTGCTGACCCATTCCCAGGCATTGCCCGCCATGTCGAGCACCCCGTACGGGCTTGCGCCGTCGGGGTGCGCAGTTACCGGCGCCGTCTCGTTGAAGCGTGCGGCAAATTGGGCGTGCCGCCTTTCGGGCGGGGCGT
The DNA here is from genome assembly GCA_046715035.1 of Burkholderiales bacterium. GTDB lineage: Bacteria > Pseudomonadota > Gammaproteobacteria > Burkholderiales > SG8-41 > PALSA-1004. Next base: position 11,066 of record JBKJZR010000187.1, on the reverse strand, counting down.
TACCCCACGGATACCTCCTGTCGTCCCCCCCGCGCGCGGCTTTCTCCCATTCGGCTTCGGTCGGCAGGCGCTTCGCGCGCCAGGCGCAGTAATCGCGCGCACCCGCCCACGAAATCTCCACCACGGGATGTTGCTCGTAGCCCGCATCGGCGCTCCAGCGGCCGGCGTTGCGGTGGATGCGCGCGTCGGAGTCATCATCGTCGAACAAGCGCTCACCCTCGCCGTTATGAGTGCCGACTGCATTGAGAAACGCGGCGAACTGGGCGTTGGTCACGGGCAGCCGGTCGATCTCGAATGCGGGAAGGTCGATGCGATGTGCGGGACGCTCATCGTCCGGCCCTTGCGCGCGTCCCATCGTGAATGCGCCGCGCGGGATCGTGACCATTTCACTGCCGTCGGCCCCGATTGCGGGGCTGCGACTGACGATCAGCGCGACTGCGGCGCACCATAGCAGGAGCCGGTTCAACTCGCGCTTTCGTCCATGATCCTGCGGTTATCGGTCGCGTGCAAATGAATGGATTTCGTCGTCACGTATGGCAGGGTCGCGCCATGCAAAATCGCTTCATACGCACTATATTGCCCGATACGCGGTCCGGCAACAGCGCAGGCGAGCCGGGGCGGCTTGCCCGAGCCCGGTTTGAACCACCGCGCTGAAACGGGTAGAATCCCCCGCTTTCAGGCGCGTAGCTCAGCTGGCTAGAGCACCACCTTGACATGGTGGGGGTCGTTGGTTCGAGTCCAATCGCGCCTACCAGTGGTTAAAGCGGACACGAGAGTGTGCCGCTTTAACTCTGCGTGTTGGAGCGGATAGTGACTGCCTGCCGCCCAACGCGCAGGGGATATGAGCGCAGCGCTATGCGCAACGGAAAGAGAGCGTTATGACACCGCGAACTTGCACTGCTGCGTTTCGACACTGATCGCGCGGATCTTTCCTGTGACGGATTAAAGTGCGGTCGGTCCGCACTTTTTTTTCGCCTGTCGTAAGTGAGCATAGAGAGCGATGATCAACGTAACGCTTCCTGACGGTTCGGTTCGCCGGTTCGAGAATCCAGTCTCGGTGGCGGAGGTCGCGGGCAGCATCGGCCCCGGGCTCGCGAAGGCTGCGCTCGGCGGCAAGGTCAACGGCAGGCTCGTCGACACGTCGTTCGTGATCGATACGGACAGCGCGGTGGCGATCGTCACCGACAAGGATCCCGAAGGACTGGATCTCATCCGCCACTCGGCTGCGCACCTGCTGGCATACGCGGTCAAGGAGCTGTTCCCGGATGCTCAGGTCACCATCGGCCCGGTGATCGACAACGGGTTTTATTACGATTTCTCGTACAAGCGGCCTTTTACTCCCGCCGACCTTATCGCGATCGAGCAGCGCATGACGGAACTCGCCAAGCGCAACTTCCCGGTTACCCGCGAGGTGTGGGCGCGCGACCAGGCGGTCGAGTTCTTCAAATCCATCGGCGAGCACTACAAGGCCGAGATCATCGCCGCCATACCGCAAGCCGAGGACGTGTCGCTGTATCGCGAAGGCGATTTCATCGATCTTTGTCGCGGCCCGCACGTCCCGTCGACGGGCAAGCTCAAGGTCTTCAAGCTGATGAAACTCGCCGGGGCGTACTGGCGCGGTGACTCGAAGAACGAGATGCTGCAGCGCATCTACGGCACGGCCTGGGTGAGGAAAGAGGATCAGGACGCTTACCTGCACATGATCGAGGAAGCGGAGAAGCGCGATCACCGCCGCCTCGCGAAACAGCTCGACCTGTTTCACATGCAGGACGAAGCGCCGGGGCTTGTTTTCTGGCACCCCTCGGGATGGACGATCTGGCAGCAGGTCGAGCAGTTTCTGCGTCGCATATACCGCGACAACGGCTATCAGGAAGTCAAGTGTCCGCAGATTCTCGATCGCTCGCTATGGGAAAAGTCGGGCCATTGGGAAAATTACAAGGAAAACATGTTCACGACATCGAGCGAGAACCGCGATTACGCGATCAAGCCGATGAACTGTCCGGGCCACGTGCAGATATTCAATGCGGGACTGCGCAGTTACCGCGATCTGCCGCTCCGGTATGGGGAGTTCGGCGCCTGTCACCGCAACGAGCCTTCGGGCGCCTTGCACGGCATCATGCGCGTGCGCGGTTTTACCCAGGACGACGGGCACATCTTCTGCACCGAGGCGCAGATCCAGCCCGAAGTGGCGCATTTCATCGATGTGCTCGTGGGTGTGTATCGCGATTTCGGATTCAGCGACATCGTCTACAAACTGTCGACGCGCCCGGTCAAGCGCGTCGGTGCGGATGAAACCTGGGACGTGGCGGAAAAAGCACTCGCCGACGCGTTGGCCGCCAAAGGCGTGGCGTGGGAACTCGTCCCCGGCGAAGGCGCGTTCTACGGTCCGAAAATAGAGTTTTCGCTGAAGGATTCGATCGGCCGGCTGTGGCAATGCGGCACGATGCAGGTGGATTTCTCCATGCCCGGGCGTCTGGGGGCCGAGTATGTAGCCGAGGACAACTCGCGCAGGACGCCCGTGATGCTGCATCGTGCCATCGTCGGCTCCCTGGAGAGATTCATAGGCATCCTGATCGAAAACTACGCGGGCGCGTTGCCGCTGTGGCTTGCGCCGCAGCAGGTGGCCGTGCTCAACATCAGTGCCAACCAGGCGGGCTATGCGGCACAGGTGGTCGAGCAACTGAAGCAGGGCGGACTGCGCGTTGTGAGCGACTTGAGAAATGAGAAAATAACCTATAAAATTCGGGAACATAGTCTGCAAAAGCTGCCCTATCAAGTAATCGTGGGGGATAAGGAGATGGCTGCGCAGACAGTTGCCGTGCGGACCCGCAAAGGGGAAGACCTGGGGCAGATGCCCATCCGGGACTTCGCCGAGCGCCTGCAACGTGAGGCGCAGCAGCTGGGTCGCACGGCATAACTTTTTGATAGAGAGAGGTTTTTTATAGCTCAGGAAAAAGAGCCGCGCATCAACGGCGATATCAACTGCCCGGAAGTTCGTCTGATAGGGCCTAACGGCGAACAGGTAGGGGTAGTGAGCATCGCGGCGGCCAATGCGCAGGCGGAAGCAGCGGAACTCGATCTGGTCGAGATCGCGCCAACGGCGGTACCGCCGGTGTGCCGGATCATGGACTTTGGCAAGTTCAAGTATCGCGAGAGCAAGAAGCGTCATGAGGCCAAACTCAAGCAGAAGCAGATCATCGTCAAAGAGGTCAAGTTTCGCCCCGGGACGGACGAGGGCGATTACAAGATCAAATTGCGCAATCTGATTCGATTTCTCGATGAGGGTGACAAGACCAAGGTCACCCTGCGTTTCCGCGGCCGTGAAATGGCGCATCAGGAATTCGGCTATCGGCTCATTGAGCGCGTCAAGAACGACCTCGAGCCGTACAGCGTGATCGAGCAGTTTCCGAAAATGGAAGGCCGGCAGATGGTGATGGTGCTGTCGCCCAAGAAAACGCTTAAGCCCGCGACCGGTGCAGCGTCCGTCAAAGAGGCTGCAGCAGGAGCCAAGAAGCCGGCAGCACGGCCGGCTGTTGCTGCCGATGCGCCCGCGCCGGCAGCCGACGCGAAGAAGTAGCAGCACTCAGAAGTAGCCGTCCGGGTTCCCGAAGTCTTCCCGCTGGGAAGCACCCGGCGCTATGTCAGAACAAGGAGCATTCATGCCCAAGATGAAGACCAAGAGCGGCGCCGCCAAACGCTTCAGGGCGACCGGCAGCGGCCGCATCAAACGCGGCAGCGCGTTTCGGCGCCACATCCTCACCAAGAAATCGACGAAGCGTAAGCGCCATTTGCGTGGCGCGACGAGCGTGCACGAGAGCGATGCCGGTTCCGTGCGCTCCATGCTTCCCTACGCGTAAGGAGACGCGCCATGCCTAGAGTAAAACGTGGCGTCACCGCGCGTGCCGCTCACAAGAAAGTCATCGCCCGCGCGAAGGGATACCGGGGCCGCCGCAAAAACGTGTTTCGCGTTGCCAACGAAGCGGTGATGCGCGCGGGCCAGTACGCCTACCGCGACCGCCGCAACAAGAAACGCGAATTTCGCAGCCTGTGGATTACGCGGATCAACGCAGCGGTGCGTGAGCACGGCCTGTCCTACAGCGTGTTCATGAACGGGCTGCGCAAGGCGGAGATTACGGTCGACCGCAAAGTGCTCGCCGACATCGCCGTGCTCGACAAGCCGGCGTTCACGAGGTTCGTGGAAAAAGCGAAGGCCACGCTCGGAGTCTGAGCGCAGGAGCGAGGATAGCGCAGCGCGCCGATCGTGGGTGCCAGGTCCTGATCCCGGTCGTTCTGCTGCGTGTCCTTGCGTTCCCAGTAATCGCGCCGCCGCGCGCGCTGAATCCCGTTCTCCGGTGCGCCGATGGAAAACCTGGAAAGCATAGTCGATGAGGCGCTGGCGGCGTTTGGCGCCAGCGATGATGGGGTGCAGCTCGAGCAGGCCAAGGCGCGTTTCCTGGGCAAGTCCGGCGCGCTGACTGAGCTCCTCAAAAGCCTGGGCAAGCTCGCACCCGCCGAGCGGCCCGCGGTGGGGGCGCGCATCAATGCCGCGAAGCAGCGGCTCGATGCGGCGGTTGCCGAGCGCCGCGAGATTCTCCAGGCGCGTCAGCTGGAGCGGCAGCTTGCGCAGGACGCGCTCGATATCACGCTGCCTGCGCGCGGCGTCGGCAGGGGCGGCCTGCATCCGGTGACGCGCACCCTCGAGCGCATTGAAGCGCTCTTCCATTCGCTCGGGTTCGAGGTCGCCGACGGACCTGAGATCGAGACCGACTATTACAATTTCACGGCACTGAACCAGCCCGAAAACCATCCGGCGCGTTCGATGCACGATACGTTCTACGTCGATGACGCCAGGCACCTGTTGCGCACTCACACCTCGCCGATCCAGATTCGCTACATGGAGACGCACCAGCCGCCCATCAAGATCATCGCGCCGGGACGCGTGTATCGCGTCGATTCCGACGCGACGCATTCGCCGATGTTCCACCAGATCGAGGGGCTGTGGATCGACGAGCACATTACGTTTGCCGACCTGAAAGGCACCGTCGCCGATTTCCTGCAGCGATACTTCGAGCGCGACGATCTCAGGCTCAGATTCCGGCCCTCGTTCTTTCCCTTTACCGAGCCGTCCGCGGAGATCGATATGAGCTTCGGCGAGGGATGGCTGGAGATCGGCGGGTGCGGCATGGTGCACCCGAATGTGCTGCACAACGTCAGGATCGACAGCGAGCGTTACCAGGGCTTTGCCTTCGGCCTTGGTCCTGACCGGCTGACGATGCTGCGCTACGGGGTCGACGATCTGCGGTTGTTCTTCGAGAACGACCTGCGGTTCCTGAAACAATTCAACTAGGGTCCGCGCGCAGCGTCGCAGGGCGCCTGCGTCTTGCATGCGAATGGACGAGCAGGCATGAGGTTTTCGGAAAACTGGCTGCGTACTTTCGTCGATCCTCCGCTGACCACGCGCGAGCTCGCCGACGCGTTGACGATGTCTGGGCTGGAAGTCGAGAACATCGAGCCTGCAGCGCCGGTTCTCGGCAACATTGTCGTTGGCGAGGTGCTCGCTGTGCGCAGGCATCCGCACGCCGAGCGACTGTCGATCTGCACAGTCGGCGCAGGCGGGGACCCATTGCAAGTGGTGTGTGGCGCGCCCAACGTGCGCGCTGGAATGCGCGCGCCGCTGGCCCGCTCCGGCGCGCATCTGGCTGGCGTGACCGTGCAGCGCACGGCGATTCGCGGCGTCGATTCGAACGGCATGCTGTGTTCCACGCGCGACCTCGGCATCGGCGAAGACACATCGGCGCTGCTCGAATTGCCGGATGATGCGCCCGTCGGGGCCGACATCCGTGCATACCTCGAGCTCGATGATCAGATTCTGACCGTCAAACCTACGCCCAATCGTGGCGATTGCCTGAGCGTTCAGGGTGTCGCTCGTGAGGTCGCGGCTGTAACGGGCAGCACGCTCAAGCGGATGCGGGCGATCGTCGAGGCGCGGCGTGGCGACCGGGTCGATATCACGCTCGAAGTCCCGGAAGCGTGCCCGCGCTATTGCGGGCGCATCGTGCGGGACATCAATGCCGGCGCGGCTACGCCGCGCTGGATGGCACAGCGGCTCGAACGCAGCGGCACGCGCAGCATCAGTGCAGTGGTCGACATCACCAACTACGTCATGCTGGAACTCGGCCAGCCGCTCCACGCGTTCGACCTCATTGCCCTGGAGGGCGGCATTCGCGTGCGTTGCGGGCGCGCGGGCGAACAACTGATGCTGCTCAACGACCAGAGAATCGCGCTGGGGCCGGATTGGCTCGTCATTGCCGATCAGGGCAAGCCGCTCGCGCTCGCCGGTATCATGGGTGGCAAGGACAGCGCGGTTACCGCCGACACGCAGGACATACTGCTCGAAAGCGCTTTCTTCGCGCCCGCCGTGATCGCGGGCAAATCGCGGCTGCTGGGATTCGGCTCCGAGTCCGCTTACCGATTCGAGCGCGGTGTGGACTTCGCGGCGACGCGTGAAGCCCTCGAACGGGCAACACAGCTGGTGCTCGAGCTCTGCGGCGGAGAGGCCGGCCCGGTGAGCGAGGCCAGCGCCGAATTGCCCGCACGGCGTCCAGTGCGCGTGCGCCGCGCCCGTGCTCAACGGGTGCTTGGTACCGAGCTTACTTCCGGCGACGTCAGCGATGCACTGCGGCGCCTGCGCTTCGAATTCGAAGCGCGCGGCGATCACTTCGACGTGACACCGCCCAGCTACCGCTTCGATCTGGCGATCGAGGAGGATCTGATCGAAGAGATCGCGCGCATTCACGGCTACGACCGCATCCCTGCCAGCCGTCCCGCTGCGGCGGCCGTGATGCTGCCGGCGAGCGAGCTGAGCACGAGCGCTGGAGCACTACGGGCGCTGCTCGTCGCGCGCGATTACCAGGAAATCATTTCCTACAGCTTCGTCGGCCGGCAGTCGGAGATCGACTTTTGTGACAATCGCGAGCCGGTGAGCCTCATCAATCCGATTGCAGCACACCTGGAAGTCATGCGCTCCAGTCTGATCGGCAGCTTCGTGGAATGTCTCAAGCTGAACCTGAGCCGCCAGCAGGAGCGGGTGCGGCTGTTCGAGATCGGCCGTTGTTTTGCGCGCACCGCAACGGGCTACTCGCAACAGACGAAGATCGGGGGCTTGGCTTATGGAGGGGCCGTGCCGGCGCAGTGGGGCAGCCCTGCGCGCATGATTGACTTTTACGACGTCAAATCAGACGTCGAGGCGCTGCTCGGGCGCCGAGGAGCGCGTTATGAGCCGTTCAAGCATCCCGCATTGCATCCCGGCCGGAGCGCGAAAGTGACGCTGGGAGGCGTTGAGATCGGCTGCCTCGGAACCTTGCATCCACAGTTACTGCAAAAATACGATTTTCCTTATGCGCCAGTGGTTTTCGAGTTAAACCTCGACGCCGTCGAATGTCGTGTTCGGGCTCGATTCAGCGACTTTTCGCGCCTGCCACTCGTGCGCCGCGACTTGGCCGTAGAAGTCGCCGCAACGATCTCTGCCGAGACGATGCTGGATGCCCTGCAAAAGGGGGCGCCCGAGATCGTTTCGGATATCGTGCTGTTTGACGTATATCGCGGCAAAGGCATTGATTCAGATAAAAAAAGTATTGCGTTCCGAATATTATTGCAAGATACTCTCAAAACGTTGACTGACGCTGAAGTGGAAGCTGCGATACAGCAGTTACTTCACGTGTTACAAGAAGAATTCCAAGCAAAGCTCCGTAACTAAGGGGAAAATATGACTTTGACCAAGGCCGAGCTGGCGGACCTGCTGTTCGAGAAGGTTGGTTTCAACAAGCGCGAGGCCAAGGACATGGTGGAGTCGTTTTTCGAGGAGGTTCGACTCGCACTCGAGAATGCGGAAGGGGTGAAGCTATCCGGTTTTGGCAACTTCCAGTTGCGCGATAAGCCACAGCGCCCGGGCCGCAACCCCAAAACGGGGGAGGAGATTCCGATCACCGCACGGCGCGTCGTGACGTTCCACGCGTCGCAGAAGCTCAAAGCGATGGTCGAGCGAAACTACAGCAATGGAAACAAACCACAGTCCTAAGGAAGCGCTGCCGCCCATCCCTGCGAAACGTTACTTCACGATCGGGGAAGTGAGCGAGTTGTGCGGGGTCAAGCCGCACGTGCTGCGGTATTGGGAGCAGGAATTCACCCAACTCAAGCCGGTGAAGCGGCGCGGCAATCGGCGTTACTATCAACATCACGAAGTCCTGCTGATCCGGCGCATCCGCGATCTTCTCTACGACCAGGGTTTTACGATAAGCGGCGCGCGCAACCGCCTCGATGAAATCGTCACCCAGCCGGCCAAAGTCAGCCGCGCTGCCGCGGCCGGCAAGGCCAACCTCGCGGCACTGCGTAAAGAAATCAAACACGTTCTCGAGATTCTCAGCCGGTAACCTGGGGCGAGCGGGGGTCAGCCGCCTACGCCGGCAGACAGCGCGTCATCTGATATAATTTCTCTACTCGGGGCGTAGCGCAGCCTGGTAGCGTACCTGCATGGGGTGCAGGTGGTCGGAGGTTCAAATCCTCTCGCCCCGACCAAAAAATCAAGAACTTAGCATCGTGCTCCGTTTGAAAGGTCCGCGGATCCTGCCAAGGCTATCGCTCATCGATTCAGCTTTGATGTCGTGAAATGGAACTCGTGTTGCCGAAGCCGTCCACGACGTGCGTGCGATACCACATCGAATCAAATGCGGCTCCGCTGAATACCTTGCCGTGGGATTTAAAAAATAGCGGCGCAGTTGGTAGATCGCTCACACCTTCTTTTCTCCCGCCGCGCACTTTCCTGCGCAGCCAGCGCGCGATTGAACGCTGCGAAAATCATCGGTCCAGCGGATGAGCTGAAAGCGCTGCACGTTCGTCCGTTTCTTTTTATTCTACGGCAGGAGCACCCCTTCCCCTGTAATGCATGAGAGCACGGCCTTGATCAGCATGGCCGCGGCGCGCTGCGGGCATCTGCGCGAGATCTTGCGCTCCAAGCGGTAAGCCGCTGTTTCATTGATTCGCGCCCGTGGCGCAGCCAGATCGAACGCACTCCGCTTGGGAAAACGACTCCGGGATCGCAGAGAGACTTGTGAAAATAGTACCATGCGAAGTGGCGTGAAGCCCGTTACCAGTCCGTTGAAAAGCGCATTAAAGTCCGTTCGTATTGAGCCCTTCGACATGCTCAGGACAGGCTAGCGAAGCGGAGTCGAAATATGAACGGCTTGCCATCAATTACTTGGAACGCTTCGACTCCACGCCTGCGGCGTTGCGCTCAGCGCGAACGGAGAATTTCACCGAACTGTTACTGCGCATTTCAGCAATGGCTAACAGGCCATTTTCTGCTCGACGTGCGCCCGCGGAGGGCGGAACAGGTTCCGTCGGCTTGCCGATGGATGTGACCACCGAGCGGGGGGATGCCTCACGCCGGATAGCCGCGTGCTTGATACGCGCCTTCACGGTCGCATCCCGTAAACGGGGCGCGTCGGAGGGCGGAAGAGGGGCCCCTTGGGATGTGACCCGCAGACGCACAAAGGATCGGCGGTGAGGCGCTTATGATCGGTTCCACGGTCGCATCCCCGAAACCCAGCGGGGGGCCCCTGCTCCACGTTGCGTCGATCCTGCTCCACGCTTCCGAGCGCGCCTCTCCCCCCTCGGGAGAGGGCAAGGGGTGATGGAGCGGGCGGTAAGTATTTAGGCAAAGCCCGATAGGAAACCGACGGATTCGTCACGGTTTCAAAGAAAGGACGCTCATTCATGAACGATAAACTCGAAACACTGGAACACGTGAAACGCACGATCATCGATCTCGCCTTCCAGTTCGGGCCGAAGGTGCTGGTCGCGGTCGCAATCGTCGTTGTGGGCGTCTTCGTGAGCCGCTGGTTAGGCAGGATCTCCGATCGCGGGCTCAAAAAATTCAATCTCGAGCCGCCGGTTCGTCAGTTGCTGGCACGGGTAGCGCGCATCTTCGTCCTAAGTCTGTTCGAGATCATGGCGCTGCAGAACCTCGGTGTAGAGCTGCTGCCTTTGATTGCAGGTCTCGGCCTTGCCGGCGCCGGCATTGCCCTGGCGATGCAGGGCGTGCGCGGCGATCTTGTGGCCGGAATGACCATTATTTTTACCAAGCCATTCCGCGTAGGCGAATACATCTCGATCATCGGCAAGGAAGGGCAGGTCGAGGACATCACTCTTTTCACCACCGTGCTCAGCCACCCGGACTTGTCACAGGTGATCATCCCCAACCGCAAGATCGTCGGTGAGATACTGCACAACTACGGAAAGATCCGGCAGCTCGAAGTCATGGTCGGTGTCGCCTACGACACCGACCTGAAGAAAGCGCTTTCGGCAATCAACGAAGTGCTGCAGAACAACCCGCGCATGCTGAAAGACCCGGTCCCCGTTATCGCAGTCAGCGCGCTTGCCCACTTCTCGATCAGGATTGCTGTAAAGCCCTGGGTCAACGTGCCGGATTACGTCTCTGCGGGAGGCGAGATCAGAAAGACGATCGTCGAGACCTTCCGCAGCAGGAACATCGTCATCCCGTTCCCGCAACGCGAAGTGCGGCTACTGGGGAGTGCGGTTTGAGTGCAGCTCCTCGCCGCATTACTTCGCCGCCAGCCCCAGCTTGAGCGGCACCGGCTTGCCGATGTCGGAGCTGACCTTCTCGGGCGCTGCCGCGAGAGCGCGCGCCGGATCAACGCCGGCTTCCTTCAGCGCGTCGAGAATGGCGCTCGCGCGCTGCGCGCCCAGCCGGGTCAAGGCGTCGGCGGCCAGCGGCTGGTTCTGGTCCAGACGCTCCTGCAGCTTGTGGTAGAAGGCGCTGGCATCGGCCATCTGCGGCTCGCCCTGGATCGGCTTGCCGACGCGCTGCCCTATGGGCAATTTCTCCTGGGCCGCCGCGGTCTTGACGTCTGCAGCGGCCGGCTCGCCGGCGGGCGCGGCGGCGCTGTCCTCCGCCGCCTTTTTCTGCGTGTCCAGTTCTGCGGCGCCGAAGCGCTCGGCATACAGGTCGCGCAAGGCGCCGCGCACGGCGCGGGCGCGCAGGTCCAGAG
>JBKJZR010000186.1:0-28725 GCA_046715035.1 Burkholderiales bacterium | reverse complement strand
GACTTCGTTCTCCAGTCGCGTGCCGCGCAGATAGGCCGCCAGATTGCGTAGAAATATCTCCACCCCGCGCGCATAGTTGCCGGTGGATGCCGCGGAGTTGTGCGGCGAGATCACTACGTTCGGCAGATCCCACAATGTCGAGTCGGGCGCCAGTGGCTCCGTCGTAAAAACGTCGAGATACGCGCCGAGCAGATGCCCGTTCGTCAGCGCACCGGCGAGGGCACTCTCATCGACCACTTCGCCGCGCGAGACATTGACGAGCCCGGCGTTTCGCGGCAACAGTGCGATGCGCCGCGCGTCGATGAGACCCCGCGTCTCGGCTGTCAGCGGGCAGGCGAGCACGAGCCAGTCGCTGGCCGGCAGCAGCTCGTCGAGCGCAGACAGGGGCCGCACTGCGTCGAAATACTGCGCGGGTGCGACGCGCCTGCGCAAACCGATCGTGCGCATGCCAATCACATTGAGCGAGCGTGCGATCACGCGTCCAATGTTTCCCATCCCCACGATGACCACGGTCTGGCCTCGCAAGTCGCGCGGCTGCTGAGCGCCGAGTTGCGGCGACCAGGCGCGCTGGTGTTGCGCGCGCATCCAGTGCGGAAAGCCGCGCGAGAGCATCATCAGGCCAGTCACGGCGGTCAGGCCGACGGGTTCGGCGTTCGCGCCGGCCGAGGTTGTCACGCGCACGCCGCGCTCGATCGAGGGCTGATACGGGCGCTGATCCGCGCCGGCGGAGACGACCTGCAGCCACTTCAGCTGCGGCGCGGCGTCGACGATCGGCCAGTACGCCCGCGCCGCAGGGCTCAGTGCAGTCTTGATCGTGCCTTCCCAGATGTCCCGCGAGTAGAAGGTCGCCTCGATTCCGGCAAGTTGCGCGGGCGAGATTTTTATTGCGGGCGTGAACGGCAATATCTCGAGCTTGCGCGGCGCGCTGCCGATGATCTCCGCAAGGCGCGGGCCGAACTCGGTAACCACTTTCTGCGAGATGAGCAGTGCAGGCGTCATCGTCGCCGCAACCTAGACAGCTGCGGCGATCGCATCGCCCATCTGGGTGGTCGAACCCCGGCCGCCAAGATCGGGGGTCAGCGCCTGCTGTTCGGCGATGACCTTGTCCATCGCCCCGTCGATCAGCAACGCCGCTGCTGTTGCCTTGGGCTCCTGATGCTTGCGGCCGAGCCATTCGAGCAGCATCTTGCCCGACATGATCATGGCGTAAGGGTTGGCGACGTTGCGCCCGGCGATATCGGGTGCCGAGCCGTGTGTCGCCTGCGCCATCGCCTGCCGCTCGCCCGCGCAAATGCCGGGCGCGAGTCCCAGCCCGCCGACCAGGCCCGCTCCTTCGTCGGTGATCATGTCGCCGAACTGGTTCGAAGTGACGACGACGTCGTACTGCTGGGGGTTCATGACCAGCTTCATGCACATCGTATCGACCATGGTTTCCTCGAACGTCACGTCAGGAAACTCGCGCGCCACCTTGCGGCATTCCTCGGCGAACATGCCGCAGCACAGACGGTACACGGGCTCCTTGTGAACGGCATTGACCTTGCGGCGCGGTCGCGTGCGGGCAATTTCAAACGCTTCGCGCGCCACGCGGTTCGCGCCTTTGCGCGTGATCACGCGCATGCCGACGGAAATTTCATCGTTGGGACGGAACTCGCCGCTGCCGGCCATCACGACGCTGCTCGACATCATGCCCTCGTTCACCTCGCGCAGGAAAACGATATCCACGTCTTTATGTATCGATTTGAGGTTCGGATAAGACCTGACCGGCTTGATGCTGGCGAAAAGCTGATAGCGCTTGCGCACCGGCGGCATCACCCACGTGGGATCGTTGCGCGGATACGCGCTGTGTCCGATCGGCCCCATGATCCAGCCTGCGCACTGCTCGAGCGCCGCCGCGGTGACGGGCGGCAGCGTGTCGCCGTGCAGCTCGTGCCCGCGCTTGCCGATCGGCAGTTCCTGCCACTCGATGGCCAGGCCAGTCCTCGCCGCCGCGGCCCTCATCACTTTCACGCATTCCGGAACGACCTCGAGCCCGATGTCGTCGCCCACCAATATCCCGATTTTCAGCACCCCTGTCCTCCTTCAAAACAAATGACCGCCCGGTGCTGCGGAGCACGCGAAAATGGCGTTGGACAGCCGCTGATGACCCGCCCGGGAGCCTGCCGCCGCAGCGCACCCGACGGGGGAAAGGCAGCCCTTAATCGGCGACGACGCCGATGTCTCTCACGAGTTTTTCCCAGTGCGCAGTCTGCGCCTTCATAAACACCGCGAAATCCTCGGGTGACTTGCTGACGACGACTTCCGCGCCGCTGTCGCTCAGTCGCTTGACGACATCGGGATCGCTCATCACCCGCGTGATCACCCCATGCAGCTTGTTGACGATCGCGCGCGGCGTCCCAACCGGGACGTAGACGCCCTGCCAGGAGCCCGAAGTCATTCCGGCAAAACCGGCTTCCGCCATGATCTGTGCATCGGGCGCTGCGGCGACGCGTCGGGGCGCCGCCACGCCCAGCACCCTGAGCCTGCCTGCCCTGGCGTGCGTGATCACCGAAGACAGCGTCACGAACGCGGCGTGCACCTCGCCACCGAGCAATGCGGTGGCGGCGGCGCCGGCGCCTCCCTTATAGGGAATATGAACGAGGTCGATGCCTGCCGCGCGCATGAAAAACTCCATTTCGAGCCGGCCGTTGCTGCCGCCGCCGGCTGAGCCGTAGTTGAGTTTAGCGGGGCGAGCCTTGGCGTAGTCGATGAATTCCCTGACGCTGGCGGCGGGGACGGACGGATGCACCGCCAGCGCGGTGGGGACATCGACCACCTGCGTGATGGCGATCAGATCGCGCACGGGCTTGATCGGAAACTTCGGATAGACGGCCGGGTTGATCGCCATCGTGCCGATGTTGCCGAGCAATATCGTGTAGCCGTCGGGCGTTGCGCGCGCGGCCACTTCGACGCCGATGTTGCCGGACGCGCCGCCACGGTTGTCGACGACGACCTGCTGGCCGAGCTCCTGGGTGAGCTTCGGCGAAATCATGCGGCCCACGAGATCGGACGCCCCGCCGGGCGCGAATGGTACGATCATGCGCACGGGACGCGAGGGGTAGTCAGCCTGCGCATGGCTGGCGTGCACAGGCAGCATCGCGGCGGCGGCAGCCAGCGCGACATGCAGCAGGCGTTTCACGTTGTCAGTGCGGATTATCATTGCGTATCGAGCCTGGTCCAGCGTTACGTTGCAGCTGGGGGCGCGCTTGTCCCGTCGGCGCCGGGCACCGCAGCGCGCGCCAGCACACCGGCATCCTGCAGCTGCTCGAGTTCCCAGCACAGGGCGATGAGTTTGTCGGTTGCGGCGCGCGCGAGTATGCCCTCGGCGAGGCCGCGGAACTTGCCTTCGAGATCGGCGTCGCTCATCGGCCGCGCCAGACTGCCGATCGCATGCTCTACGTGGCGCTCGAGCGTGCGGCCGTCCTTCAACCTGATGGCGATATGCACCGCGTCTTCGTGCAGGGATTTGTCGACCGTGGCCGTCACCTTGTCACGCAGCGCCACGACGCTGGCGTCGCGCACCATTTCGTCGCTGTACACGCGCTCGCCGCCTTCGCCGTGGATGATGGCCACCGCTGCCGAATGATAGACGCTGAACTTGCCTTCGAGCCCGACCAGCGGCGTCTTCTTGCCGGTCAGCTCGAGCACCAGCGGATGCGCCCTGAGTGCCACGCTGTCGATCTGCCCGGCTTGCAGATTGTGCTCATTCCTCAGCTGGATGCAGCCGTCTATCGTCGGGTGGATCACGATGCCGCACGCAAACGGCTTGTACGTGTTAAGCGCGACCTCCCACGTCTTGCCGAGGCCCACCGTGATCTCGTCATAATTGCGCGCAGTTGCGAGCACGTTGGCGAATCCGCGCGGCGCCTCGATGCCACGTTCCGAGCTCGTGAAATCCTGCGACGCGAGAAACGCCGCGGTCATGCCGTTCTGCGCCGCGCGGCCCGGATGGAATGGCTTGCACATCGTGCCGAACATCTCCCGCAACCCTGCCGCCTGCGTGGCGGCAATGCCCAACGCCCAGGTCATCTGCCTGGGATCGAGCTTGAGCACCTTGCCGACCGCGGCTGCCGCGCCGAACACCCCTGCGGTGCCGGTGATATGCCAGCCGACGTCATAGTGGGACGGATAAACCGCGTTGCCGATGCGGCACTCGGCCTCGACCCCGAGGATGAATGCGTGCAGGAAGTCCGCACCGCTGAGCGGCCGGTATTCGGCCAGCGCGAGCAGCGCCGAGGCCACCGGCCCGCTGGGATGGATCACTGTCTTCAGGTGCGTATCATCGAAATCGAACACATGCGAGCTAATGCCATTGACGAGCGCAGCGTGCAGGATGTCGAGACGCTCGCCGCGCCCGAGCACAGTGGCCTGCGCCGGCCCCGAAAAAGGCGTAACGGCCTCGAGCGCGCGGTCTATCGTCTCGTGGCGGCAGCCGCCGACCGCGCAGCCCAGCCAGTTCAGCACCGACCGTGCGGCTTCGTGCCTGACTCCTTCGGGAACGCCTGCATATTGTGAGTCGACGACGAACTGCGCGAGGATCTTGGTGACTTCCATGGGTGCATCCTTGAATGGTTGCGGGGCGAAAGAATGAACTTAAAACAATCGGCAGCGACGTCGGTTCTCGATCCGGACTCGGCCGTTGCGGCAACGGACCGCGCATCCCGACAAGTCTTGCGGGCCGTGTCCCGGCATCCCGATGCGGCGCCTCACCGCAGGTAGCGCTGTTCCCACTGCTCCACGTCGGCCAGGCCGAGTGCTTCGTTGTACTCCGGCATGGTCAGCATGCGTTCGCGCACCGACTGCGTCGTGCCGTCGCGCTTCAGCGCCGCGAGCGCTTCGCGTATCGCGTAGCCTGCGGCATAACGCTCGAGCCCCGGATAGATCGCAACGCGAAAGCCGAGCCGCTCGATCTCGGACGCGGTCAGGCTGCCGAGCTTGCCGCCGCCATCGATATTGACCAGGAATGGCGCGTCCACCGAGGCGGTGACCCGTTGCATGTCCTCCAGCACGGTCGGACTCGTCTTAAGCTCGACAAACAGCACGTCGGCGCCGGCGCGGTGAAATGCCTGCACCCTCTCGATCGCCGCATCGACTCCCAGGCCGGATGCGGCATCCGTGCGGGCGATGATCACGAACTCAGGATCGCGTCGCGCCGCCACCGCCGCTTCGATTTTGCCGACTGCTTCGGCGAGCTCGATGACGGGACGGGCGCCTGGCAGGTGCCCGCACCGTTTCGGCGCCAGTTGATCCTCGATGTGGATGGCGGCCACGCCCGCAGCCTCGAACTCGCGCACCGTGTGGCGCACGTTGACCGCATTCCCGTAGCCCGTATCGGCATCGCAGATCAACGGAATGTCGACGCACGCGGCGGCACGATGCGCGTGCTGCGCGAACAGCGTGAGATCGACCAGGCCGACGTCGGGCCGGCCCAGCAGCGATGCCGAAACCCCATTGCCGGTCATGTAGACGGCCTCGAATCCGGCGCGCTCCACGAAGCGCGCGCCATAGGCGTCGTATATGCCCGGCGCGACGAGCAGCGGTCCGCTGTTCAGCCGCTCGCGTAGTCGCCTGCGCGTCGTATCAGCCATTTTGATTACCCGATGAGGCGGCTAGTGAATGCCCAGCTTTTTCTTGATCGATTCGAGCTCCTTGATATCCCTGGTGAGCTGGGCCTTGAATTCCGCGGGCCCCATGAAGCCATCGAGCTGCACCACCTGCTCGAGGTAGGATTTCCACTCCGGCGTCTGCTGCGCTTTCTGAATTGCCGCAACAAGCCGGTCCAGCACATTTTTCGGCGTGCCCGCCTTCGCCATGATGCCGCGCCACTGGTAACGAACCACGTCCCACCCACGCTCTTTGTAGGTAGGCACGTCGGGGAAATCGGCAAGCCGCTTCTCGGACGAGACCGCCAGCACACGTACTTTGCCGGAAGCGATAAACGGCTTGACGTTGCCGGGATTGGTCGCGGCCGCGTCGACATGGCCGCCGGCCACTGCGAGCAACGCCGGACCACCGCCTTTGTAGGCTATCCAGTTGACCTTGATTTTCGCCACCTCGGCGAATTGTTCCCAGGCGACACGGTGCGCGCCCATCTGAAACGGCCCGCCGACATTGAACTTGTTCGGGTGCTGGCGCGCGTGCTTCACGAACTCGTCGATGTTTTTGAAGGGAATCGATGCGGGAACGATCAGGCCATAGGGGTCGATCTGCGAGCGCGCCACCATCTGCAGATCGTCCGGCTTGAACGTCGCGGTCGGCTCGCCGAACAGCGAAGCGAGCGTGAGCGTATTCGCGGCGATCACGTGCCCGTCGGCGGGGGCCTTGAGCAGATAGTTGATCATGATGATGCCGTCGGCCCCGGTGCGGTTTTCGACGACCACGTTCTGGCCCAGCTCTTTGGTGAGCAGCTTGGCCATCGCGCGCGCAAACAGATCGACCGGCGAACCGGGCTCGGACCAGCACAGCAGGAAGACCGGCCGGGTCGGATAATCCTGTGCCGCCGCCAGCGCGGGCAGCAGGGCCAGCGCCACCAGCGCCATGATCTTTGCGAACATGTCTCTCCTTCCTATGGGTGTGCTGGTCATGCGGCCGCTTTCACGTCGAAGCGGAAGCGCTCGAGCTTGGCCTCATCGAGCACGACGCCCAATCCGGGACCCTCGGGAAGCTGCAGCTGACCGCGGTTCAGATCGAGCTTGTGCGTAACGATATCGTCGGAGGTTTTCAGCGGCCCCACACATTCGAGACCATCGATTACGTTATGCGAAGTCGCAGCCAGCATGATCTCGGCCATCGTGTTGACGCCGAGACCGAAGCCGTGGCCGACCACGCAGCGGATGCCTGCCGCTTCGGCTGTGGCGATCATGCGCCGGGTGTTGAGAAAGCCGCCCTGCTTCATGACTTTCACTTTGACGATATCGGCGGCGCCCGCCTTGATGATATTGATGAGGCTCGCGTGATCGAGCACCGACTCGTCGGCCATGACGGGTATTCCGGCCGCGTTCGCCTCGCGCCGCACGCGCGCCATGCCGGCGATGTCATCCGCCGGCACCGGCTGCTCGAACAACTGCAGCCCGAACGGCGCCACCATGCGCGCGAGCTTGATCGAGGTGTCGGCGTCGTAGCCGGCATTGGCATCTATGCGCAGCTTGAATTCCGGTCCGACGGCGTCGCGCACGGCCTTGATCCGGTCGCGATCGGCCTCGATATTCCCGCCGACCTTGATCTTGGCCGACCGGAACCCGCGCTGCTGCCAGCCGCGGGTCTCCGCCGCCGCTTCCTCCGGAGCCAGGATGCCGATCCAGGCATTGAACAGCAGCGTCCCTTTGACCGCGCCGCCGAGATAGGTATGCACCGGCACACCGCACGCGCGCGCGGTCAGATCGACGCACGCCATCTCGATTGCGGCCTTGGCGTCCAGATAGCCATCGACCGCAGGCTCGATCGTCTGCAGCACGCGATGTATGTTGGTCGGATCCAGCCTCTTCATCAGCGGTGCGAGCGTATGCTGCAGCACGCGCAGGCTGTCTTCGATCGTTTCCTTGGAATAGCCGGGCGAAGGATCGATATTGCCCAGGCCGACCGCGCCGCCGCTCGCGGTAATGCGCACGATCGCGCTTTTCTGGATCGTCTTGCTGCGATAGGCGTTCTTGTATTCCCCCACCAACGGCACGGCCACGCCGAACACTTCGACGCGCTCGATTCTCATGTGAGGCTCCAGTCGGGATGCGCCTGCAGGAAGGGGATCAGGCCGCCCGCGTCCAGGATGGCGCGCACGGGCGCCGGCAAAACCTGCACTTCGCGCACGATGCCGCGCGCCGCGACGGCGACCGTGCCTCCCAGCAAATCGACGGCGATCTCGTCGTCATCGGCCATATCCGCGACGTCGCATTCGATCACCGGCAGTCCGTTGTTGATCGCATTGCGGAAAAACTGGCGGCCGAACGAGCTCGCCACGACGGCGGCGACGCCCATGGCGTTCATCACGTGCACGGCCTGCTCGCGCGACGAGTTGATGCCGAAATTGCGGCCGGCGACGATCACGTCGCCGGATCTGAAGCGCGCCGCGAAACCGGGCGCGACCTGCTCGTAGGCGTGCTGCGCGATGTAGGCGTTGTCCTTGCCCGGGAGGTATTTGCTCGAGCAGTTGAGGTCGGTGTTGACGTGGTCGCCGAGCACGCGCGCCCGGCCGCGAATGACGGCCTTCATCACGCCGCCTCCAGCGCGCCGCCCGCGGTCCATGTGCCGCCCGCCACTGCGCGCGGATCGGTGATCTTTCCGGTCAGCGCGGAAGCCGCCACCGTCGCGGCCGAACCGATCCAGATCTCCGATTTGCCGTTTCCCAGCCGGCCTTTGAAATTGCGGTTGGCGCTCGAAATGGCGACATCGCCATCCCCCATGATGAGGTGTCCGGTGATGCTGACGCAGGTGCCGCAGCCAGCGGCCTCGACCGACGCGCCGGCGCGCGTCAGGGCTTCGACGAGCCCCTCGCGTGCCGCCGCCAGGTACACCTCGCGCGATGCCGGCGTCACGATCATGCGCACTCCGCCGGCGATGCGTTTGCCCTTGAGAATGGCCGCCGCCTGGCGCAGGTCGTCGAGCCGGCCGTTGGTGCATGTGCCGATCAGCGCATAGTTGATCCTCTGTCCGGCCACCTCCGGCACGCCGACCACGTCATCGATGTTGTGATTGCGGGCGACCTGCGGCGCCAGCGCCGACGCGTCGATTTCGATGCGCTGCGCATAGCTCGCGTCGGCATCGGCGCGCACTGACTGCGGCGCGCGCGCGTTGTGGGCCTCGAGCCATGCGAAAGTCTTCTCGTCTGCCTCGAGAATCGCCGCCTTGGCGCCCAGTTCCGCAGCATGATTGGCCAGCGTCATGCGATCGTCGATTTCCATCGCTGCGACGGCCTGCCCGACATATTCGAGCGCGCGATAATTCGCGCCTTCGGCGCCGAGACGGCTGAGCATCGTCAGCGTGATGTCCTTCGCCCACACGCCGGGCTGCAGCCGGCCCTTGAGCTCGATGCGGATCGTTTCCGGCACGCGAAACCACAGTCTCCCCGTCATCATCACCGCCGACACGTCCGTGCCTTCGACGCCGGTGCCGAACGCGTTGAACGCGCCGTAGGTGACCGAATGCGTATCGGTACCGACGATCAGATCGCCGCAGGTAAGATGGCCGCCTTCGGGCATGACCTGGTGGCAGATGCCGTCGCCGACATCGTACAGCGGCGCACCATACTGCGCCGCGAACGCGCGCATTGCGGTGTGAACGTTGGCGGCATCGATCGTGGGGGGCGGCGAATAGTGATCGAGCACCAGCGCGGTGTTCGCCGCAAACGGCAGCGACTTGATCCCGGATTTCGCGATCATCTTGAGCGCGTTCGACGCGCGTGCATCGTGGATCATCGCAAAATCGATGCGTGCAACGACGACATCTCCCGCGCGCGCAGGCGCGCCACCCGCGTGCGCGCCGAGTATCTTCTCGGCGATCGTGTATCCCATCGCTACCTCCCAACCGGAATTGTCCTGACGCTGCGGGAACTGCTGCGCGTCGTATTTTAGCAGGGATTCTCTGGCAGACGGCCGTTCCCGGGTCACCCGCCGGAATATGACGACGCGCCGACCCTCGCTCAAAACGTCCCGCAGCCTGCGGCTGGAACGGCAGTCAATGCATCAGCCTTGCGCTATGCCCAGCATGTCGCGCGCTTCGTCGGTGGTCGCGGGTTCGCGTCCTGCCGCCATGCCCAGCTCAGCGCAGCGCCGCACCA
Source organism: Burkholderiales bacterium (assembly GCA_046715035.1). Classification (GTDB taxonomy): domain Bacteria; phylum Pseudomonadota; class Gammaproteobacteria; order Burkholderiales; family SG8-41; genus PALSA-1004. The sequence goes on along the minus strand of JBKJZR010000186.1, from coordinate 18,920 downwards.
GCGCGGCATTGGTGGGGCAGCCAAGCTCTGCATACGGATAATCGCCGATGCCCGGCGCCAGATGCCCGCCGCGTTCCAGCGCTAGCTGAGCGACGTTGAAAAGATTGCCCTCCTTGCAGCACACCGTCCATTCGATACGCCGGTTGGCAGGCATGAAGTCGATCAGCGCCGCGAGCCCGCGGGGGGTGCACGGGTGCGCGCCGACGATGCCGCCCTCGGCCAGCACGCACTGCACATACGCGGGCTCCCGCACCGCACCCATGTCGAGGAACGCGTCGACCATGCGCACGAACGGCACCGCCCACACCGACAGATGCGGTTTCACGCCGGCGGCCGTCATGCCCCTGGCCAGGAACAAACAGGTCTCGGTGCTGTTGAGATAGACCTTGTCGAGCGTCCTGAAGCGTTTCGCGACCGGATCGTAGGCATCGATGTTGCTGCTGCCGGTGTCGACCGCCGCGAAGTCGGGCCGCGTCTTGCTTTTCTGTCCCATGAGCCTGATGTGCGCGAGTCGGTTTTCGTCTTCCTTGACCGTGATCTGCCCGAGCGTCGAATCGATCAGGATGTCGGTCCGCTCGCGTATCCTGGCGACGATTTCGGCGTACATCTCCGGCGCATGCGCGGCACTCCCATCGGGATTGCGCGCATGGAAGTGAATGATCGAGGCGCCGGCCGCGCGGCATTGGGCAGCGGTTTCGGCAATCTCGTCGGGCGTAAACGGCACGTGCCCGTTGACGTCGCGCGACATGTATTCGTTGACCCGCACCGTGATGATGAGCTTCTTATTCATTTGTCCGCTTAGTCTGGGAAGACGGGGGAAAACCTGCAACGGTAAACTGCTGCTCGAGCGCGTTTCATCGGGCTACCGGCGCCGCTCGCGCAACAGCACCCAGGGCTGAAGCCACGCGCGCAGCAACTCGGCAAGCGATGCGCCGTCAGTCCTTGATGCCTGCCATGCGCCGAATCGCATCGACGAACAGGTCTCCGTCGGTGCCGAGCACGATCAGCTGCACGCCCCGGGCGGCGATGCGGCGGCCGTATTCGACGTCGAGGTTGTTGCCGATCAGCGTCATCGCGTACTTGCCGTGCCTGCGCGCTGCAGCCACCACGCTGTCGAGCGCCTGGCTCATCCTGGGCTCGTCGAACGTCGCGCCGGGAACACCGAGCGAGATCGACAGATCGGTGGGTCCGACAAAATAGGCGTCGAGTCCGGGCATCGCGGCGAGCGCCTCGAAGTCGGCGAGGCTGCTCTGCTCCTCGATCAATGCGATCGCCATCAGCTCCCGATTCGCCCGTTCCGCATAGGCATCCCAGCCGCCGCGCGCATAGCCTGCAGCGCGCGTGATCTGGCACGCCCCCCGCTCGCCCATCGGCGCGTAGCGCATCGCCTGCAGCAACGCGGCGCAGTTATTGCGATTGGCATGCGGAAGCACGATGCCCGCGGCGCCGAGATTCAGCAGCTTCATGATCAGCGCGGCATCGACGCCCGGAACGCGCACGAAAGGCGTGATCTGCGCCGCGTCCGCCGCGCGGATCAGATGGCCGGCGCGATCGAGATCGAGCGCGCTGTGCTCCATGTCGATGATGACGAAATCCATGCCGCCCGCAGCCATCAGCTCGACCACCATCGGGCTGCCGGTAAACACGATGACGCCCGCAACTGTTTTGCCCGCGGCGAGCAGCTGACGGATGCGATTACCGGTGCGCATGACTTCGTTCCTCGATCGCAAGGTTGCGACTGCCGCGGAGGTTAACGTGCGGCCGAGCGCAGGGTCAAGACGGCAGCGGAGTGCGCGTACTCGCCGCGCTGCGTATTTGGCTAACACCGAGGTTTGTGCTATTACAGTAACAAAAGTGCTGCATGGGTGACGTCCTCGTTGGACCTAACCACACTCAAACGTGGCACCGGCCGATGCGAGCCCCAGAACACGATGCAGCGCCACCAGCCCCAATGCCGCGTTCCGCCCCACCATCGATCACCGCTTATGTTGCCGACTTCATCGTCGATACCCGCGACGCGGACATACCCCCGCACGTCGCGCATCTCGGCAAACGCTCGATACTCGACGGTCTCGGCCTTGCCCTTGCAGGCAGCGTCGCCGAATCCGGACGCATCGTGCGTGCTCACCTCAGGTCGCTCGGTTGCGAGTCCGCCAAAGGCAGCACGGTGATCGGCACCGGCCTCAGGATGCCTGCCCGGTTCGCTGCATTCGCCAATGGGGTGGCCATCCACGCCGACGACTACGACGACACCCAGCTTGCGGTGGCCAAGGACCGCGTGTACGGATTGCTCACGCATCCGACCGCCCCCGCATTGCCGCCGGTGCTTGCGCTCGGCGAGCGCGACGCGCGCTCGGGCCGCGACGTGCTGACGGCATACCAGATCGCCGTCGAGGTCGAGACCAAGATCGCCGAAGCGATCGATCCGCGCCACTACCAGGATGGCTTCCATTCGACAGCCACCATAGGCGCGCTCGCCGCCGGCGCGGGGGCGGCACGCATGCTCGGCTTCGACCGCGAGCAGACGCGCCGCACGCTCGGCATCGCCGCCAGCCAGGCCGCGGGGCTGCGCGAGAACTTCGGCACGATGATGAAACCATTCCACGCGGGCCGCGCCTGCGAAAGCGGCGTGGTCGCAGCCGAGTTCGCCAAGCTCGGATTCACGGCGACGCCGATCATACTCGAGGCGGGTCGCGGCTTTTTCAAAGCGGCAGGCGGCGGCTACGATCCGCAGGCGCTCCAGGACAAGCTCGGCCGCCCGTGGACCTTCGAATACCCCGGCGTATCGATCAAGCCGCATCCGAGCGGCTCGCTCACGCATCCGGGCATGGGATTGATGCTCGATCTCATCCTCGCCCACGACATCAAGCCCGCAGCCGTCAAAAAGGTTACCGTCGGCGTGAATCGCCAGAACATCAACACCCTCATCCACAACCGTCCGGTCAACGAGCTGCAGGCGAAGTTCAGCATGCAGTTCTGCATGGCTATTCTGCTGCTGCGGCGGCGCGCCGGACTCGCGGAATTCACCGATGCCGTCGTCAACCGCCCGGACGTGCGGGCGATGATCGACAAGATCGATTTCCGCGTCGATCCGGCCGCGGAAGCGGCAGGCTACGAAAAAATGACGACCTTGATCGAGATCGAGCTGAAAGACGGACGCACCGTGAGCGGCAGAGCCGATTTCGGCAAGGGCAGTCCCGCCCATCCGCTGAGCGATGACGAGCTCGCCGCCAAGTTCCGCGAATGCGCGGCGTGGGGGAAGCTGCCTGCCGCGCACGCCGAAAAAATCCTCGATCTCGTTCTCGACCTGGAGAAGCTGAAGAATATCCAGAGCCTCACGCGGCTACTCGGAGCGCCAGCAAAGCGCGCCAAGCAAGCAAAACGAAGTGCGTCCGCGCAGCGCGCAGCGAAGCGACGGACCCCGCCCGGTGCCAGGCGGCGCAGATGAGCCTCGACCTGCTATCCCGGAAATCTCCGGCGGACGGCGCGCGCCGGCGCTGCGGGTGGCCGGTGCTGGCGCCGCGCGCGACGGCGCCGGCCAACATTCGATAAAGGAAGATCATGACGATAAACGTTCCGACCCTTGGGCTGATGCTGGGCGACATGACCGGCATTGGCCCTGAAATCAGCGCCAAGGTGCTCGCCTCGGGGATGTTCAGGCGCGACGCCCGGATCGCCGTCATCGGTGATGCGCGCGTGCTAGCGCTGGGCTGCAACGATGCCGGCGTGAAGCTCGACTGGAAGGCCTATCCTGACGTCGATGCGATCGATTGGTCGCGGGATGCATTGCCGCTTATCGACCTTGCCAACATCGATCCTGCGGCGATCGAGCGCCGCGCGGTTTCGCCGGAATCGGGCAGGCTCACCGGCGAAACGCTCAAGTACATGATCGATCTTGCGCTCGGCGGCAAGCTCGACGGCATATGCTTTGCGCCCCTCAACAAGGCCGCGCTGCATCGCGGCGGCTGGAAGTTCCACGACGAGCACCAGATGTTCGCCGCGCTCACGCACCACTCGGGATTTTTCGGCGAGATGAACGTGATCAAGGAATTCGCGACGTTTCGCGTCACCTCGCATATCGCGCTGCGCGATGCGATCGCCCTGATCACGCCCGAGCGCATCACCTCCGCCATCCATCTCGCCGACGGGATGCTGCGCGCCACCGGCATCAGCCGGCCGCGCATCGCGGTGGCGGCGCTCAACCCGCACAGCGGCGAAGGGGGACTGTTCGGCGACGAGGAGATTCGCATCATCAAGCCCACGGTCGACAAGGTGCGCGCGAGCGGCGTCGACTGCGCGGGACCGGTATCGTCCGACGTGATTTTCCTCAAGGCGCTGAAAGGCGAATACGACGGCGTCGTGGCGATGTACCACGACCAGGGCCAGATCGCGACCAAGCTGCTGGGCTTCAACAAGGGCGTGACGGTCACTGCGGGCCTCAAGACCGTCTTCACCACGCCCGCCCATGGCACCGCCTTCGACATCGTCGGGCTCGGCAAGGCGGATACCGGCGCGCTCGAGCATGCGCTGCGCATCGCCATCAAGATGGCGTCGGCCCGGCTGCACTGATTTGCGGCCGACGCTGCCGGTATAATCGCCCATCCACATCGACCCGGGGATACGAAGATGTTCATGCCACTGAAGCGCATCCGCTGCAACACACTGCCCATCGGGGTCTTCGCCGGCTTCGCTGCGCTCACCTTGCTCCCCGCGGCAGCGGCGGATTACCCGGTCAAGCCGATACGCATGTTGGTGGGCTTTGCGGCCGGTGGCGGAACCGACACCACGGCGCGCGCAGTCGCGCAGAAGATGTCGGCATCGATGGGCCAGCAGATCATTGTCGATAATCGCGGCGGGGCTGGCGGAAATATCGCCACCGAGCTCGTGACCAAGGCGCCACCCGATGGTTACACCATATTGATGGGCACCATCGCTGCGCTCGCGATCAACCCGACCTTGTACGGCAACCTGACTTTCGATCCGCTCAAGGACCTCGCACCCGTTTCACAGGCCGTCAATCAGAGCAACATCCTGGTTGCCCATCCGAGCGTACCCGTGAAATCCGTCAAAGAGCTGGTCGCTCTGGCGAAAGCCAAGCCCGGCCAGCTGACCTTCGGCTCGTCCGGGGTCGGCGGCACGGGGCACCTCGCCGGAGTTCTGTTCGATACGCTCGCCGGGACCAAGCTCACGCACGTGCCGTACAAGGGCGGCGGGCCGGCGATGATCGAGCTGATCGGCGGGCAGGTCAATCTCGTGTTCGCGACCCCGCCAACCGCCGTGCCGCATATCAAGTCCGGCAAGATCCGCGGGCTCGCGGTGACGACGCTCAAGCGCTCAACGATCATGCCCGACCTGCCGACCATCGCCGAGTCCGGGCTCAAGGGCTACGACGCCAACAACTGGTATGGCGTGGTCGTTCCGGCCAAGACGCCTCAGCCCATCATCGCCAAGCTCAACACGGAAATCATCAAAGCGCTCAGCGCACCCGACCTCAAAGAGCTGTTCTTTTCCCAGGGCCTCGAGCCGGCACCCAGCACGCCGGAGCAGTTTGGCGCTTACATCAAGTCAGAACTCAGCAAGTGGGCAAAGGTCATCAAAGCCTCGGGTGCCAAACCCGACTGATCGAGCGTCAACGAAGTGAGCCCCGTAGGCGTTGCTGTGGCAGAAGATAACACCGGAGGGAAAATGTTCAGCTTCTATTCCCATCAGCGCGGCGTCGCATTGGCGGGCGCCATGCTCGCCGCTGCCGTGTCATACCTGCTCGTCCCTGCGGCTTATGCCGCCGAGTATCCGACGAAGCCGATCCGCATGATCGTGGGCTTTGCCCCGGGCGGCGGCACCGACACCACGGCCCGCGCGATCGCGAACAGGCTCACTGAATTGCTCGGCCAGCAGGTGATCATCGATAACCGCGCCGGCGCTGCCGGAAATATCGCGACCGAGCTCGTCGCGCGCGCCCCTCCCGACGGCTATACCCTGCTGATGGGTACCATTGCGGCACTGGCAATCAACCCCAGCCTCTATCGGACCAAGCTGCCGTTCGATTCGGTGCGGGACTTCGCGCCGATCATTCAGGCCGTCGACTCGACCAACATCCTGTCGCTGAACCCTTCCGTGCCTGCGGCCTCGGTCAAGGAATTGATCGCGCTGGCCAAGGCGAAGCCGCTCAACTACGGATCTTCGGGGGTGGGCGGCACCGGGCACCTCGCCGGCGAGCTGTTCAGCTCTATGGCGGGCGTGAAGATGACGCATGTGCCGTACAAAGGCGGCGGCCCCGCGATGGTCGATCTGATCGCCGGTCAGGTACAGCTCGTGTTTGCGACCGCGGCGAGCGCGGTGCCCCACATCAAGAGTGGCAAGATCAAAGGCGTTGCCGTGACCACCATCAAGCGCTCGGCGCTGATGCCGAGTATTCCGACTATCGCGGAGTCCGGCCTGCCCGGCTTCGACGCCAATAACTGGTATGGCCTGCTCGCACCCGCGGGGACGCCGCGGCCGATCATCATGCGGCTCAACACCGAGGTGAAGAAAGTGTTGGCGATGCCCGAGGTCAAGGAGTTCTTGTTCAATCAGGGACTGGATCCCGCGCCGGGCACCCCGGAGCAGTTTGGTGCCTACATCAAGTCCGAAATCGCCAAATGGGCCAAGGTCGTCAAGGATTCCGGCGCCCGCGCCGATTGAACTTCAGACGCTCATCGCGTCTAGCAAAGCAAAACCGTGTAACGCGTGTCCCGGGCCGGGTTTTGATGAGCATGTGGCGCAGCGCTGAATCAGCGGGCGGACCAACATGTGCATGGGCAAGCGATTGCGTTGGCGTCACCGCGCTGGCGGCACTACCCGATTTCAATGGGCAGATCGCTGCGCGCCGACCACTCGTGCCAAGAGCCGATGAAATTACGTGCCGCGGTGAAGCCGGCATAGAGCAGCGCGAAATAGACGGCCGCCGAGCGTGCGCCCCGATGACAATAGGCAACCAATTCGACCTCGGGATTGATGCGCTGCGCTACCAGCACCTGGCGGATCCCGGCCGGTGATTTGAAGCGGCCGTTGTCGAAAAAGTCGGTCCACTCGATATGGACGGCGTTAGGGATGCGGCCACGTCTCGCGCAACAGGGCGTATCGTCCTTGCCGGCCCATTCCAATTCGTTGCGCACGTCGATGAGCGCGAAGTTGGCATTTCCCGCGCGGCGGCAAACCTCCTGTGCGCCGGCGAGCCCTCCAGACGAAACCTGCACCTGAAAACGCTTGGCGCGCACGGTAGCGATTTCCGAGTCCTTGACCGATGCTCCGCGTTCGGCGACCCACTGCCTGAATCCGCCGTGCAACAACCGCGCATTGCGATGACCGAGATACTGGAGAATCCACAGTTCGCGGGCCGCGCGCATTCCCGTCTCGTCATCGTAGACGACGATGGGGCGTTCGCGCGTTGCGCCCACCATACTAAAGCGACCGGCCATGTCCTTGGCGAATGCGGCCATGCCCTCGAGGGACGTGCTGGGAACGAAAGCGCCGTACGTCGAAAACGGCAGTGCGCCCGGGATATGACCCCGTTCGTACGCGCCGTCTTCGCGCGTATCGAGCACGAGTGTCTTGGCCAGGGCGGCCTTGAGTTCGTCCGGTTCGATCAGAAAGTCAGGATTGTGCATGCGTCGGTCTCCGATTATCGTTCTGGCAGGCGCGCGGTCGCCCGATTTTAGCAGCTGCCGTCGATGATTTCGTTACCGTCTTGGCTGCCGCCCTGGAGAAGACAGGCCTGTCCAGCCCAGGCGCGGTGCTGATCAACCCCTGAAGAAAGCGAGCAACTCTGCGTACGTTTCCTCCGGCGCCTGCTCCGCCGGATAGTGCCCGCACGGCAAAGCGACACAGCCCACGAGATTGGTCACGTAATTCGACCATGCGTCGGCGACGCCATAGAACCGGGAGGTGTGGCTTTTGCCGCCGACGAGCACCAGCACCGGACACGATATTCTCTGCCCCGCTTCGAAGTCGCGCGTGTCCATCTCGAGATCGATGGTAGCGGCTGCGCGATAGTCTTCGCAAACACCGTGGATATTCTCCGGCGTGCAACACCGGATATACTCCTGCAGCGTCTGCGCGCTGATGCCGCCTTTGCCGAGTCCCTGCGAGTCGAGCTTCAGCCGAATGTAATACTCTTCCTTCCCCGCCAGCAGCTGTTCCGGGAAATCGTACGGCTGCGCCATGAAGCTCCAGTGATAGGAATTGAGAAACCATTCGCGGGAAACGTGCGTCCACACGTGATGCGTCGGCAGTATGTCTATGCTGCACAGTTTGAGCACTGTGTCCGGGTGGTCAAGTGCCATGCGATATGCCGTGCGCGCTCCACGGTCATGTCCGGCGACGCAGAATCTCGCGAAACCCAGCTCGTGCATGACGTCGACCTGGTCCTGTGCCATGCGCCGGAACGAGTAGTTGCTGTGGTCGCTCGACCCGCGCGGCTTGGAGCTGTCGCCGTACCCGCGCAGGTCGGCCGCCACGACGGTAAAATGCTCTGCCAGCCGGGGCGCGACGATGTGCCAATGCACGTGGGTGAGCGGATTGCCGTGGATCAGCAGGACCGGAGCCCCCTTGCCGCCGACGACGCCATGGATCTTGACCTCGGCATCGCTGGTCTGAAGATCGAAGGTTTCAAAGCCCTCGTACACCGCGCCCTCCCATTAGAAGCAGCGATGTTACCAGTCTCCGGCACCGTGCCGCTGCATCGGCGAACGCGCCGTGCGGCGCAGATGCGCGGCGACACGGAAGCGAACGCGGATATTCCGCTCGGTATCTCGCCCGACCGGCCTTGTGGTCTACTTGTCGATGCCGCCCAGACAGAGGTACTTCACCTCAAGGAACTCTTCGATACCGTATTTCGAGCCCTCGCGTCCGATTCCCGATTCCTTGATGCCGCCGAAGGGCGCGACCTCGTTCGAGATGATCCCGACGTTGATGCCGACGATACCGTATTCAAGGGCCTCTGCAACGCGCCAGATGCGGCCGATGTCACGGCTATAGAAGTACGACGCGAGTCCGTATTCGGTGTCGTTGGCGAGTCCAATCAGCTCCTGCTCGGTCTTGAAGCGAAAGAGCGGCGCGACCGGCCCGAAAGTCTCCTCGTGGGTCACTTTCATGCTGGTATTCACGTCCGCGAGGACCGTGGGCTCGAAGAAGGTTCCTCCCTTGGCATGGCGCTTGCCGCCCGTCACCACGCGTGCACCTTTGCCAAGCGCATCGGCAACGTGTTCCTCGACCTTCTCTACCGCCTTCATGTCGATCAGCGGGCCTTGCGACACGCCGTCCTCCAGGCCGTTGCCGACCTTCATCGCAGCGACCTGGTCGCCCAGCTTCTGGGCGAATTTTTCATAGACGCTCTCCTGCACGAACAGCCGATTCGCGCAGACGCAGGTCTGACCCGTATTGCGAAACTTGGAGACCATCGCGCCCTCGACTGCGGCGTCGATATCGGCATCGTCGAACACGATGAACGGCGCGTTGCCGCCGAGCTCGAGGGACACTTTCTTGACCGTCGATGCGCACTGCGCCATCAGCTGCTTGCCGATTTCGGTCGAGCCCGTAAACGTGAACTTGCGCACGATCGGATTGGTCGTGAGCTCTTTGCCGATAGGGCCGGACGCGCCGGTGATCACGCTGAGCACCCCATCGGGTATGCCCGCACGCGCGGCGAGCTCGCACAGCGCAAATGCCGAATACGGCGTATAGCTGGCGGGCTTGATGATCATCGTGCAGCCCGCGGCAAGTGCGGGTCCGGCCTTGCGCGTAATCATCGCGTTGGGAAAGTTCCACGGCGTCACGGCGGCGCAGACGCCGATCGGCTGCTTGAGCACGACGATGCGCTTGTCCGCCTGGTGCTGCGGAATGACGTCGCCATAAATGCGCTTTCCCTCTTCGGCAAACCATTCGATGAACGACGCCCCATAGGCGATCTCGCCCCTCGATTCGGCAAGCGGCTTGCCCTGCTCCGTGGTCATCAACACCGCAAGGTCCTCCTGATTGGCCATCATCAGGTCAAACCACTTGCGCAATATCACCGCGCGCTCCTTCGCGGTCTTGGCCCGCCACGCCGGCCATGCGGCATTGGCAGTTTCGATCGCGCGCCGGGTCTCGGCAGCACCCATGTTCGGCACCGTGCCGATCTGGGCGCCGTCGGCCGGATTGTGGACCGCCAGCGTGGCCTTGTTGTCCGCATCGACCCAGGTACCGTCGATGTAGCATTGCTGTCGAAACAGGCTCATGTCCTTGAGCTGCAGCGCGGGTTTGACTTTAGTCAACATGGGGGTAGTCCTCACAGAGATCGCTGCTGGAGCGGCGGCAAATTATAGCATTGGGGAGTCGGGCACCTGCCCGCACCTGGGCATCTCGGTCGGCGATTGCAAGCTAGACGCCGCAGCGATTTGCAGCGTAATCGCCACGCGCCGCGCACGTGTCGCGCCAGTGGTAAAAAACCAACAGCATTTCTTACAATACGACAGTCCTGCCGGTCGATGCGGATTGCGCCCTTGACGCGGCCATTTATGCGGCGCTATAAGGAGATAGGCCCGGGTCAGCACGTACCGGTGCTTTTTCGGGTGTATTATGTTTTTTACTCTATCGATGGGGGGTTGTATGAAGTTCTTGTCAAAGTTGATTAGCCGGTTGTTGATCGTAACGATGATGGTCCTGCCGTTCTCGGCACAGGCAGGCATGGTCGGCACCGATCAGGTTGTGGCAAGCGCACAGGATCAGGCGAACCGCGATAAGGTCCGCGATTTCGTGAGCCGCGCCGATGTCATGAAGCAATTCGAAGCGCTCGGCCTCACGGCATCAACCGCGCAGGATCGGGTAAATGCCATGACGGAGGAAGAAGTCAACCGGGTCGCGGGCAAGATCGACGCATTGCCGGCAGGCGCCAACAGCGGCTGGATCATCGCCGTCATTGTCATCGCCATCATCGTCTGGTTCGTGTGGTACCGACGCTAAGCCAGCCTCCTCGCAGCCTCATGTGCCGCACCAAAGCCCGCTGTCTGGCGGGCTTTGTGTTTCTGTTGTCGCTGCTGGGCGGCTGTGCCGTCATCCTGCCGCAGTCGAGTGCATTGCGTGACCAGCCCTTGGCGGGACTGCCGGCCAAAGTCGAGCTCGCCGAAGTTCCTTTCTTTGCGCAGGACGAGTATCAGTGCGGACCGGCCGCGCTCGCGATGGCGCTCAATGCCGCGGGCGGCGCTGTTACTCCGGAGTCGCTGATCGATCAGGTTTACATTCCCGCCCGCAGGGGCAGCTTGCAGATCGAAATGCTGGTCGCCGCACGCCGGCACGGCATGATCGCGTACGAGCTCGAGCCGCAGCTGACCGACGTGCTGCGCGAAGTCGCTGCCGGAACGCCGGTCATCGTGCTCGAGAATTACGGTTTCAGGATTTTTCCCAAGTGGCACTATGCCGTCGTCAATGGCTACGATCTCGAGGCGAGCGAGCTGATCCGGCGCTCGGGCCTGAAGGCGCGTCAAACGATGCCGTTCGGCGTCTTCGAATATGTGTGGAAAGACGACGGCCACTGGGCGATGATTGTCGTGCCCCCCGATCGTGTACCGGCCACTGCCACGGAAACCCGTTTTGCGAGCGCCGTGGTGGCGCTCGAGCGCATTGGCCAGACAAAAAATGCCCATATCGCCTACAACGCCCTGCTGAAGCGCTGGCCGGGAAGTCTCGCGGGCCAGATGGGCCGCGGCAACACCGCTTACGCATTGGGTGATATGGCGACTGCGGAAGCCGCCTTCCGCCGCGCCGCCGCGGAGCATCCCGATTCGGCGAGCGCACTCAACAATCTGGCCCAGGTGCTAGCCGATCGCGGGATGTTGCGGGAAGCATTGGCTGCCGCTGAGCGCGCGGTCGGCCTCGGCGGGCCGCTGCTGTCGGCGACTCAGGCTACGCTCAACGAAATCCGCAAGAAGTCGCAAACGAAAATCGAGTAGACAAACTGCGCGTGAATCCTGCCACAGCTTCGCTGGGCAACGATGGTTTTTGCCCGAAAGGCTTGTTATAATGGCAAAAATCGCCTCCACAAGAACCGCGGGACCCATTCCATGACATTGCTTCCAACGCGGCTCCGCGCTTCATTTCTGGCGGGGCTGACGCTCCTCATGTTGCTGGGTGGCTGCGCCAGCACGAACAATCCGCGCGATCCACTGGAGCCGATGAACCGCGTGGTCTACCGCGTCAATGACGGTCTCGATAAGGTATTGCTGAAGCCAGCGGCGACGCTGTATCGGGGCGTGTTGCCGCAGTTCGTGCGCACCGGCGTCACCAACTTCTTCAGCAATCTGTACGACATTCTCACCGCGCTCAACAACCTGTTGCAGGGCAAGCTGGGACATGCCCTGTCCGACACCGGCCGCATCGCGCTCAACAGCACGATCGGACTCGCCGGCCTGTTCGATGTCGCAACCGAGATCGGCCTCGAGAAACACAACGAGGATTTTGGGCAGACCCTCGGCTTCTGGGGAATCGGCGATGGTCCGTACCTGCAGCTGCCGCTGTTCGGCCCGAGCTCGTTTCGCGACACAGTGGGCCGCGTCGTCGACACGTACCTGGACCCGATACGCTGGATCTGGCGTCATGACAACCGTACACGCAATTCGCTGTGGGGGTTGAACCTGCTCAACACGCGCGCCAATCTGCTCGATTCGACCAAGATCCTCGACGAGGCTGCGCTCGATCCTTACGAGTTCCAGCGCGATGCTTATCTGCAGCGCCGGCGCAACCTGGTATACGACGGCAACCCGCCGCCGACCAAGGACGACGATCTGCCCGAAATCAAGACCAAGCCGCGCAGCGAAGCCGACGAACCCAGGAAGCCATCGGGCGCGGCTAAAGAAGCGCAGCCGGTGGAGAGACCTGTCGCGGAGCCGCGTGCCGCCGGCAGTGCGACTGCCGAAGAATTCCCGGCGGCGATCTAGCTCGTCAGCCTCCTCAGCACAAAGGCCGCGCCATGAGCGCGGCCTTTTTTATTGCGCCGCTCCTCAGGCTTTGACCAGCGGCGCGGCGCCTGTCGCCGCTTCCACGCGGTTAAGCACCGTCATCGCCGAGGCGACCAGGGCACCCACGTCCGCTACGTTGCTCGGGATGATCAGCGTGTTATTCGTGCGCGCCAGATTGTCGAAAGCATTGATGTAGAGCTTGGCCACATCCAGATTCGCCGCCTGAGTTCCGCCCGGCGAACTGACGGCGGCGGCAACCGTTGCAATCGCCGTCGCAGTGGCGTCAGCGATGAGCTGTATGCGCGCCGCCTCACCCTGCGCGCGGTTGATCGCAGCAGTCTTGTCCCCTTCTGACTTCAGGACGGCAGCCTGCTTCTCGCCGTCGGCCAGGTTGATTTCCTCCTGGCGCTGACCCTCCGATTTGGCGATCAGCGCGCGCTTCTCGCGCTCGGCAGTGATCTGCGCCTGCATGGAGCGCAGTATCGCTTCGGGCGGCGTCAGATTCTTGATCTCGTAGCGCAGCACTTTCACGCCCCAGGTGCGCCCCGCTTCGTCGAGCACCGCGACCACCTGCCGGTTGATCTCGTCGCGGCTTTCGAAGGTCTTGTCGAGCTCCATCTTGCCGATCTCCGAACGCAGCGTCGTCTGCGCCAGCTGCGTGATGGCCGAAATGTAATTCGAGGATCCATACGACGCCAGGCGCGGATCGGTGACCTGGTAGTAGATGATGCCGTCGACGCCGAGTTGGGTGTTGTCCCGGGTGATGCACACCTGCTCCGAGACGTCGAGCGGGACCTCCTTCAGCGAATGCTTGTAGGCGACCCGGTCGAAAAAAGGCCATATCCCGTTGAGGCCCGGCTCGAGCACCGCGCTGAATTTGCCGAAGCGCTCGACCACCCATGCCTGCTGCTGGGGCACCACCTTGATCGACTCGAGTGCGAGCACGATGCCGAATGCGATGATGAAAAATGGCACCGCGTACGCGGCTCGATCGAATGCGATCAGCGCCCCCGTCAGAATGATGACGACGATGAGTTTGGCGATCATGGGTACCTCCGTGAACTGTTGGGGGGCGGTGACTAAGGTCGCGGCAAGCCTGCGCAGCGGGACTTTAAACTGGTCGCGCCGCGGATACATACAAGGTGTTTCCGTCGATGCGCTGTATGTAGAGCGCCTGGCCCGCGCGCACTGGCACTGCGTCGAGCACTCGCGCCTCCCACGTCGCGTCGCGGTAGCGCACGCGCGCGGTGCGGTCCGGTTCGCTGAGCCATGACTCGAAGACCACGCTTTGCCCCGTGTCGAGCTGATTGCCCGACGGCGTTGCGGCCTGCGTGATGCGGTAGCGGTTCACCAGGATGACGCCGACCACTGCGACCCCCGCGGCGAGCACCGTCTGCACCCAGAAAGAATATCCCAGGTAGGAAGCGGCCGCGCCCGCAAAAGCGGCGATGCCGATGACGAGCAGATAAAACGTTCCAGTCAGAACCTCGACGACGACGAGGGCAATGCCCACGACCGCCCACCACAGATAACTGTCCACCGCGCGCCTCCCTGGTCGCCCGCCGCTTGTGCCCGGAACTTCGCCCGGGACGCGGGTGCAGCAGTATAACGTGGCCCTGCGAAAACCGTGGCGAGTGGTGGCCGCACCTGCTCGCGGGTGGTGGCGCAGCGATCACCGCGGCGAGGTGCCGGACTGGGCGCGCGCAGTCGCCAGATAGATGCCGCTGAATATCAACGACGCCCCCGCCAGATGAAACATCTGCAGGCGCTCGCCCAGGAACGTCACCGCAAGTGCGACGCCGAACACCGGAATCAGGTACAGGAAAAACGCCGCGCGGTTGGCGCCGACCTGCTGCACCCCCCGATTCCAGAACGAATAGGCGAGCACGGACGGGAACACGGCAAAGTAGATCATGCCCGCGACCGACGCCCCGTTCCATATCGCACTGCGGCCGCCTGCGGTCTCGAACAGATACAGCGGCAGCAGCAGCACTGCACCGCTCAGCACCGTCGAACCCAGGAATGCCGCTGCGCCGATACCTGCCGGACGCCAGCGCAGCAACACCGTATACAGCGACCATGTCAACGCAGCGCCGATCAGCAGAAAGTCCCCGCGGTTCACGTCGAGCTCGGCGAGCACCGCGGCGTCGCCCCGGCTGACGATGACGATCATTCCCGCGAACGACAGCACAATGCCGATCTGCTGGCGGCGTCCAAGCGCCACCCTGAACAACACCCAGCCCAGCAATGCGATGAGCAGGGGTGTCACTGAATTGATCAGCACGCCATTGGTCGCGGTCGTGGTCTGCAAAGCCGCATACAGGAACGTGTTGTAGCTCGCCACCCCCAATGCCCCGAGCAGCATCAGCCGCGCCCAGTTTGCGCGCAGCAGCGCGCGCTGCCGGTACATCGGCCGCAGCACGAATGGCAGCAGCAGCAACGCGGCCAGGCTCCAGCGCCAGAAAGCCATCGCCACGGGCGGCAGCAATTCGTGCAGCCCCCGTGCCAGCACCGCGTTGCCTGACCAGAACAACGCGGTCAGCGTCAGCAGCAGGTAAGGGGGCGCTTTACGCCAGCCGCTGACGATCATGATCGCCGATGTCGCACCGCCGGTCTGAGACGCTCACGAAAGTCAATGGCGTGTCCGGCCGCCCCCCGCAGCAGCAAGGCAACTGCGGCAGCTGCCGCTAGTTCAGCCGTGATGCCACCGCCTGGGCCTCGAGCACCTTGTGGCGGACGCTTTCCGCGTCTTGCGCCTCCGGCAGCATCTTGAGATAAGCCTGCAGGTCGAACAATGCAGCGCGGAAGCATTCGAGCTGCAGGTAGATCATGCCCCGGTCGCGGTATTCCTCCGCCAGTTGCGGCACGATCGTGATGATGCGGTCCGTCGCGCTCAGCGCTTTCACCCAGTCTTTGTGATGGGAGTAAATCGCTTTCAGATTGCGCAACATGCGCAGGAGAATATCCTTGTTGCCCGCGGCGGCAAGCATTCCCGCCACAATCGACTCCGGCGGCTCCGCGCCGCTGCGCAGACTCTTGACCCGCTGCCGCAATTCATCGAGGCTGAGCGATACCCCTTTGGCATACGGATCGAGCACCACCGTGCCTTCGCGCAATTGGCACTTCACCAGGAAATGCGCTGGAAACGACACGCCCTGCAATGGCAGTCCGAGCCGACGCCCGACCTCGATATAGACCACGGCGAGGGTGATCGGAATGCCGCGCTTGCGGTCGAGCACGTCGTTGAGAAAGCTGTTGCGCGGATCGTAATAATCGGCAGCGTTGCCGCTGAAACCAAGCTCGTCGAACAGGTAACGGTTGAGCGCTATGATCGTATCGGCCTGGCTGATGTCCGGGCGCAGCCTGCGCTTCAGCGTCGACGCCATCTGTTCCAGCCGGGTGAGATACGCCGTTATGTCGAGATCGCGGTATTCCTCACTGGCGATCAGCAGCGCAGCTTCGGCAAGATCGATGGCGTCGTCGTCGCCCGCCACGATCTCCTGAAATCGCCGGGCAGCCGCCGTGATCATGCGCGCCTCGCCAGGGGCAGATTCACGAGCAAATTTTGCGGTTTCATGCGCAGCTGATGATCCGATGAGACCGCCATGCCGAGGAATACCGGCTTGCCGGCCATTTCGGTGCGCACGTCGGAAGGATTGCTGAATTCCATCCGGTAAAGACCGATTATGCGTTTCAGCTGTTCCGTATCAGGCTCCGCACCATTATAAATCCGGTTGAGGATAGCACTGGCCTCGACGTCGAGCCCGACGTGCCAGAACCACTCCTCGTCGGGGATCTCGGCCACCGGCTCGATCGTGACGGGCGTGCCGTGCAAATGCATGACCCACGCCTCGAGCACGCGGCAAAACGCGGCACAGCCCGGATGGGCGCGGTTGAGGCTCAGCACCGTGTCGAAGCGCTCGTCGCGCCGCCAGTACTCCGCCTGTGTGGCCGCGTCCAGCACGTCCAGCTCGACGGTGCGCGGCGGGGTCCGCGTCTCGATGAGCATTTTGCCAAGCGGGCCCAGCCCGCCGCTGGCCGCGTGCATCTGCACCGTTGCTTCGTCGGCGAGCCTGATCGCCCCGGCGTCCAGACTGACGCGCTGCGTGCGGAAAAACACTTCTGCTGCGCGAGCGCGCAGGCCATCCTCGGTGCCATCGAGGATGCTGCGCAGCAAGACCTGCACGGTCTGGTCGACAAACAGCGGCGGCACGGCGACATCGTGCTGGAACAGCCGGTGATAAAAAGCCTCGAGCGAGGCGGCAGCGAGCAGCTGGTCGCGAAACCGCAGCATCACGCGATAGTTCTCGCGCGCGTCCTCGTCGCGGATACGCGACAGCACGCCCTCGTCAACCGTGCGCCGCGGTTCAGCGAGCAGCGACGCGTGCAGCGCGCGTTCGTCGGCGCACGACTCGGCGACCGGCGCGAGCTCCGAGCGCAGGTAATACGCGCGCAGGTAGTCGTCGGTCACTACCAAGTGTCCGTCCGCATCGCGCCCGAGCAGCGCGTAGCCACAGCCGCGCCAGAAATCAGGCATAGCGCGGCGGCGGCGTCATTTGGCCGGGGCCTGCGCGCCGGCCTGGCGCGTTTCCAGCGCTTCCCAGCGTGCCAACGCCTGCGCCAGCTCGGCTTCAGCCGCCGCCAGCTCCGCCTGCAGCGTCTTGACCGCGGCGGGTTCGCCGCGGTACAGGGCGGGTTCTGCCAGCCGTTGCGACAAGCGCGTCTGCGCGCGCTCCAGCGCAGCGATGCGATCGGGCAGCGCGGCGAGCTCGCGCGCCTCTTTCTGGGTCAAATTCGGCGTCGGCGCCGGCGCGCGCGGGCGCGCAGCAGGCGCGCGGGCTTTCGCGGCACGGCCGGTATCGGCGCGCCCGGCGTCGACCTGGAATTGGCGCGCGCGCCGCCAGTCCTCGTAGCCGCCCGCGTTCTCCACCAATTTGCCGTCGCCCTCGAAGGCGATCGTTTGCGTCACCAGATTGTCGAGGAACAGCCGGTCATGGCTCACCAGAAAGAGCGTGCCCGAATAGTCCTGCAACAATGCTTCGAGCAGTTCCAGCGTCTCGATATCGAGATCGTTGGTCGGCTCGTCCAGCACCATCACATTGTCAGGCTGCGCGAACAGGCGCGCCAGCAGCAGCCGGTTGCGCTCCCCTCCCGACAGGCTCGACACCAGCGCGCGTGCACGCGCGGGAGGAAACAGGAAGTCGCGCAGATAGGTCATCACATGCTTGCGTGCGCCGTCGATCTCCACGAAATCGGCGCCCGGGGCGATCACCTCGACCAGCGTCGCCGATTCGTCGAGCTGGGCGCGGAACTGGTCGAAATACGCGATGGCGAGCTTCGTGCCGCGACGCACCGTGCCCTGGTCCGGCTGCAGCTCGCCGAGGATCAGCTTGAGCAGCGTCGTCTTGCCGCAGCCGTTGGGGCCGATCAGTCCGACTTTGTCGCCGCGCTGGATCACGGTCGAAAAATCGCTGACGACCGCTTTCCCGTCGAAACGCTTCGACACGTGCTTAAGCTCGGCGACCAGTTTTCCGGACCGCTCGCCCTCGGCCACGTTGAAACTGACCTCGCCCAGCCGGTTGCGGCGGGCCGCGCGTTCCGTGCGCAGCGCCTCCAGCCGCCGCACCCGGCCTTCGTTGCGCGTGCGGCGGGCCTCGATCCCCTTGCGTACCCACACCTCTTCCTGCGCGAGCAGCTTGTCGAACTTCTCATCCTGCTGCGCTTCCGCGCTCAGCATTTCATCCTTGCGCCGCCGATACTCCGCATACGTGCCGGCGAAGCTCGCGAGGCGGCCGCGATCGAGCTCGATGACCCGCGTGGTCACGTTGTCCAGGAAACGCCGGTCGTGCGTCACGAACAGCACGCTGGCCGTGATACCGCGAAGCAAATCCTCCAGCCATTCGATGTTCGTCACGTCGAGATGATTGGTGGGCTCGTCGAGCAGCAGCAGGT